>DAIMIK010000148.1:0-3044 GCA_036722795.1 Acidimicrobiales bacterium | reverse complement strand
GGGACGACTCCGAGCTGCTCCGCCACGTGCTCCCCGAAGACCTGATGAAGTTCGGGCTGATCCCCGAGTTCATCGGCCGCCTGCCGGTGGTGGGGGCGGTCTCCCACCTCTACAAGGAGGCGCTCATCCGCATCCTGGTCGAGCCCAAGAACGCCCTGACCCGCCAGTACAAGCGGGTCTTCGAACTCGACCAGGTCGAACTCGAGCTGACCGAAGACGCCCTCGAGGCGGTGGCCGAACAGGCGTTGCTCCGGGGGACCGGGGCCAGGGGGCTGCGCGCCATCCTCGAAGAGGTCCTTCTCGAGGTCATGTACGACCTGCCCAGCCGGACCGACATCTCCAAGTGCGTCGTGGACCGTGCCGTGGTGCTCGACAAGGTTCATCCGACCCTGGTGCCGCTGAACAGCCCTCCGGCCAAGTCCGCCCGAAGCCGCCGGGCCGCCTCCTAGGGGCGCTCGACCGGAGCGAGCCCGCGGGCCGACGTCGGGCCCCGCCCGCTCGGCCCTGCGCACGCAATCGTGAACTTCGACGATCTTCCCGACGCCCTCGACTGGCTCGACTCGCACATCGACTTCGAGTCGGCCATGCCGTCACGCCGGTCGCTCCCCACCCTCGACCGGACGCGCGAGCTGATGGGCCTGCTGGGCGATCCTCAGACCGCTTACCGGTCCGTGCACATCACCGGAACCAACGGCAAGGGATCCACCGCGGCCATGGCCACGGCGCTGCTCGGCTGCCAGGGGTTGTCGGTCGGCACCTACACCAGCCCCAACCTGGCCCGGGTCAACGAGCGCATGGCGCGAAACGGGGTGCCCATCGACGACGACGCCTTCGTCGATGTGCTCGAGTCGCTGGCCCGACTGGAGCAGCTGATGGGGGACCGGCCCACCCGGTTTGAGCTGCTGACGGCGGCAGCACTTTCCTGGTTCGCCGACGAGGCCGTCGACGTTGCCGTCGTGGAGGTCGGCCTCGGCGGCCGATGGGACTGCACCAACGTGGTCGACGGGGACGTGGCCGTCGTGACCAACATCAGCTTCGACCACACCGAGGTGCTCGGCCCGACGCTCGAGGACATCGCCCGCGACAAGTCGGGGATCTTCAAGCCGGGCAGCAGAGTTGTCATCGGCGAGTCCGACCCGACCCTGGTCGCGGTGCTCCGGGAGGCAGCGCTGCGGGCCGGGGCGTCCGAGGTCTGGGCCCGGGGCCAGGAGTTCGGCTGCACCGCCAACCGACTGGCAGTGGGTGGCCGCCTGATCGACCTCCGCACCCCGGGTGCTGCCTACGGCGAGCTGCTGCTCCCCTTGCACGGCGCCCATCAGGGGGACAATGCGTCCTGCGCCCTGGCTGCCGTCGAGGCGTTCTTCGGTGTCCCGGTGCACGAGGACGTGGTTGCCGAGGCCCTGGCAGGAGTACTGGTACCCGGGCGACTCGAGGTGATCGGCCGCCATCCGCTGGTGGTGGTGGACGGTGCCCACAATGCCGCGGGCATGGTGGCCCTGGCCCGCTCGCTGGTCGAGGAGTTCAACGTCGACGGCGACGCGGTCGCCGTCGTCGGCATGCTGTCGGGCCGTGATCCGGCGGCAATGCTCGAGGCCCTGCTGACCGCCGGGATCCGGTCGATCGTGGCCTGCGCCCCGACGTCCCCGCGCGCCTTGCCGGCCGAGGTGGTGGCCGAAGCTGCTGCCAGCCTGGGGATGGAGGTCACCCTGGCCGGATCCCCCGCCGAGGCGGTGCGCCTGGCCGTCGGCCGGGCCGGGCCGGACGACGGCGTCGTCGTGTGCGGTTCGCTCTACGTGGTCGCGGATGCGCGGCGGCTGTTGGTCCACGACACGGCGTGAACCGGACCGCGTTGGCGGTCCATGTCATCGCCTCGACCTCCGCCCGGGGCACGGGGTCTGACAGGATGTGAGTGGTCGGCTAGCCTGCCCCGCTCGTGGGACGAACTCTTGTCATCGCCAAGCCCGATGCGGTCGAACGCGGCCTGTCGGGGGAGATCATCGGCCGGATCGAGCGCAAGGGCCTGCGTCTGGTCGCCGCCGAGCTGCGGACCATCACTGCGGAGGTGGCCGGACGGCACTACGCAGAGCACCAGGGAAAGCCATTCTTCGAGGAGCTGGTGCTGTTCATCACCCGCTCTCCGGCGCTGGTGCTGGTGGTGGAAGGCCCTGACGACACCTACAAGGTGGTGCGCAACCTGATGGGCGCCACCAACCCGGTGGACGCTGCGTCCGGCACCATCCGGGGCGATCTCGCCCTCGAGATGGGTGAGAACCTCGTGCACGGATCGGACTCCACGGAGTCGGCGGCACGGGAGATCGAGATCTTCTTCCCGGGCCTGGACTGAGCGGGTCGGGCGCGAACGGGCCCCTGCCCGCCGGAGACGGCCTGCGCCGGCTGCTGGCGGGCAGGGGCCATCCGCGGGTCCGCACCAGCTCTGACCTGCACTCGGACCCCCGCGGCGCCACGCCGGCGGTGGGGCGACCTTGTGCCCACCCGCCGATTCCCGTAGCCTGAGGGGCCAGATGCCGCTTGCAGCGAAGCACGAGTGCAGCGGAGCCCAGGTGTGGTCACACGCACTCGCGAAGTCCCGACCCACTACTGACGGAGGAGTGCATCTCTGATGCGCGACAACAGTTTTTCTCTTCTCGGCCGTGACATGGCGGTCGATCTCGGTACCGCCAACACCCTGGTCTACGTCCGCGGCCGGGGCATCGTCCTGAACGAGCCCTCGGTGGTGGCCGTCAACGTCAAGGATGGCCGGCCGCTGGCCGTGGGAGCCGAGGCCAAGCGGATGATCGGGCGCACGCCGAGCCACATCCAGGCCATCCGCCCCCTGAAGGACGGCGTCATCGCCGACTTCGAGATCTGCGAGAAGATGCTGCGCTACTTCATCCACCGCGTGCACCAGCGTCGTTTCGCCAAGCCGCGCATGGTCATCTGCGTGCCCTCGGGGATCACCGGGGTCGAGCAGCGTGCGGTGATGGAAGCTGCCGAGTACGCCGGTGCCCGCAAGGCCTACATCATCGAGGAGCCGATGGCCGCGG
>DAIMIK010000147.1:0-3466 GCA_036722795.1 Acidimicrobiales bacterium | reverse complement strand
TGGGTGTGGGGGGCCTTGGGCTCCTTGGCGCTCTTGGCCCGCTGCAGCTGGCCGCTCATGCCCAGGTGCACCACAAGGGTGGAGCCGTCGTCCAGCACGAGGAGCAGGTACTTCCCCGAGCGCTCGATCGCCTTGATGGTGTGGCCCTCCAAGCGAGCGCGGAACTGCTTGGCGCTCGGATGGCGCCGTACCGTGCGGCCGTTGCGGACCTCGACGGACTTGATCTTGCGGCCCACGACCTCGCCTTGGAGGTCGCGCCGAATGGTCTCGACTTCGGGAAGCTCAGGCATTCCCCCCGCCTCTCTCAACTTCCAACGCCCCACAGGCCGCCCGGGCGGCGACCTGCTCAGCGTCCTTCTTGGAACGCCCCTCCCCCCTGCCAAGGCGTTGGCCAGCAACGTACACCGTGGCCAGGTACCTCCGGGCATGATCGGGCCCGAACCCCTCGACGTCGTAGCGGGGGACGCCCCGACCGAGGCTCACCGATTTCTCCTGGAGGCGGCTCTTGTGATCGGACTCGCCGGGCTCCCCCACCGCCACCGCTATGCGGTCGGCCAGCAGGTCGAGGACCAGGTGGCGGGCCTCGGACAGCCCCCCGTCCAGATAGACCGCCCCGATGACCGCCTCGGTGGCGTCAGCCAGGATCGACTCCTTGGCCCGGCCACCGGAGAGGTCCTCGCCCCGGCCCAGGCGCAGGTGCTCGGCGAGACCCAGACCCAGACCCACCTCGGCCAGGGCCTTGGTGTTCACCACCGACGCCCGCACCTTGGACATCTGCCCGTCGGACAGCTCCGGGTGCGCCTGGTAGGTGTACTCAGCCACCAGCAGACCGAGGACGGCGTCCCCGAGGAACTCAAGGCGCTCGTTGGACGTCCGGTCAGGCTGCTCGGCACACCAGGACCGGTGGGCCATGGCCCGCTCGAGGAGCGTCGGATCCTCGAACCGGTGGCCGATCCGGTCGGCCAGAGCGTTCTCCCCGCCAGGAGCCCACGGTTCGGTGGGGGCGGCCATCGGGACCTTCAGGACCCTCCGAGCTTGGCGTAGACGTAGTCCACGGCGTCCCGGACGGTCCGCAACTCCTCGAGGTCCTCATCGTCGATGCGGAAGCCCACCGAGCGCTCTCCGAGCTCCTCTTCGAGGCCTTCCACCAGCTCGATCAGCGCGAGTGAGTCGGCGTCGAGATCCTCGGCGAACGAGGACGACTCGGCGATGGCGGAGGGCTCGATCTCGAGGATGTCGGCCAGGAGGTCGCGGATGAGGTCGAGGACCTGATTGCGGTCCAGCGGACCTTTCTCCACGTGGGTCTCAGCGGGCACGGCGTCTCCTGTGTGTCGTCGGTTCTTCGGCCACGCTCGGGGCCACGGCGGAGATCCGCTGTGGACACCATGACGCGACCGCCTGGCAGTGCCGGCCGACCCGAGGGTCGCTCGTGCTTGCTGCACCGTCCTGGGTCGCAAGGCATGAGACTGCATGGAGTGGCTCGAAGCGACACGATCGCTCGCGGGCGATCGGATCCGTCTCGAATCCCATGCAGGACCACGATGGTGCGACCCGGAGCGACGCCCGGCACCGAGTGACGATGATACCGGAACCTGACATTCACGGAGCGGAAACACTGTGGCAACCCATCGGACCCATCATCGTCGTATCAAAGGGGTTGTGGAAGCTGCCGAGTCGCCCGACGCGCCCGAGGACGGTCCCGATCCGCGGACGGCCCCCTGGCCCTCCTACGATCCGGGCGAGTTCTACGACGAGATGGTCGGCCCCCACGGGGTGCCCCGGCCGGCGGCCGAGGCCCTGTGGCGGCACTTCACCGAGCTGGGTCCCGAAGCGCTGTCCGAACGCCAGGACGCCGCCGACCGCGAGATGCGGGCCATCGGGGTGACCTTCACCGTCTACGAGGGGTCGACCGGGGTGGACCGCCCCTGGCCCTTCGACATCATTCCCCGGGTGATGCCCTCCGACGAGTGGCAACTCATCGAGTCGGGCCTCGTCCAGCGGCTCAACGCCCTCAATCTGTTCATCGACGACGTGTACCACGACCAACGGGCGGTGAGCGCCGGCATCGTGCCCTCCGAGCTGGTGGCCGGGTCGCCGAACTTCCGGCGGGAGTGCGTCGGCGTGGACCCGCCCGGGGGCATCTGGGCCCACATCTGCGGCAGCGACCTGATCCGCGACGGCGACGGGACCGTCTACGTGCTCGAGGACAACCTGCGGGTGCCCTCGGGCGTGTCGTACCTGCTGGAGAACCGGATGGTCACCAAGCACGTGTTCGCCGAGATGTTCCGCCACTACAGCATCGAGCCGGTCGACCCCTACGTCGGCCGGTTGGCCAACATGCTGGCCTCGGTGTCCCCGTCGACGGGCGACCCGACCATCGTGGTGCTGACGCCGGGGATCTACAACTCCGCCTACTTCGAGCACGCCTTCTTGGCCCAGCAACTGGGCGTGGAACTGGTGGAAGGCAGCGACCTGGTCGTCCTGGACGACGACTGCGTCTACGCACGGACCATCGACGGCCTCCAGCGGGTGGACGTGATCTACCGGCGCATCGACGACCTGTTCCTCGACCCCGAGGTCTTCCGGCCGGACTCGATGCTGGGCGTGCCCGGGCTCGTGCGCTCCTGGCGCGCCGGTCGGGTGGCCCTGGTCAACGCCCCCGGAGCGGGCATTGCCGACGACAAGAAGGTTTACTCGTACGTGCCCGACATCATCCGCTTCTTCCTCGACGAGGAGGCGATCCTGGCCACCGTGCCCACCCTCCGCTGTAGCGACGAGGACTCCCGTCACTTCGTGCTGAGCAACCTCGAGCGCCTGGTGGTCAAGCCGGCCAACGAATCGGGCGGCTATGGCGTGATGGTGGGGACCCAGGCCACCGAGGACGAGATGGCCAGCACGGCCAAACAGGTGGAGGAAGAGCCGAACCGTTGGGTGGCACAGCCGATCATCCCCCTGTCCACCGCCCCCACCCTGTGCGAGGGTGAGGTGGCTCCGCGCCACGTCGACCTGCGCCCCTTCACCCTGCTCGGGCCCGAGGGCGCCTATGTCACCAGGGGTGGCCTGACCAGGGTGGCCAGACAGGCCGGCTCATTGGTGGTCAACTCGTCCCAAGGAGGCGGGAGCAAGGACACCTGGGTGGTCGACACCCGGGGTGGCGACAGCCTTCCGCTGAACGAACCCTCAGGGAGCGGCTCATGAACGACCACGGCGTCGGCGACCATGACCACCCCGACCACCCCGACCACGAACCGAACGACGTCGCATCCGATCTCCAACCGAAGGAGCCCACCATGCTGCTGGCACGAATGGCAGAAGCCGTCTACTGGGCGGGGCGCTACCTCGAGCGCGCCGAAGGCACCGCCCGCATCGTCCAGGTCCACACCGACGCCCACGTGGACATGCCGGTGGGCCAGGACGTGGGGTGGGAGCCCCTGCTGTCCATCGTGGGGGTCGACAGCGAGTTCGC
>DAIMIK010000146.1:2542-3511 GCA_036722795.1 Acidimicrobiales bacterium | reverse complement strand
CACCATCGAGTCGGCCAGGGCCCGGGACCCGATGGCCAGGTCGTTGGTGGTCAATCCGTCCACCAGCAGGGGGATGGCATGGGGGTCGATGGCCATGTCGGCGTCCATGTAGGCGGTGTACGCCCCGGCGGCCAGCGACACCCCGGTGCGGACGGCTGCGCCTTTCCCCCGGTTCGACGGATTGGTGACCACCCGGTGATGGGGGAGCGGGGCCAGGAGCTCCTCGGCCGTTGTCGCCGTCCCATCGGTGCTGCCGTCGTCGACGACCAGGACCTCCGTCCGTCCCAGGTCCACCGCGCCGTCCGCCACGGCGGCCTCGAACCGCCGCACTCCGTCGGCCAGCCGGTGGGCCTCGTTGAATGCAGGGACGATGATGGAGAGGTGGAGTGTCATGCGGCTCTCGGCACGACCCTACCGGGGCCGGCTGGGCCCGCTGGGCCCGCTGGGCCGGCTGTCCTGCTGTCCGGCGGACCGGGCTCTACGGTCGGCCGGCGCCGACCAGTCCGAAGGTCCAGAGGGGGTCGAAGGTCACCACGGTCCCGGTGTGGGCGGCCTGGATGATAGTGCTGGACCCGTAGGCCGTCGCCTGCCCGTCGAGGGTGGGCCCGACGTACATCACCACGTGATCGATACCGGTGCCGCCGAGGTCGTAGAAGAGCAGGTCACCGGGCTTAAGACTGGAAAGGCTCACGTGCTGCGACACGGTGTACTGGTCGGCAGCCGAGTGGGGCAGGGACACCCCCGCCCGGGCCCACGCCAGCATGACCAGGCCCGAGCAGTCGACCCCGGCGGAGCTGGCGCCGCCCCAGAGATAGGGCACGCCGAGGTACTTCATCGCACCGTGGACGGCGGCCAGGCCTGCTGCCTGTGGGCTGCCGCCACTGGACACCGTGACCCCGCCTGCCGGGGCCCCACCGACCGAGGACCCGCCCGAGCTCCCCGGGGTCGAGCCGGCGGCAGGGGCGGCTG
>DAIMIK010000146.1:0-2532 GCA_036722795.1 Acidimicrobiales bacterium | reverse complement strand
GAGTCGCTGTTGCTCGACGACGCACTCCTCCGCGCCTTTGTTGACCGACAGCACCCTGCCGAACAAGCCGTGAGCGTCGACGCCGATGCTCGGCAGGGCACCTGCGACTGGGTAATCCGTCTGGAAGGTGACCTACCTGCCCTGGTCGTCCGCTTCATCGGGCGGCAGGGGCGGCTGAGGTGGCACCGGCGGCTGTGGCGGCACCGGCGGCCTGGTTGGCTGCGGTGGTGGCACTTGCCGCCGCGGCGCTGCCGCCGCTGACGGTGGTGGCAACCTGGGCCGCCTGTGACGCCTGGGACGCGGCGGCCTGCTTGGCCGCCGGGTCGGTGGCTGCGGCTGCGGCCTGGGCTGCGGCTGCCGCCTGGGTTGCGGCCTGTTCGGCGATCTGCTGGGCCAGGGCCCCCTTGACCTGGGCCAGGGTCGCCTCGGCGAGGGCGTTGGCGCCGGCGGCGCTCTGGCGGGCCTGGTTCTCCTGTGCGAGCTGGGTGGTCTCGGCCTGCTGCTCGGCCAGCAGCTTGGACCGGGTTGTCGAGAGCTGGCGCTGTCCGGCCTGCACCCTGGCCACGTCGGCGGTGACGTTGCCGATGCCCAATCCTTGGTAGAGGGAGCGGATCTGGGAGGCGCCGGTGGGCGCCGCAAAGATCTCCGACACCGCCTCCGCCGACGAGTTGCTGGTGTAGTCCCTGATGGCGTCCTGGCGGAGCTGGGACTGCTCGGCGGCCAGCTTGGACCTGGCGGCCTGGATGGAGGCAGCGGTGGCCTGGAGAGCGTTCCTGGTGGCCCCGAGGTTGACGGTCGCCTGGTTGTACTGCTCGTCGGCCTGGTCGAGCATCGTCTGCTGCTGGGAGATCTGGGTCTCGATGGTGGCCACCTGGGCCTCGGTGGCGTTGATCTGGGCCTGGGTGGGGGCGGAGCCGCCCGCCGTGGTCGACGTGCTGGTGGCGGCCGTCGTGGCAAAGGTGGCGGCTGTCGTGGCAGTGGTGGTGGCCGCTCCGGCCGGGGATGCGCCGCCGGCGACCGTTGCCGCGCCCGCTCCGACCCCGAGGAAGAGGCCTGCGGTGCACGCCAGCGCCAGGTTGAGCCCGGCGCGCCGCGCCCGGCCGACCCTCCTGCCGGGGCGCAGGCGCGCCCGGCTGCCGTCTGGATGCCCTGCCCTCACATCAGCCACCATGCCACGCTAGTTCCCCCATTCCCGGTCGGACAAGGGGGTGCGAATCGAAAGCGCAGGTGGCGGGGGCATCGAGGGCCACCCGGGGGAGCTGCTGCTGCTGGTTCGGGTTCGTTCCATGGTCTCCGTCGGGCCGGTCCCGTTCGTGTGCGGAAGGGGCGGTTGGTCGAGTGGCTAAGTTGCCTGAAGTATCGGCAGGTTCCCGGTCTAACTGGAGGTCGCAGTGGTGCACGGTGTGGTCGAGGTGCGGGGTGGCCGGGTTCGCGGGGTCGAGCGCAACGGGACGTGGTCGTTCTCCGGCGTTCCCTACGCCGCGTCGCCCGCGGGCCGGAGGCGCTGGCGCCCGCCCGGCCCGGTCGAGCCGTGGTCCGGCATCCGGGAGTGCGATCGGTTCGGTTCGGTCGCCCACCAGACCCCGATGGAGATCGAGGCGTTCATGGGCGGTGAGCCCGAGGCCGGCTCGGAGGACTGCCTGAGCCTCAACATCTGGACCCCGGGAGTGGATGGGGGCCACCGACCGGTCATGGTGTGGGTCCACGGCGGTTCCTTCGTCTCCGGATCGGGCTCCGGAGGCATGTACCGAGGGGGGAGGCTGGCGCGCGAGGGCGACGTGGTGGTGGTCACCATCAACTACCGGCTGGGCCTGCTCGGCTTCCTCGCCCATCCCGTGTTCGAGGACCCGGACCAGACCTGGTTGGACGGCGAGCGGTGGTCGGGCTTCGGGAACTGGGGGCTGGCCGACCAGATCGCCGCGCTCTGTTGGGTGCGGGACAACATCGCTGCGTTCGGCGGCGATGCGGGCAAGGTGACCCTCTTCGGCGAATCGGCCGGTGGGATGAGCGTGTCCGCCCTGCTCGGCGCATCCGCTGCCAAGGGTCTGTTCCACCGGGCCATCGTCCAGAGCGGCCCGCCCTACACCCACTCGGCCGAGGCAGCCTCGTCACAGGTCGAGAAGGTGGCGGCCCGCCTCGGTGTCGCACTCACCCGCGCCTCGCTGGAGGAGGTCCCTGCGGAGGAACTGGTGCGAGCGCTGGACGAGCTCGGCCGGCAAGGGGAGATCGACGACTCGGGCCTGCCGGTGATGCCGGTGATCGACGGGGGCCTGTTGGATCGGCCACCCGAGGAGGGGGTGGCCTCCGGCTCGGCGTCCACGGTGCCGCTGCTCATCGGCACCACCCGGGACGAGTTCTCGCTGTGGACCGTCGGGAGTCCCAAACTGAGCTCCCTGGACGAGGACGGCCTGCGGCGGAGGATGAGGCGGGTGACTCCCGATGCGGCAGCCGCCGAGGCTCGGCACAGGGGATTCGCGGAAGCGCGCGAGCATCGGAGCGCAGGCCAGGATCGGGATGCGGCTCTTGCCAGAG
>DAIMIK010000145.1:0-3892 GCA_036722795.1 Acidimicrobiales bacterium | reverse complement strand
GGTGGGAATGGCCGCCGGATCCACCGCTCCGTAGTCGGCTGGGCGCCGGGCCATGCCCCCTGACGACAGTGGCCGACGGTCCGCCGTCCACCCGACCCGTGGCCAGAAAGTAGAATGCGTTCTACTCACGAGGGTCGTCGGCCAGTCGCCGGCGCCCCATCCGATCGATTGTGGCGCTGCGGCGCCCAGGGGGCATCCGACGGCTGCCGTCCGCCCCCGAGGAAGGAGCAGTGTGACCGGCACCGAACATCTGACCTACGAGCGGTTCGGATCCACCGCGGTGGTGACCATGAACCGACCCGAGGCGAAGAACGCGCTCTCGGGACCGATGTTGGTGGGCATGGCCGACGCCTGGGTGGAGATCGATTCCAACGACGACATCCGCTGTGCCATCCTGACCGGGGCCGGAGGGACCTTCTGTGCCGGCATGGACCTCAAGTCGATGTCCGGACCGGGCAACGAGTCGGTCAAGGAGCGGATGGCCGCCGACCCCGACCTCCACTGGAAGGCGTTGCTCCGCCACTACTCGCTGAAGAAGCCGCTGATCGCCGCCGTCGAGGGCTGGGCCGTGGCCGGCGGTACCGAGATCCTTCAGGCCACCGACATCCGGGTGGCTGGCGAAGGTGCCAAGTTCGGCGTCTTCGAGGCTCGCCGGGGCTTGTTCCCCCTGGGCGGATCGACCGTGCGGCTCCGCCGCCAGATCCCCTTCACGGTCGCCATGGACCTGCTGCTGACCGCCCGGGAGGTCTCGGCCCAGGAGGCCAAGGAGATCGGCCTGATCGGCCGGGTGGTACCCGACGGGAGCGCCCTCGAGACGGCGCTGGAGATCGCCGAGGTGATTGGGGCCAACGGGCCACTGGCCGTCGAGGCGATCAAGGCATCGGTCAAGGCGACCGAGGGCATCCCTGAGGAGGAGGCGCTCAAGATCGAGCTCGAGCTCGGCTGGCCGATCTTCGCCACCGAGGACGCCAAGGAGGGCCAGAAGGCCTTCGCCGAGAAGCGCACCCCTCACTACCAGCGCCGGTGACCGGGTCGGAGTCCGGCGAGGGTTCCGAGCCCGACGCTCGTGAGCGACTGGCCGCGGCGCTCCGCCCGATCATCACCATGACCGTGGCGTCCGAGCTCGACGACGACGCGCTCGCCGAGGCAGCCGTCGATGTCGAGAGGATCGCTGAGCTGCTCGCCAGGCGTGCCGGCGCCCGGCGTCCCCGCCGGCAGCCGGACCCGACCAAAGCGGCGCAGGACCTCTTCCCGACGAGCCCGATCATGGGTGCGGCCAACCCCATCGCCCCGCCGATTCGGATCTGGGCCGTCGACGGAGCCGACGGCGGCTATCGCGAGATCCGGGCCGAGGCGTACTTCGACTACGCCTACGAGGGACCGCCCACCTGCGTCCACGGCGGCGTCATCGCCGAGACGTTCGACGAGATCCTCGGTGCGGCCAACATCGTGGCCGGAAACCCGGGCATGACCGGCACCCTCACCGTTCGCTACCGGAAGCCCACGCCGCTGCGCACCGACCTGCGCATCGAGGCGCGCTGCCTGAGCCGCAGCGGCCGCAAGGTGAAGACCTGGGGCGGGATCTACCACGGCGATGTGCTGACCGCCGAGGCGGACGGGATCTTCATCGAAGTGCTGCCGGCCCAATTCCTGGCCATCGCCGAGGGGAACATGGGCAGCGTCGACCCGACCATGCTGGCCGCCATGCGGGCCGAGGCCGCCCGTGTGGCCGCCGAGCCCGGCGACCGTCCCTCCGCCTGAGCGGAGGCATCGCCGCCCCCGACACGTGCAGGTTCACAACCAACCGGAGGACTATCGGACCCGGCCCGCCGACCTCGACCACGCCCCGGTCATCGCCGCCGTCCACGTCGCCTCGTGGCTGGCCGCCTATCGAGGACTCCTCGACGAGGAGTTCCTGACCGGGCTGTCGGTGGGGGACCGGACACGGCAATGGGAGCAACTGCTGGCCGACCGGTCGTCGGACCAGGTCTGGGTGGTGGAGGTCGACGGCGGGGTGGTCGGATTCGCCCACGCCGGTCCGTGCCGGGACGCCGGCCTCGACCCCGATACCGCCGAGCTCTACACCTTCTACCTCCACCCGGGCGCATGGGGGCTCGGTGCCGGCCGCTTCCTCCACGATGCCGTGCTGGCCCGCCTGGCCGAGGCCGGGTTTGCCTCGGTCGTCTTGTGGGTGCTCGACACCAATCAACGGGCCCGCCGGTTCTACGAGCGGCAGGGATGGTCGCAGACAGTCGGAGTCCGGACCCAGCGGTTCGGGACGAGCGTGGTCACCGACTATCGGTACGGACGACCACTCCCGTGATCGGGGCCGGGGCCGGAGGCCCTCAGATCTTCTCCCGGCCCTCCCAGTAGGGATCGCGGAGCTTGCGCTTGTAGAGCTTGCCATTCGGGTCCCGGGGCATGGCGTCGGTGAAGTCGATCGACTTGGGTGTCTTGAACCTGGCCAGCCGGGTCGAGCAGTACTCGAGGATCTCGTCGGCCAACTCCGGAGAAGGCTCCACGCCCTCGGCCGGCTCGACGACCGCCTTGATCTCCTCGCCCCAGTCCTCGTGGGGGATGCCGAAGACGGCGACGTCGCCCACTTTGGGGAACCCGAGCAGGACGTTCTCGATCTCGGCCGGGTAGATGTTGGCTCCGCCCGAGATGATCATGTCGATCTTACGGTCGCGCAGGAAGAGATAGCCGTCCTCGTCGATGAGCCCGACGTCGCCGACGGTGAAGAACTTCCCGATCCGGTTGCTGTCGGTCTTCTCCTTGTCCTTGTGGTAGCTGAAGTCCCCGGTCTGCATGGACATGTAGACGGTGCCGATGACATTGGGCTCTTCCACCCGGTTGCCCGCGTCGTCGAAGATGGCGATCTCCGAGATGGGCCACGCCCGGCCGACGGTCCCCGGCTTCTGCAGCCACTCTTCGGCGGAGACGAGCGTGCCTCCGCCCTCGGATGCGGCGTAGTACTCGTCGATGGCGTTGCCCCACCATTCGATCATCTTGTGCTTGACATCGATCGGGCAGGGCGCGGCCGCGTGGATCATGTGCTGGAGCGAGGACATGTCGTACTTGGCGCGGGTCTCCTCGGGCAGGGCCAACAGACGGTGGAACTGGGTGGGGACCATGTGCGAGTTGGTCACCTTGTGCTTCTCGATGAGCTGGAGCATCTCCTCGGGGTGCCACTTGTCCATCAGGACCACGGTGTGCAGCAGGTTGATGGACGCGCCCGAGTAGCGCATCACCGCGGTGTGGTAGAGCGGCGAGCCCACGATGTGGACGTGGTCCTGCTCGGGGGAGATGCCGAAGAGGAAGAGGATCCCCGACAGCCCGAGCGCCCCCTGCTCGGGAGTGGCGCCGCTCAGCGGGCGGAACACGCCCTTGGGGTTGCCGGTGGTCCCCGAGGTGTAGTTCATGACGTCGCCGATGGTGCGGTCGGCCGGGTCGCTGGTGGGCTGGTTGTCACGCATCATGGCGTAGGACCCGAATCCACTGATCTCTCCGACGGCGAAGCACCGCGACGAGGGGAGTTCAGCCTCGTCGGCGGCGTCGAGCGCCACATCGGCAAAGCGCTCGTGGGCGATGAACACCTTGGCCTCGGAGTCCTTCAGGATATAGCCGACCTCAGGGGCGATCAGGTGGTGGTTGATCGGCACCAGGTACCACCCGGCCTGCAGGGCGGCGAGGTAGAGCTCGAACGCCTCCACGCCATTGGGGAGGAGGGTGGCCACGACGTCCCCGGGCTGGAGGTTGAGTCCGCGCAGCCCGTGCACCACCTGATTGCTCCGGCCCAGCAACCGGCTGGCGGAGTACTCGGTGCCGTCCACGTCGACCAGCGCCAGCTTCTCCGGATGCTCGTGTGCCAGCGCCCAGAATCCGAGATCAC
>DAIMIK010000144.1:0-3948 GCA_036722795.1 Acidimicrobiales bacterium | reverse complement strand
CCGACCCACCGGACCGGCTCAAGGCAATCCGTAGGCGTACCGACCCGGTAGCCGGGAGGACGGCTCACCATTCGCCAGCACCGGCCCGGCTCGGCCCGGATGGCGTTGGCGTAGTGGTCCATGCCTAACGGTAGGTCAAAGGCGATGCCGCGACCGGCCCTTCGTTGTACGGTGCGGTGATAATCACACTGGAGCGGGCGCGCTGTTAGTGTCCAGCCACAATGGCATCGGCGGTGGCAACCACTCCCGGTGGGTCCGGCCCCCGTTCCGCCGCCGGTACCGCCGGCTTGACGACCGACGCCACCATCGGCGCCGACCCGACCGGGGAGACCTCGCCGCCCGAGTCCGAGGCGGGCGCCGGAGTGAGGGCCTCGGTGTGGTGGACGGACATGCGCACCGGTGTCTGGATCAGCGTGGCGCGGGTGGTGGCCGGCGTCTTGGTCGGCCATATGGTCCTGGTGCTGTTCCCTGGCGTGCTCCTGCGAAGCAAGTTGGGCACCCTCGGATCGGGCACCTGGCTGGGCGCCTTCGATCGTTGGGATGCCGGCTACTACACGAGGATCGCCGCCCACGGCTACCCGGCGCACGTCCCGGATGTCCGCGCCTTCTTCCCCGGCTACCCGTTGGTCATCCGAGTCGTGCACGAGCTCACCGGAGGCGTACTCAGCTATGCCCAGACCGGCTGCCTCGTATCGATGGCGGCCTTGGTGGTGGCCGCCGGCCTGCTCCACCGTCTGGTGGCGGCGCGGTTCGGGGGGCGCGCCGCACTGGTGTCGACAGCCCTGTTCTGCTGGTGCCCGGCATCGGCGTTCTTCCTGGCTCCCTACTCCGAATCGCTCTTCGCCCTGACGATCCTGGCGGCGGCCACCATGCTCGACCGGGGCCGGTGGTGGTGGGCGGTGGTGATCGCCGGGTATGCCACGGCCACCTCCCCCGAAGGGTTGGTGCTCACCGGAGCCCTGGTGGTGGCGGCGTTGGTGGCTCGTCGAAGGCTGCTGCGGATCCTCGGGTACGGGGTAGTCGGTTCGTTCGGCATCCTCGCCTACATGCTCTACCTGGGCGTCCGCTTCGGCGAACCGTTCGGGTTCGCCCAGATACAGTCGAACTTCCACCGGGTGATGGTGCCGCCGTTCGTCGGCCTGGTCCAGAACCTCGGCTCGATCCACCACGTGCTCACCCTCCCCGGACTGACGGGCAATTTCCTGCCCAACCTCACCTTCCGGGCCCTGTGGGCCAACGTGGCGTCGATGTGGGTGATCGACGACATCGCCCTGCTGCTGGCCCTCGGCGCCCTGGTCGCCCTGACGGTGGCGGCGCTCCGTCCGGTGCGCGGCGGTGACGAGGCGACCGGGACCGGGGTGCCGATGGCCTGGACCGTGCTGCTGGGGGGCATCGTGCTCCTGGCCTCGATGACGGTGATCCGGCCCCCGGGCGGCAACGTGTCCACCGAGGCGGTGACCCGAATGGTCGGCGTGGCCTTCCCGCTCTATCCGGGGCTGTACCTGATGGTCCGGCGTTGGCAGGTACCGATCGTCATCGGACTCAGCCTGTCGGTCGCCGCTGCCATGGTGATCCAGGTCCTGTTCAACTTTGGGTACTGGGCGACCTGAGCCCAGCCCCGCCCGGAACCCCGGGTCACCCCAGACGACCCACGGTCGTGCCGCCGGCGGCAGGGGGGTGCGGTACGATCCCGGCGATGGGTCTGCGGCATCGGCGGGTGGTCCTCGCCACGGTTCCGAGCGATCGACTGCTCCGGCGGAGCAGGTAGCCCCAGGTGGCCGGCGAGGACGAGGTGGCCTCCCCGGCCTCCGTCGACGCCGTAGGCACCGTCACTGACGATCGCTGCCGGGTGAGGCCAGCCCTCGTACTTGTGGAGGACGTTCCCGTGGGACAGGTGGGATCGAAGCCAACTATCGACTTCCCGGGTTCTCACAGGACCAAGGATGCCATAGTCGCCGTCGGCGGAAATGGGGTCGAGAACGGCCGAGACGGTCATCCTTTGACCTGCTTCTTCGCTTTACGGGGAGTATCCCAGTAGGCCGACTTGCACTTCGGGCAGACGGTCGGGTCCTTGGTCCGATCCCGGGGAACCCACTCATGTGTGCACCGCTCGCAGCGGTAGCCCCAGATCTGGACCTTTGGCATTCCCTTAGTTCTACGCCCCCTGGGGGCCACCTTGGTAGATGTCATGATTAGGAGTCTAGCACTAGTAGTTACCTAAGGGGTAAGAAATGTCGCACCCTCCTGAGACAATGAGGGCATGAACAAGTTGAGCACACAGAAGCGGGCCGAGGTCCTGGCCCTACTGGTTGAGGGCATGAGCATCCGGGCAACCGTCCGGGTGACAGGCGTAGCGAAGAACACGATCACGAAGCTCCTGGCCGACCTCGGCCAAGCCTGCTCGGACTACCAGAATGAAACCCTGCAAAACCTGATCTGCCCCGTGGTTGAGTGCGACGAGATCCTGACCCTGCTGGAGGAACCCCCCCCCCCGCCACGTTTGCGGGGTAGGCGCGATCGTGGCTCTGGTCGGCGGGATCGTTCTGCGCTCAGCCAGTACAGCGTCGATCTAGGGCTTTGTGACTGGGCGCAGGATACATGGGGGGTGTGGCATCAAGCCTGGCTGTCACTCCCCCGGCGTAGGTTGGTCACATGGCCCAGATCATCTACCGGGTGAGCGGTGAGGACGGTAACGGCAAGCGGGTGAGTCGGACGTTCCGTAACACCGACGACGGGCGAGAGGCTTCCCGGGCGTTCGCAGACTCCCTACGATCCACGCGCACCGTCTATGACGTGCGGAGCCGTATCGGTGGGCGGGTAGTGACAAAGACCTTCAAGCGCCGAAGGGATGCCGATGCCTACGCAGCAACAACCCAAGTCAACAAGCTACGGGGAGTGGTGATCGACCCTCGCCGAGCACGGATCACCGTTCATGAGTTCGCCGACAAGTGGCTCGACCAGCGAAATGACCTTGCCGAGCGCACGGTCGAGCTGTACCGCTGGCTCCTCGACCGCCACGTCCTGCCGAAGCTCGGCACCTCCACACTCACGGCGCTGGCGCCCTCCACGGTCCGAACCTGGCACGCACGCATCGCTCGCGACCACCCGACCACCGCGGCCAAGAGCTATCGGCTGCTGTCCACGATCATGAAGACCGCCGTTGCCGATGAAGTGATAGCCCGGAACCCGTGCCAGGTCGCTGGAGCGGGTATCGAGAAGGCCCCCGAGCGCCCCACAGCGTCGGTTGCCGAGGTGCAGGCCCTCGCCGACGCCATGCCCGAGCACCTGCGGATAGCGGTCCTGCTGGCCGCCTGGTGCCAGCTCCGTCGAGCTGAGGTGCTCGGGCTTCACCGCCGGGACGTGGACCCCATGCGCTGCACCATCTCCATCGCCGTGACCCGGACCACCAGGATGGACGGCACGACGGTCGAGAAGGCCCCGAAGACCGAAGCCGGCCGGCGAACGCTGTCCGTGCCGGCGAACATCCTCCCGGCACTCACCGACCACCTCGACGCCCATGTCGGCCCTGAGCCGGGTGCCCTGCTCCTTGCCGGCACGAGCCGGGCGCTGGACCACGCCTGGGATAAGGCCCGCATCAAGGTCGGCCGGCCGGAACTCCGGTTGCACGACCTCCGGCATTCCGGGCTCACCTGGTCGGCTCCCACCGGAGCCAGCATCGCCGAGCTGATGCGCCGGGCCGGCCACGCCAGCCCTGCCGCCGCCATGCGTTACCAGCACGCCACCGAAGATCGGGACCGTGCCCTGGCCGACGCCCTGGCCGATTTGGTGGCTCCGGCGACGGTCACCGCGATCGGCACGCGCGATGCACGCGCGATAGGCGAACCCCCGAGCGATGGCCCCAGGTCGAGATAGCCCCCTGACCAGGGTATTCGGTGAGAGCGGGCGACGGGAATCGAACCCGCGTTCTCAGCTTGGGAAGCTGATGTT
>DAIMIK010000143.1:0-4005 GCA_036722795.1 Acidimicrobiales bacterium | reverse complement strand
GGACACAGTTGAGGTCGGGGCAAATTGGGGATTGGCAGACCCACCTGATCGGCGCGTGCCGAAAAGGCGCTAGACCAGAGGGTGTCGTCGGGTCAGAGGTGCGTTGAGGGGATCCCGCTCAACTGGCCCGGCGTCGGGCAGGGGAACGGTGCCGCTGCCTGCTGATCTGCACCCCATGGGATGCCCCCAGAGCACTCCATTTCCGCACGGGATCGTGCCTGTGCCCCGCCGGGGCTCCCTCGTCGCAAGGGCAACAGGCCCCGGTTGGCGCCACACCTGGGCCACCGGCCTGCTCCGGCACAGAGAGGACCTCCATGTGGCCCAGCGTCTGCTCGGGCACTCCACCATGGCCACCATCATCGGGTACGTGCACCGGTCCGATGCCGACCTGATGGACGCCGTCGACCGGGCGTTCCCTGCCGCCTGAGTGTGCCGAGCTACTCCTCGGTATTCCGCATATCGGGGTACATGTCGAGCCGCACCTCCAGCGCCCTCAGGTAGGCCCGGTCGGCGTCGGTGAGCGCCACGTCGTCATGCTCCTCGACGGCACGGAGGAACACCGCATCGTCCCGTAGCTGCTCCACCTCCACGGTGCCGTAGGCGAAGACGAACGCCGTGGCCAGGTGGAACCAGTCGGGCCAGGCCTCCATGAGGTGACCGGGCCTGACGGAACCGTCGAGCAGGGCAGTTGTGTACACCCGCAGGCGTCGGACGGTGTAGAGGCTCAGTTCGTCGTCCTCGTCGAGATACTCCAGGAGCCGCTTGTCGATGGTGTCCAGGTAGCTGAGCAGGAAGTCGTTCATTGGGTCCCATCTTGGCCGATGCCGGGCGCCAGACATGGGACCGGCGGGGGTCGTTCCGCATCGCCTGCGTGCGGAGTGCCGCGGCGGGGGTTTCCCGAGTCCATCGATACTTCGTCTCCCTCGTCACGTCTGGCGCTGCGTCGGCGTGAGCCGGACACCATGGTGACGGCGAACACGATCAGGACGATGCCGGCCCTGAGCAGGGCGGACCCACGGTGGTTCTGAAAGGTGACGGCGACATAGCCGATCAGGGGGATCGACCAGCGCACTCGGTAGGCAGTGTCCCCACGTAGCGTCAGGGTCCACGGGGACGCCCTCGCTGATGACGGCGCCGCCGACCGCCGGGCCCGGGCGCATACTGCCCGAGAGGATCGGGGTCGCCATCCCGGTGCCCCGGACAAGGGCGAAGCTGGCGACCCTCACTGCCGCAAGGACAGCCACGAGCAGTCGGCAGACCGTCCCACACCCCGGCTCGTCATCCAGGACGTCAGCGAGCCGGCCAGGCCAGGGTGACCAACCGGTCGACCAATTCCCCGAGCAGTGCGGCGGTGGCCTGGTAGACCTCGGGGGCCCCGCCCATCGGGTCGGCCACGTCGTCCACATCGGCGTCGCCCAGCAGCTCGGACAGCACACGCCCCTCCCCCACTCGGGCCAGCCACCTGGCCAGGCGCTCGCCCGGCCGCCGGGGCCCGGCGTCGCTCCCCCGCCGGGCCAACTCCTTGAGGGTGAAGGTCCGCGGCCACGCTTCCGGCGCCAAGACCACCGCCTCGCGGACGTGGGATCGGGCCATGCCGACCACCAGTCCGGCCGCCTCGACGTCGGCCACCTCCAGATGACGGCTGCGATGCTCCGAGATGTCGAGCCCGTAGGGGGCGAGCGCGGCCACCGCCTCGGGCGGCGGGGCCACGCCCGAGGCGAGCATTCCGGCCGAGGTGACGGTGGCCGGCACGCCGGTCGAGGCCAGACGGTCGGCAAGCAGGGCTTCGGCCATGGGCGAGCGACACCTGTTGGCCGTGCAGAGCACCAGCACGTTCACTCGCCCATAGCCCGCGGGCACCGGGCGTCGGGGCCGCTCCACGGGTCGAGACCCTATCCCGGGGAACCCGGCAGCCGAGCCACCTGGACCCAGACGCTGTGGTGGGAGGCGGTGACCAGCCGGGTCACCGCCCGGTCGGCGCCGATGCGGGTGGCACCTCGCACTCCGATGACCTGCCACCCCGGCGCCACCGTCACCTCCACCCGAACGTGGTCCGGATTGATCAGCGGTTGCGAGGGGAGGTCGAGCTCGTACCACCCGCCCGGCAGCAGTGGCACGGTGCCCGACAGCGTGGTCGACAGCGTGGAGGACTGCCCGGCCAGCAGGTCCATGAACGTCGAGTCGGCGTTGCGGCCGAGTTCGGGCAACGATGCCAGCCCGGTAGAGGCTCCGTCGAGGGTGGCCGCGGAGAATTGCAGTGGCGTGTAGAGGGTCAGGTACGTGAGGTTCTCCCCGGCCACGAACCCGGGGGAGCCGGGCCCGATGACGTAGGGGGGCAGCCCGGAGGCCGGGGCGGTGTTGTCCAGCGACACGCTCACCTTGGAGGTGACCTGGGCGGCGCTGGGCGTGCCCGACGACGGCTGTGGTGTCAGGTGGACCTGGTCGTCGACCGTGCGATGGAGGTAGTAGTCGATCTTGTTGGCCGACGCGTTCTGGGTGGTGAGCTCCAGGGCGTCGGAGGCCACCGGTGGCACCGCCCCGGCCATACCCACCGAGGCCAGGTACGCCTGGTCGGAGGAGCGGGTGCTGTAGACCAACAGGTGGCCACCCCGAACCGCGGGGGCAAGGTCGTCGACCAGCACCACCGGGTCGTGCAGGTCCAGGTTGCTCAGCCGGTCGAACACCGCCCGGATCAGCTGCTCCAGGAAGTCCTTGCGGGCGACGTCCGCCCCTGCGTAGGTCACGTACGACTGGTTCTGGGTGATGGCGGAGACGTTGGCGCTGTCGATGGGCACCGGCCACCCGGCCACGGTGATCGGGCCGGTCAATCGCATCATGGCGCTCAGCCCCTCGGGGTCGACGGCGACCACCCCGTCGACCGGTGTGCCCCCCGACTGCGGGTAGAGGTCGGCGATCACCGCGCCCACGGTGGGGAAGTCGGGCGACAGGTTGACCATCTGCCAGTTGTCGGCCGGGTCGAAGGAGGCGTAGCGGGCCACGTAGTCCGCGGGGGCGTGCAGCACCCGCACCGGAACGCCGCCGCTGTTGAGCAGCGCCGAGTCCTCGAGCCCGCTGAGCTGCAGGTGGCCCTGGTCGGCCACCAGAAGCCCGTTCAGCCCGATCAGCCCACCGGTGGCCCGGGCCTCGGCGTCGGTCTGGAAGGCCAGGAAGTACCGGCGGGGCCCGTCGAGGCCGAGCAGATCGGGCAGGTTGACGGCGATCCCCTCGGCCTGGACCACGTCGCGGCGGGCCGGGACCAGCTGGCGCTGCAGCCCGGACACCGCCCTGGTGACCGGAGGAAGCAGGTAGGGCCCCCGGATGGTGGTCATGGCCGCCTCGGCACCGTCCACCGTGGCCAGCGCCGAGGCGAACTGGGGGGCGGTGGCGGCCAGCTGGGCCACCGGCACCGTGCCACCCCGGATCCCGTAACGGAACCGGTCGCTGGCCACGGCCAGGTCCTGGCCGCGCCCGGCCAGCGACTCACCCACGTCGGCCAGAGTACGGATGGCGGCGAGGTTGGCGGACAGCACCGGGTAACGCAGCCCGATGGATGCCAGCGACCCATCGAGGTCGCCCCGAGCCTGCGCGAACCGGGCCTTGGCCACGAGGAACCGGTCGGCCGCCTGGGTCAGGTGGCCCCGGCGGGCCAGCGCCAGCGCCTGGTCGGCTGCCTGCTCCCCGGCTAGCGCCGGGCCACGGGCCGTCCACAGCGCTCCAATCGCCGGGAGCGCCGGGAGCGCCACGGCGACGACGGCCAGCCCTCCGACCCACCACGCGGCCCGCGGGATCCCCACCACGCCGACACCATCCTGCGGAGCCGCAGGTGACCGCACGGCGGTCGCCACCACCACGCCGGCCACCACCAGGCCGACCAGCACGGCCGGGCCGGCGGAGAGCACCCCCCGAGCGGCCAGCACACCGAGGGACACCAGCACGCCGGCCGCGCCGAGCAGCACCCACCCGGAGCGCCGGCGCCCCAGCCCGGAGCGCGCCAGCCGGTCCACC
>DAIMIK010000142.1:0-4033 GCA_036722795.1 Acidimicrobiales bacterium | reverse complement strand
GCCGCTGCTTGTGGCGCGGGTTCTCGCAGATGACGATGCCCCGCCGGTGACGGCGGAGCACCTTGCACTTCTCACACATCGGCTTGACACTCGGTCGAACCTTCACGTTGTCGTCCTTGTCTCGTACTGCGCTGTCTCGTGCTGCCCACGGAGGTGACTGCCCCACCGTGCCTGCTGATCCGGCCGGCCCTGTCGTCGAAGGCCGGCATGTCTACTTGTATCGGTAGGTGATCCGGCCCCGAGCCAGGTCGTACGGGGTGATCTCCACCTGCACCTTGTCCCCGGGGAGGATGCGGATGCGGTGCATCCGCATCTTTCCGGAGCTGTGGGCCAGAACCTTGTGTCCGTTCTCCAGCTCCACTCGGAACATGGCGTTCGGAAGTGGCTCTACGACCGTCCCCTCCAGCACGATGGCATCTTCCTTGGGCTTAGGCAGGTGAATCTCCTCAAATCGTTCTGTCGTCTGCTCCGCCCGGCCTCAGGCCGAGCGTGCGCCACGAACCACTGCGTCATGGTTCGTCCGCACCGCATTCGGCGCACGCCGGTAAGGGCACCACCGCTCGCGGGATCGGCACGCCACTGCACAACAGTGGCCAGCCGAGCTACCAGTGTAGCCCGTCGACGACAAATTGCCAGTCCGACCCACGAATCGGCCGGAGGGGCCCCGCTGCGGGGTCAAAGGACGGTGAACACCTCCGGACCGTCGTCGGTCACCGCGATGGTGTGCTCGAAATGGGCCGACAGCCTCCCGTCGGCGGTGACCACGCTCCAGCCGTCGTCCAGCTGGACGGTGCCCGCCCCGCCGGCGTTGACCATCGGCTCCACGGCGAAGACCATGCCCGTCTTGAGCGTGGGCCCGCCCGAGCCGGGCCAGTAGTTGGGCACCTGGGGTTCCTCGTGCATGGCCGTGCCGATGGCGTGACCCACGTACTCACGCACCACCGAGAACCCGGCCGCCTCGGCCACCTCCTGGACGGCCCGGCCCACCTCGTGCAGGCGGTTGCCCGGCCGCAGCTGGTCGATGCCGGCGAACAGGCTCTGTTCGGTGACCTCCATCAGGCGCGTCGCCTCCTTGGAGACCTCACCCACCCCCACGGTGTAGGCGGCGTCCCCGTGGTAGCCCTCGATGATCGCCCCGCAGTCCACGGAGATGATGTCCCCCTCCTCGAGGATGACCGTTTCCGACGGGATCCCGTGGACGATCATGGCGTTGGGCGAGGTGCACACCACGGCGGGAAAGCCGTGGTAGTTGAGGAAGTTCGACCCGGCCCCGCGCTTGTCCAGCACGCCGCGGGCCACCCGGTCGATCTCGGCGGTGGACACCCCGGGACGGATGACCGCCCTGGTCGCCTCGTGGATCTCCGCCACCACCCGGCCGGCCTTGCGCATCTTGTCCAGTTCCTCGGCGTTCCGTCTCATCGGAAGCTTCGTGTCATCGGACGCCGTCTGTCATCGGACGCCGTCTGTCATCGGAAGCTACCTGTCACCCGAACCCACTTCCACGATTGCGTCGATCTTCGATGACCTTGACCATTCTACGGGTGACCGCGTCGGGCGTACCCGTGCCGGGGACCGATTCCAGCTGGCCCCGGGACCGGTACCACTCGATGAGCGGGGTGGTCTGCAGCTCGTAGATCTCCAGACGACGGGAGATCGCCTCTTCGGTGTCGTCCTCGCGCTGGATCACCTCGCCGCCGCACACGTCACAGGTCCAGCTGATCAGCGGGGGTGACGAGGTCGAGTAGTTGGCCCCGCAGTCGACGCATACCCGGCGGGCGGCAAGGCGACGGAGAACCTGGCCGGTGTGGACCTCGAGGTCGATGGCCAGGTCGAGGTCGTAGGGGGCGAGGATGGCGGCCAGCCGCTCGGCCTGGGACACCGTGCGGGGGCAGCCGTCGAGGACGAACCCGCGGGCCCGCACGTCCTTCTCCCCCAGGCGTTCGGTGACCATGTCCATGATCAGGTCGTCGCCGAGCAGTTCACCCCGGTCCATCAGGGACTTCGCCTTCTTCCCCATGGCGGTGCCCTGCTTGACCGCGGCGCGCAGCATGTCCCCCGTGGAGACGTGGGGCACCACATAGTGGTGTGAGAGGCGCACGCACTGCGTCCCCTTGCCTGCCCCCTGTTTGCCGAGGACAACGAGCCTGGCTCCGGGTACCACCTACTTGAGGAAGCCCTCGTAGTTTCGCATCATGAGCTGGCTGTCGATCTGCTTCATCGTCTCGAGAGCCACGCCCACGGCGATGAGCAATGTCGTGCCGTAGAAGGGATAGCTGGTGATGTTCCAAGCCGCCATCAGCAGGGACGGCGTGATGGCCACCCCACCGAGGAACAACGCACCCGGCCAGGTGATCCGGTTGAGGATATGGGCCAGGTACCGCTCGGTCGGCTGCCCCGGACGGATGCCCGGGATGTAGCCGCCCTGCTTTCGGATGATGTCCGCCTGCTGGTGCGGATCGAAGGCGACGTAGACGTAGAAGAAGGTGAACAACAGGATGAAGATGAAGTAGGTGAGGATGTAGAAGATGCTGGTCGGGGTCACGTTGCTGTTGACCCAGCTCCGGAAGGCCGACGACGGGATGATGTTGGACAACAGGACCGGGATGTACAGCACCGAGCTGGCGAAGATGATCGGGATGACGCCCGCCTGGTTGACCTTGAGCGGGATATAGGTGTTCGAGCCGCCGTACATCTTACGTCCCACCACCCGTTTGGCGAAGGTCACCGGGATCCTCCGCTGGCCCTGGTCGACGAAGACGATCAGCACCAGCAGGGCCAACGAAACCAGCAAGATGACCGAGAACTTGATCCGGCCACCCTCCTGGAGGACCGTGTTGAGCCCGGAGGGGATGCCGGCCACCACGTTGGCGAAGATCAGGATGGACATGCCCTGGCCGATGCCCCGCTGGGTGATCAGCTCGGCCAGCCACATCACGAAGGCGGTGCCCGCGGTCAGGGTGAGGATGATGAACCCGGCCCGCCAGATCGAGTAGTTGAGGATGAGGTCGACGTTCTGGCTGGTCCCGAGCAGGCCGCCCCCGCCCTTGTGGAACAGGTAGACCAGGCCGGTCGACTGCATCAGGGCCAGGGCCACCGTCAGGTACCGGGTGGTCTGGGTCAGCTTCTTCTGGCCGACCGCCCCCTGGTCACGCCACTGTTCCAGTTTGGGGATGACCGTGGCCAGCAGCTGGATGATGATGCTGGAGGTGATGTAGGGCATGATCCCCAGCCCGAACACGGCCATGCGGGTGAGCGCACCGCCGGAGAACAGGTTGAGGAAGCCGAGCACGCCCGACGACTTCGATGCCGCCGACAGCTGCGCCACCTTCGAGAAGTTGACGAAGGGGACCGGGACGTTGGCCCCGAACTGATAGAGGGCAATGACGGTCAGCGTGAAGATGACCTTCTTCCGAAGGTCGGGAATGCGAAAGATGTTGGCCAAACTGGCGAGCATGGGGCTCCTCGACGCCGCGGTGGGCCGATGCTACCGGTTCATGAGGGCATTGCCCTGAGCCGGCGGACGGTGATGACCGAACGGCAGGGGAACCACGGTGATGGACCCTCCTGCGCCGGTGATCGCCGACTCTGCCGACTTGGAGAAGGCGTGCGCCTCCACCGAGATGGCCTTGGTCAGCTCGCCGCCTCCGAGGACCTTGACCAGGTCGCCCTTGCGGGCCAGCCCGTTGGCCACGAACCCGTCGAGGTCGATGGACGCCCCGTCGATGGCCTGGAGCGCGCTGACGTTCACCGGGGTGTAGTCGATCCGGAAGGGGTTCTTGAACCCGCGCAGCTTGGGGATGCGCTGCATGAGGGGCAGCTGGCCACCCTCGAATCCCATCGGGATGGTGTCGCGGGCACCCTGGCCCTTGGTGCCGCGGCCGGCGGTCTTGCCGCCCTTGCCGCCGATGCCGCGCCCCACGCGCCGGCGGGCCCGGGTGGACCCTGCGGGGGGTCGGAGCTCATGGACCTTCATGGTCGGCCTTTCTCGTCGTGCTCGGCGGACGTGACGTCCACCAGGTGGGGGACCCGCGCC
>DAIMIK010000141.1:0-4501 GCA_036722795.1 Acidimicrobiales bacterium | reverse complement strand
ACCTGGGCCAGGCTCGCCATCACGAGCACGTCGGCGGCGATGATCCCCCATCCCCCGGCCCAACCCACCCAGGGCCCGAAGGTCCGCGTCCCCCAGGTGAAGGTGGTCCCGCAGTCGGGGTCCGCCTTGTTGAGCTCGCTGTAGCCGATGGAGACGAAGAGCATCGGGATGAAGGCGAGCACCACGACGACCGGCGACAGGACTCCGACCGCCACCACGATCAAACCGAGGGTGGCCGCCAGGCTGTACGCGGGGGCGGTGGACGCGACCCCGATCACGGTGCTCGAGACCAGGCTCAACGCATCGGACTTGAGCCCCTTCTCCTTCGGTGCTTCGGCTGGACTGTCCGTGGTCGTCATCTCGCTCCCGTCATCGTCCTGTCAGATCGGGCTCTCGTCGAGCATGGCATCGCCCACCTTGACGAAGCCGGAAATGTTGGCACCGGCCACATAGTCGCCCGGCCGGTCGTACTCCTCAGCTGTCTGGCGGACCGTGTCGTGGATGCGCCGCATGATCTCCTGGAGCCGTGCGTCGACCTCCTCCTTGGACCACTGGACGAGCTGCATGCCCTGGGCCATCTCCAGCCCCGACACCGCCACCCCGCCGGCATTCGCCGCCTTGCTCGGTGCGTAGAGGACGCCGGCGGCGGTGAGACGATCGACGCCCTCGGACACCGTCGGCATGTTGGCCCCTTCTGCCACGAGCATCACCCCGCCTTTCACCAGATTCTCGGCGTCCTTGGCGCTGATCTCATCCTGGGTGGCGCTGGGGAAGGCGCACTGCGCAGGCACGCCCCACAGGGGGTTCTCGTCGCCTCCCGTGGCGGGGTGGTAGGTCGCATGCTCGAACTTTTCCGCGTACTCGTGGATCCGGCCCCGGCGCTCGTTCTTGAGACGCTTGACCCATTCGAGTTTCTCGCGGTCAATGCCGTCGGGATCGTGGATGAACCCGTCGGAGTCGGAGAGGGTGATGGCGTGGGCACCCAGGTCGAGAAGTTTCTCGACGGTGAACTGCGCGACATTCCCGCTACCCGAGACGAGGCATGTCTTGCCCCCCAGGACGTCGTCCCTGGTGGCCAGCATCTCGCGCGCGAAGTACACGACCCCGTACCCGGTGGCCTCCTGGCGGATCTGCGAGCCGCCCCACTTGACCCCCTTGCCGGTGATGGCGCCGACGAACCGCTTGGCGATGCGCTTGTACTGACCGAAGAGGTAGCCGATCTCACGCTCGCCCACGCCGATGTCCCCGGCGGGCACATCGGTGAACTCCCCGATGTAGGGGTAGAGCTCTGTCATGAAGGACTGGCAGAACCGGCGGATCTCCGACTCGCTCCGCCCCTTCGGGTCGAAGTCCGAACCTCCCTTGGCCCCGCCCATCGGCAGCGTGGTCAGCGAGTTCTTGAAAGTCTGCTCGAAGGCCAGGAACTTCAAGAGACCCGCGTTCACCGTGGGATGGAAACGCAGCCCCCCCTTGTAGGGGCCGATGGAGCTGCTCATCTGGACGCGGAATCCCCGGTTGACGTGGATCTCCCCGTCGTCGTCCACCCAGTTCACGCCGAAGCTGATCACCCGATCGGGCTCCACCAGCCGTTCGAAGATCTTGTCCTGCATGTACCGGGGACGCTGGACGAGCACCGGCTCGAGCGACCTGGTCACCTCCCGGACGGCCTGGTGGAAGTCGAATTCGCCTAGGTTGTTGGCCTCGACCTTGGCCAGGACCTCGCCCAGGTGCTCCCTTGCCCGGGCCGTTGCCTGTCGGGGCCGCGAGGTTCCGGGGGTCATGTAGACATCTTTCGACGCACGCCGGAGAAACGGCAGAGTCGAAAGTCCCGAAGGTGCCCTCCTGGCCCCCACCCGGCGACGGTGCGTGGTCGGGGTCCCGTGGAGCGGCCACGGGGGGATGGGACCTTTGGCACTGGTCGCCCTCGCCGCCGGGTATGGATACTGGTGGGGGGGAGCTGCGGCTCCGGAGCTCCGGAGTGCATGGGATCGACGGAGGTAACAATGCGGGTACTGGTCATCGGAGCGGGGGGAGTCGGCAGCGCCGTCGCCAGGACGGCAGCGAAGTGGGATCTGTTCGAGCACGTCGGAGTGGCGGACTACGACGTGGGGCGGGCACAACGGGCGATCGCCGGTCACGGTGACCGGTTCGCGGCCTACCAGCTGGATGCGAGTGCCGAGCAGGCCGTCGAGGATCTGATCCGGAGCGAGCGGGCGGACGCCGTGCTGAACGCCCTCGACCCACGCTTCGTGATGCCGGTCTTCCGGGCGGCGTTCGCCGCCGGGGTGACCTACCTCGACATGGCGATGTCGTTGTCGCATCCACATCCCACCGACCCGTACCGGCTGCCCGGGGTGAAGCTCGGGGACGAGCAGTTCGCCATGGAGGAGCAGTGGAAGGAGCGGGGGCTTCTGGCCCTCTGTGGCATCGGCGTCGAGCCGGGCCTCTCGGATGTGTTCGCCCGCTATGCCGCGGACAACCTGTTCTCGTCCATCGACGAGATCGGTGTGCGCGACGGTGCGAACCTGGTGGTCGAGGGCTACGAGTTCGCCCCGTCGTTCTCCATCTGGACCACGATCGAGGAGTGCCTGAACCCCCCGATCATCTGGGAGCGGGGCAAGGAGTGGTTCACCACAGAGCCCTTCAGCGAGCCCGAGACGTTCACGTTCCCGGCCGGCATCGGGCCGGTCGAGTGCGTCAATGTGGAGCACGAGGAGGTGCTGCTCATCCCCCGCTGGGTCGACGCACAACGGGTGACCTTCAAGTACGGGCTGGGCGACGAGTTCATCGAAGTGCTCTCCACCCTGCACAAGCTGGGGCTCGATTCGACCACGCCGATTCGAGTGGGCAACGTCGAGGTCTCCCCTCGGGACGTGGTCGCCGGGTGCCTGCCCGATCCGGCCCAACTCGGGGACCGGATGTCCGGATTGACCTGTGCTGGGACCTGGGTCACCGGCAAGGGCAAGGACGGCGCCCCCCGGGAGGCGTACCTCCACCACGTGGTCGACAACGGCTGGTGCATGTCCGAGTTCGATTCCCAGGCCGTGGTCTGGCAGACCGCCATGAACCCGATCGTCGCCCTCGAGCTGCTCGATTCGGGCGCCTGGACCGGCCAAGGGGTCCTGGGTCCCGAGGCCCTGCCGGCGGACCCCTTCCTCGACCTGGTCAACAGCCACGGCGCCCCGTGGGGCTTGGACGAGCGCACGCCCGCCAGGGCCTGACGGTCACACCGGCCGCCACCGGGCCACGGCCAACGATCCACCCGGAGCCGAGGGGGCGCCGCGGCTCCCGACCGCTCGACAAAAGGAGAGTTCCCCATGGCCAACGTGCAGCACGTGCTGAAGAACTTCATCGACGGCGCCTCGGTCGAGGCGACGGACGGACTCACCTACGAGCTCGTCGACCCCGTGACGGGTGAGCCATACGCCGAGGCCCCTCGCTCCCAGCCTCCGGATGTGGAGCACGCGCTCCAGGCCGCCCAGGGTGCATTCGACACATGGTCGAGGACCACACCCTCCCAGCGCAGCCGGGCGGTGCTCAGGTTCGCCGATGCCCTCGAGGCCCGGTCGGACGAGCTGGTCGACATCGAGTGCCGCAACACCGGCAAGCCGCGGGGTCTGACCACGTCCGAGGAGATCCCCCCGACCCTCGACCAGATACGCTTCTTCGCCGGTGCCTGCCGGCTCCTCGAGGGCCGGTCAGCCGGCGAGTACATGGAGGGGTTCACCTCGTTCGTCCGCCGCGAGCCGGTGGGCGTCTGCGCCCAGATCACGCCGTGGAACTACCCGATGATGATGGCGGTGTGGAAGTTCGCGCCGGCGATCGCCGCCGGCAACACCGTCGTGCTCAAGCCGGCGCACACCACGCCGGCGAGCACGCTGTTCCTGGCCGAAGTGGCCGCCGAGTTCTTCCCACCGGGTGTGTTCAACGTCGTCTGCGGCCTGAATCACGAGATGGGAGCGGCGCTGCTCGACAGCCCGATCCCCCGTATGGTCTCCATCACCGGAAGCGTCCGCGCCGGCCGTGAGATCGCCAGGGCGGCAGCGGAGGACCTCAAGCGGGTGCACCTCGAGTTGGGTGGCAAGGCCCCGGTCATCGTCTTCGACGACGCCGACGTGGAGTCGACGGCAGAGGGGATCGCCGTGGCCGGGTACTTCAACGCAGGCCAGGACTGCACCGCGGCCACGCGTGTCCTGGCCGGCCCCGGGATCCACGACGAGCTGGTCTCCGCTCTCACCGAGGCGGCCCGTCGTCGCAAGCTCGGCGGGCCCGATGACGTCGATGTGGACGTCGGCCCGCTCAACAGTGCCGTCCAGCTCGATCGCGTGAGCGGCTACGTCGAACGCCTCCCGGACAACGCCGAGATCCAGACGGGCGGGCAACGCTTCGGCGATCGGGGGTTCTTCTACGAGCCCACGGTGGTCACCGGCCTCGCTCAAGACGACGAGATCATCCAGGAGGAGGTTTTCGGTCCCGTGGTCACGGTGCAGCGCTTCGGCGA
>DAIMIK010000140.1:0-4552 GCA_036722795.1 Acidimicrobiales bacterium | reverse complement strand
CCATCCTCGCCGGCCTGACGTGGGCGGCGAGGTCGAACGCCGGATCCTCGATCCACAGGGGGTGGTCGATACCGGCGGGCGATGGCAGCACCCGCCGCCGTAGTGGTGGGATCAAGTGGATCCGGTCGGCCATCACCCGGGTCACCGCGTCGATGCCCAACCCACCCGGGCTTCCGGCCGGGTCGAGCACCAGCACCCCGACGACGTGCATGTGCATGGTCGGCGTCTCGATGTACAGGAAAGCTGCGTCCATCCCGGCCATTCGCTGCATCGGAATCCCTTCAGCCCTCGGTCTCGTGGCCGGATGCCGATCGGGCGACCGATCGCGCCCAGGGGTAGTCCGGCTTGCCACTCGGCGAACGGACCATCTCGTCGACGACGATGACTTCTCGTGGCACCTTGTACCCGGACAGCCGGTCATGAGCGTGCCTCCGGACCGTCTCCGGATCAATGTGGCGTCCGGGCCTGGGCTCCACCAGGGTGACGACCCGCTCGCCGAGGCGAGCGTCGGGCACGCCGACCACGATGGCGTCGCCGACGTCAGGGTGGCCCTTCAACGCGGCCTCCACCTCGTCGGGGAAGACCTTCTCCCCTCCGGTGTTGATGCACAGCGAGCCGCGGCCGAGCACGACGATGGTCCCATCGGCCTGCACCGTCGCCAGATCTCCGGGGAGTGCCCAGCGCTGCCCCCGGTGCTCGACGAACGTGGTCGCCGACTTGGCCGGGTCACCCAGGTAGCCGATCGGGACGTGGCCACCCCTCGCCAGGTGCCCGACCACACCGGAACCGGGCTGCACCGGCTCGAGATCGGCATCGAGCACGTCGGTGCGCTCGTCCACCCGCAGACGAGGCGGACCGTAGGGATCCTCGGGCGGTGCCTCACCACCGATCTGGCCGGTCTCGCAGGACCCGTAGAGGTCAGCGACGACCCGTCCGGGGAGGAGCTCCGCCAGCTGCGCCTTGGTCGACGGGGAGAGCACCGCACCACCGGAGCCCACGGCCATCAGCGACGAGAGGTCGTAGCGGCCGGGATCGGCCGCCAACTGGTCGAGCAGCGGGCGGGCCATGGCGTCGCCGACGACCACCACCGCGTTGACCTCCTCCGTCTCCACCAGCCGCCACACCTCGGACGGATCGAAGACGCCTCCCTCGATCGTGACGACCTTCCCGCCGCCGAACATGGTGGAGAATGCCAACCAGTGCCCGGCTGCGTGCATGAACGGGGGGATGGCGAGGGCGGTGAGACCGGGATGTAGGACCCGATCGGCCAGCTCCTCGGGAGAGGAGATGTGGTTCCCCAGCGAAAAGGGGTCGCCGCCGCCCATGGCGGTGAAGAAGATGTCCTCGTGGCGCCAGAGCACGCCCTTGGGCATCCCGGTCGTTCCCCCGGTGTAGACGCAGTAGAGATCGTCGGCGCGGCGCGGGGGGAAATCGCGGATGGGAGGCGCTGACCCGATCGCCGACTCGTAGTCGTCAGCCAGGCCACCCTGGCCTCGGGAATCGGGGACCTCCAGTAATACACGTGTCTCGGGCATGGCACCGAGGGCACCGGTCACCGCCGGGGAGAACCGGCTGTGGAAGATGAGGCCGACCAGAGCCGCGTCCTTGAAAAGGTACTGCAGCTCGCCGGCCCCGTAGCGGTAGTTCACGTTGATCGGCACGGCCCGGATCTTGAAGCATGCGAGCATGCCCTCGATGTACTCATTGCCGTTGGCCAGCTGCAGGCCGACCCGATCGCCGGGGCCGATGCCGGCACGTTCGAGGTAGTGGGCAAGGCGGTTGGCGCGCTGGTCCAAGTCGGTGTAACTCAGCCTGCGAGCGCCCGACACCATCGCCGTCTGGGACCCCAGGTGGTCAACCGCGCTCTCGAAAAGATCGGCAAGATTGAACTCCACGGCCCTCCTCGCTACTTCATGGGCCTTACGGCGCCGCACTTCACATGAACGCCGGATGCAGTATCCCAGATGGCGGGCCCTCCGTTTCGGCGGCGAAGCGCCACAGCGGGGAAGGACGTCGGAATTGGAAGGAGGTCGGAATGGGGAGGCCGAGCGTGGCCACGACCCGACGGCCGGTCACCGCTATTCCATCGCCTGATATCGTCGCAGGAGGTAGAAGAACGAGGACCGCGAACTCACTTCGGCGTGCCTGCATCGTTGTGAGGTACTGGCCACCCATCTCCCCGATATCCGGACAGAGAAAGCCACCAGAAACGAGGACCGTCGCCATGAGCGCCGAGCCACATCATCTCGATAGCGAGCAGCGCCATACCCTTGTGCGTCTGTCCAGTCATCCTCTGAGCAACAACATCAAGTGGCCGCAGGTCCTCGCCTTGTTCGAAGCGCTCGGAGAGGTCACCCTCGAGACCAAGGACCGCTACCGGGTCACCGTGGACGGGCACACCGAAGTCTTTCGCCCGCCCAATCACCACGGAGACGTCCCTGCCGAGATGGTCATGAAGCTCAGGCACTTCCTTGCACCCGTCTCGGAGGGCACCGGAATCGCCGACTAGCTTCGTCGCCCGTGTCTCGTGGCCACTGACCATCGGGCCCTCATGTTCGGTGTCGGTCCTTTTGGCGGCACAAGGGGCCAACGGTTGGCGCTCAAGGTCGGCTTTCCCGGGGGCCGAGCGCGGTTACGGCCTCGTCCACACTGGGGAAGAGGTTGTCGGTGCCGATCCGTGGGAGGAGGCCGCTTCGGGCGAGATTCTCGCGCAAGTGGTTGCCCACCCGGGCCATGGCGAAGGTGGCGTGTTGGTGATCGAGCGTGTCGAGCACATCCCGTAGCGCGCGGGTCCCGGTGTAGTCGATGTCGTGCATCCCCACCACGTCCATCACCAGCAGGCCTGGTCCGTCGAGGTGACGGTCCAGCGCCGCGTTGATCTGGGATCGGAAGTTCACAGCGTTGGCGAAGTACAGCGGTGTCGCGAACAGCACCACGAGCACGCCCGGCAACTCCGCCGTCCCGTGATCCTCCTCGAGAGGCTCCCAGCTGGTAGTTCCCGGAATGCGGGCCATCACATGCACCTGGGGGCGGGCGCTCAGGCGGGTCCGGTCCAACACCGCGAGTCCCACCGCCACCCCGATACCCTGCTCCACCCCGATCAATGCCACCGTCAGCAGCGTGACCATGGCCAGCCCGAACTCCCACAGGTCGAAATGGAACACTGCGGCAAGGACGCGGACATGGAAGATGCGGACCGCGACGTAGATCAGCACGCCGGCCAAAGCGGCCTGAGGCACATCCTGCAGCAGCCCGGCCACGGGCACCAGCAGTACCACTGCAGCGGCGGCGCCCAGACCCGCGAGCTGTGTCCGCCCCCCGGCCGAAGCTACCGCGGCCGTGCGGGGAGGGCTGGCGTCCACTGGGAACGACCCGGTTAGACCGGCCAGTACGCTGCCGGCGCCGACTCCGAGGAAGTCACGGCCCACGTTGACTGCGTACCCTTCTTGGTCGGAAAATGCTCGGGTGGTCGCAGCCGATTGGGTGATCACCACCAGCGCGACCACCCCGGCGAGAGGGAACACGCTCCCGAGGGAGGACCACGAAATTCCCGACAGCCCGAAGCTCGGCACCCGGTGGGCGACTGTGCCGAGCACCGCGACACCGTGTGTCTGCAGGCCCAGGGCGGCGACGAGGACGGTGGTACCGATGAGTCCCACCAACGCGCCAGGAAGCCGCCGGTCGATCCGCTCGGCCGCGACGACCACCACGAACACAGCAATGCCGATGCCCATCGACCAGCCGTTGGTGGCGGGGAGGTGTCCGATGACGGTACTGACCCGATGGAACGCGGAACCGGTCGTGGTCGGCAGGCCCAGTAGATCGGGAAGCTGGTGAACGATGATGATGACTGCCACGCCTGCGAGGAAGCCGGCGATGATGGGAGCCGAGAGGAGCTCGGCGATCCACCCGAGGCGCAGAATGCCGACCAGAGCCACCAGGATGCCGACGACCACCGCCAGCACGCCCACCAGAGCGATGTAGTGGGGTGAACCGGACGAGGCCAGTCCGGCGATACCGACAGCGAACAGCGGGGCGATGGTGGAGTCGGCGCCCACCGACATCTGCGGGTTGGAGCCCAGCAGTGCGAACGCCACGGTTCCGGCTACAAAGGCATAGAGGCCCGTCACCGGTGGCATGCCGGCCAGGCGTGAGGTGGCCAACTGCTCGGGGATGGCGATGGCCAGAAGGGTGAGAGCGGCCAGAGCATCCGCCCCCAACCATGGCCGGCGGTAGCCGCGCAGCGACGACAACAACCATCCCGGCTTCATGTCGAACACTCCATCTGTACCCTCCCCTAGGGGAAACTAACCGACAACTGTCGCCCGGGACCCTGCCAACTCACCGTCAGCGGCGGGTGGATCGCATCTAAGTACTGATCCTCGACCACGAGGTAACCGCCCCCCGGGCCACGAGTCATCAACTCCACCCAGAATCAGGTGTGCAATTCGGGTCGGGGCCTGCGCGACAATCGGACGGTACAGACCGGTCCGGTCGGTCGTCGGCCCTCGGCTTCCGAATCCGGTGACCATGGAGTGACGGCGGGTTCGAG
>DAIMIK010000139.1:0-4627 GCA_036722795.1 Acidimicrobiales bacterium | reverse complement strand
GGTCGTCCTCTCGGTCGTCCTCTCGGTGATCCGGGCCGTGTTCCACGTCAGTCGTTTCCTCTCACGGCCGGGCCCCGGGCCCGGCCGGTGTCAGATCTCGAGGAGCTCCTGCTCCTTGTGGGCGAGAAGCTTGTCGATGGCGGCGACATGATCCTGGGTGATCTTGTCGAGATCCTTCTCCACCCGTTCGAGTTCGTCACTCGACAGGTCTCCATCCTTCTGCATGGCATCGAGATCATGGCGAGCCGAGCGACGGAAGTTCCGCACCGTGACCCGGCCGTCCTCTGCCTTCTGCTTGACCACCTTCACCAGCTCTTTTCGGCGCTGCTCCGTGGGCACCGGGAAGGAAAGCCTGATCACCGAGCCGTCGTTGGACGGGGTGATCCCGAGGTCGGAGCTCTGCAGCGCTTTCTCGATGGCCGGCAGGGACCCCTTGTCGTAGGGCGACACCACCAAGAGCCTGGCCTCGGGCACGCTGAACCCGGCCATCTGGCGCAGTTCGGTCTCGGTTCCGTAGTACTCGATCTTCAGGTGCTCGACGAGCGCAGGCGTCGCCCGGCCGGTGCGGATCGCACCGAACTCGGCCTGGGCGTGGTCCACCGCCTTGGCCATGTGCTCCCGTGCGTCCGCCACGACCAGAGCTGTGAGATCGTCATCCATTAGCGAACCAGCGTAGCCAGGAGGGTCAGGCCCCATCCGGGCAACCGCACGACCTGGGGTTTCATCGGACGAGAGTGCCGATCGCCTCGCCGCCGAGTGCCTTGCGGATATTGCCGGGCTCCATCAGGTCGAAGACCCGGATGGGCAGGCCGTTGTCCTTGCAGAAGGTGATGGCCGTCAGATCCATCACCCTGAGGTCCTTGGACACCACCTCCATGAAGGAGACCTCGTCGTAGCGGACGGCGGTCGCATCGACGCGGGGGTCGGCGGTGTAGACGCCGTCGACCCCCCCGTGGGTGCCCTTGCACAGCAGCTCGGCCTCGATTTCGGCGGCGCGGAGCGCTGCGGAAGTATCGGTGGTGAAGTACGGATTGCCCATTCCGGCGGCGAACACCACCACCCTTCCCTTCTCGAGATGCCGAATGGCCCGCCGGCGGATATAGGGCTCTGCCACCTCCGCCATCTGCACGGCGGACAGGACCCTGGTCGGCTGACCGTGGTGCTCGAGCGCGTCCTGGAGCGCCAGTGCGTTGATCACCGTTCCCAACATCCCCATGGTGTCCGAGGTGGCGCGGTCCATGCCGGCGCCAGCGCCCGTGGTTCCCCTCCAGATGTTGCCGCCACCGACCATGACCGCCAACTCGAGGTCGAGATCCTCCCTCGAACGGGCGATCTCGAGAGCCAGCTGCTCCACCGCCGCCGCGTCGATGGTCTCGTCCGAGGCCGATGAGGCCAGTGCCTCCCCGGACATTTTCAGAACGATGCGCTGTCGAAGGCCCACCGTCGTTTCAGTCGCCGACGACAACCTGGGCGAACTCCGTCACCTTGGCTGGACCCAGCAGCTTGGCGATGGTCTGCTTCTCGTCCTTGACAAAGGCCTGGTCGAGGAGCACGCGCTCCTTGTACCAACCACCCAACCGGCCCTCCACGATCTTCGGCAGAGCAGCCTCGGGCTTCCCCTCGTTGCGGGCGATCTTCTCGACGGTCTCGCGCTCGGCCGCCACCTCGGCTCCGGGCACCTCGTCACGTGAGATGTAGGCCGGCCTGGCGAACGCTATGTGGGCCGCGATGTCGTGGGCCAACTCGGCAGTCCCGCCGGAGACGGCGACGAGCACCGCGTTGACGCCGCGACCGGCCTGCAGGTGCAGGTAGGAGTCGACCGCGCCGTCAGCCGGGGCCTCGATGCGGACCACCTTGCCGATCGAGACGTTCTCCTTCAACGTGAGCTTCAGGCGTTCGAGATCCTCGGATCGCTCGTCAACGGCAGCCTCGCCCTTGGCGGCGACCAGGTCGGCCAGCGAAGAGACCAGGTCGACGAACTCAGGTGACTTGGCCACGAAGTCGGTCTCCGATCGCAACTGGACGATCGACGCCACGTTACCTGAGCGCCCGATCGCCACTGCTCCTTCGGGGGCCTCGCGGTCGGAGCGCTTGGCCTGACTGGCCAGGCCCTGTTCGCGGAGCCACCTCACCGCTTTGTCCATGTCGCCGTCGTTCTCCTCGAGGCCGCGCTTGGCGTCGAGCATGCCCACACCGGTGAGTTGGCGGAGCTTCTGGACATCCTTGGCGGAAAAGGCGGGCAAGGCTAGACCTCCTCGGTCGCAGCGGCAGGGGCTGTCTGCGCCTGCGCAGCGACGTCAGCGCCGACTTCGGCGGCTTCGGTCGCCACCGGCGCGACCGCTGGGGCAGCGGCTGGGGCCTCGGCGGCTGGGGCGGGGGCGGCTGGGGCCTCGGCGGCCGGGGCGGGGGACTCGGCCGGGGTAGCGGCGGCAGGCGCAGGCGGAGGGGCCTCGGCGCTAGGTGCAGGGGCAGGCGCAGGGGCCTCGGCGCTAGGTGCGGCGGCAGGCGCAGGGGCCTCGGCGCTAGGTGCAGGGGCAGGCGGAGGGGCCTCGGCGGCCGGGGCGGGGGACTCGGCCGGGGTAGCGGCGGCAGGCGCAGGCGGAGGGGCCTCGGCGCTAGGTGCAGGGGCAGGCGCAGGGGCCTCGGCGCTAGGTGCGGCGGCAGGCGCAGGGGCCTCGGCGCTAGGTGCGGCGGCAGGTGCGGCAACAGCAGGTGCTGCGGGTGCCGGGGCAGCGGGCGCCGGAGTGGCGGCTGGGCGCTGCTGGGCGATGAAACGGCCCTCGACGACGGCATCGGCGACGACCCGGCAGAGCAGGGCGCCCGATCGGATGGCGTCATCGTTCCCCGGGATCACGTGGGTGATCACGTCGGGATCGCAGTTGGTATCGACCACGGCCACGACCGGAAGTCCGAGCTTGTTGGCCTCGGTGACCGCGATGTGCTCCTTCTTCGTGTCGATCACGAAGATGGCATCGGGCAGGTGGTCGAGCCCGCGGATTCCCCCCAGGTTGCGCTGCAGCTTCTCGAGCTCCCGGGAGTGGCGCAGGGCCTCCTTCTTCGGCATGGCCTCGAAGTCGCCGGCCTTCTGCATGGCCTCGAACTCCTTCATCCGCTTGATCCGCGTGGAGACGGTCTGGAAGTTGGTCAGCATCCCGCCCAGCCAACGCTCGTTGACATAGGGCATCCCGCACGCGTCGGCATAGATGGCCACCGGGCCCTGGGTCTGCTTCTTCGTGCCGACGAAGAGGATGGTGCCGCCTCCCGCCACGAGATCACGGATGTAGCTGTAGGACTCCTCGATCCCCTTCATGGTCTGGCGGAGATCGATCAGGTAGATGCCATTGCGCTCACCGAGGATGAACCTGCGCATCTTGGGGTTCCAACGCCGGGTCTGATGCCCGAAGTGGACGCCCGCGCCCAGCAATTGCTTCATGGTGACGACGGCCATATGACTGCTCCTTGTGACGGTTGTTCCTCCCCGGCCACAACACCCCTGACTTCGGGGCGACCGTGGACGCGGCCGGGTGCGTGATAGATCCCGCTTGTCTGCCTTGCCGGTTGGAAAGGCCACGCCATGGTAGTGCGTCGATGCCCACGCGCTCCACTCGGCAAGTTCCTGCCGTGGGTTCAGGCCTACCTGGCCGCGTTGGTGGACACCCGCTCGGTCGCCGGGACCCCGCCGGCGTCACCGCCGGCCACCTTGTCCGTGGACTCCTTGGTGCGGCGGCCGGTGCCCTCGGGGCGGTCGGCCAACTTGGCCCGGAGCTGCAGCACCGCCTTGGTGTGGATCTGGCAGACACGGCTCTCGGTCACGCCGAGGATGTCCCCGATCTCCGCCAGGGTCAGACCTTCGTAGTAGTACAGGGTCAGGACGGTCTTCTCACGCTCGGCCATCTGGCTGACCGCCTGGATCAGAGCCTCCTTGGTCTCCTTGACCTCGAAGGTGTCCCCCGGCCCGGCATGGCTGTCGGGGAGCGTCTCCCCCAGGGTCGAGCGATCCGAGCGGTCTCCTCCACGAAAGACCTCGTCGAGGGCCACCACACCGACGAAGGAGATCTTGCGGAGCGCGGTCTGGAACTCGGCGTCGGTCATTTCCAGGTCCGCTGCGACCTCGGCGTCGGAGGGCGTCCGGTGCAGGGTCGCCTCCAGCTTCGAGTACGACTGCTCGACGGCACGCGCCTTGGCCCGCACCGACCGCGGGACCCAGTCGATGGAGCGGAGCTCGTCGATGATCGCTCCCTTGATGCGTGGGATCGCATACGTCTCGAACTTGATGTTGCGGAGCGGCTCGAACCGCTCGATGGCGTCGATGAGCCCGATGATCCCGTAGCTGGCCAGGTCCGCCTCGTCCACATGCCGGGGCAGCCCGACCGACACACGGCCGGCCACGTATTTGACCACCGGCGCGTAGTGGAGGATCAATTGGTCGCGAAGCTTCCGGGCACCCGTCTTCTTGTACTCGGCCCACAGCCCGTCGACGCCATGTCCCACCGTGTCCAGTTGCGTAGGCAATTGTCCCCTTAGGCCCGTGGATGCGTCCCCGAGTACACAGCAAGCAGGCGCTCCTTGCTCACATGAGTGTAGACCTGCGTGGTCTGCAAGCTGGCATGACCCAGCAATTCCTGCA
>DAIMIK010000138.1:0-4725 GCA_036722795.1 Acidimicrobiales bacterium | reverse complement strand
GTTCATTCCTTCTCCTCTGGTGGTTGGAGTTACCGGCGACGCCGGACGACATCGGTTCCCTCCGATGACAGCTTCTCGAGCCGCGCTCCTGGCCTGAGGCCCGGACGGGGCCGGTCGATAGGCTTCCCCGACGGGCCCGGAGGTAGGGTCGCGCCATGGACAACGACCGCACCGCCGGCGGTTGGGCCGAGGGACTCGATTTCGTCCCGGACCCCGCCGCAAAGAGACACGCGCTCGAGCAGTTCGCCACCTACCTGAACCCCCAGAAGGTCCGGGTGATGCGTGCCGCCGGGCTCGACATCATCGAGGCGCAGCGGTCCGGGCCCTGGGTCTGGGACCTCGACGGCCGCCGGTTCCTCGACTGCTTCACCTCGGCGGGCTCGTTCAACGTGGGCCGGCGCAATCCCCGCATCGTGGCCGCTGCCCACGCGGCCATCGACCGGCTCGACCACGGTAACTTCCTCCTCTGCTCGAGGGAGAAGGCCGAGCTGGCGGCCAAGCTGGCGGAGATCACCCCTGGGGAGCTCACCTGCACCATGTTCGGCACCGGCGGGGGTGAAGCCGTCGACTTCGCCATCAAGGTGGCACGGGGCTCGACGGGCCGGCCCCGCATCGTCTCGTCGGTCAACGGCTACCACGGCCATACCGGGTTCGCTCTGTCGGCTGCCGGCCGGGGGGCCTTCCGCCAGCCCTTCGAGCCGCTGATGCCCGAGTTCGCCCAGGTGCCCTTCGGGGACACCGACGCCATGGCCGCGGCGGTCGACGAGCAGACGGCGGCCGTGCTCCTCGAGCCGATCCAGGGCGAGGGTGGGATCGTGATGCCGCCGCCGGGCTACCTGGCTGCGGTGCGCGCCATCTGCGACCGGGCCGGAGCCCTCCTGATCCTCGACGAGATCCAGACCGGCCTGGGCCGGACCGGGCGCTGGTGGGCCGGTGAGCACTTCGACGTGGTCCCCGACATCATGACCATCGCCAAGTCCCTGGGCGGGTCGCTCGTGCCCATCTCGGCCACCGTGTTTACCGAGGAGGTCCGGGAGTTCATGATCCCCAACCCCTTCATCCACCTGTCGACGTTCGGGGGCTCGGACGTCGCCTGTGCGGTGGCCCTCGAGGTGATTGCCGTCATCGAGGAGACCGACCTGGTGGCCCACGCCGCCGCCATGGGGGAGCGGCTCTTCGCCGGGCTCGACTCGATCGCCGAGGCCCATCCCGAGGTGATCTCCGAGGTGCGGGGCATCGGCCTCATGGCCGGTGTCGAGTACGCCGAGGACTCCATGGGGCCGCGCATGTCGTACCACCTGGCCAGCCACGGCGTCCTCGCCGTCTACAGCGGCAACCAGCCCGCGGTCATGCGTCTCATGCCCTCGCTGGTGGTGGAGGAGGCCGAGGTGGACTACCTCCTCGAGGCGCTTGAAGTCGCCATCGCCGACCTCGAGTCGGGGGCGGGGCCCGAGGAGACCGCACCGAAGCGGCCACGCCGCCGACCGGCCCGACCGACCGCGGCCGCGAGCTGAGGGGAGCCATGGCGAACTGGGACGAACTGGGAGAGGCGCTCGCCGACTACACGGTCAGCTGCAACGAGAACGTGCGCCTGCGCAAGATGCAGCGCGACTGGTCGCGGACCCTGCACTTCATCTGCTCCGACACCGGTGTCACATTCTCGATGGAGGTGGACCACGGCGAGATCCTGTCCACTCCCGGGGGCCACGTGGGCACGCCGGACATCGTGGTCACGAGCGAGTCGGAGACCTTCTGCGACATGTTCTGGGGTGACCTCAACCCGGTGCAGAAGTACCTACGGGGAGAGATCAAGGTGAAGGGCTCCCAGGAGGACGTCATGCGGCTGGACGCCATCAGCTACGTGATCTGGCCCGACTCCTGATGCCCGGCGCCGAACCGGCGCAACCGGTCGCCCAGGCCCTGCGCCGCTCGGTCGGGACGGCGACGGCCACCGCCACCTCGGCCGGCCTGGCCTTCGCCGCCATCGACTACCTGGGCGTCGTGTCGGTGCTCGCCTACGCCCCCGGGGCCACCGCGGCCGTGGCCATCCTCGTCGGCGGGCTCATCGTCCTGCTGGTGTCGGGGATCTTCTCCGAGCTGAACGGGCTGTACCCGACGGCGGCCGGGATCCGGCTCTACCTCGGCCGGGCCGTGGGCCTGCGCACCTCGCTGTCGGTCACCTTCACCTACATGGTCACGGTAGTGCTGGTCATCGCGGCCGACGCCTTCCTGATCGGGGCCGCTGTCCGCCATGTGCTCCACGAGCCCGCGGTGCTGGCCTACGTGTGGATCGCCGTCCTGCTCGGCGTGGCGCTGGCCGCCAACCTCCTCGGCGTGCGCCTCGCCGGCTGGGTGCAGACCGTCGTGACCTACACCGTGCTCACCGGCACCGTGGTGCTGTCGGTCATCGCCCTCTTCCACGTGGGCAGCGCCTTCCACCACCCGCTGAACCTCTTCGGCCAGGGCAGTTTCTCGGGCGTCCAGGCCATCGCCTTCGCCCTCTTCCTCTACGCCGCCTTCGAGTGGGTGACCACCACCGCCGAGGAGGCGAGGGCCCCCAGGGTCATCACCCGAGCCCTGTTCATCGCCCCGGTGCTGATCTGGATCACCTCCACCCTGTTCGCTCTGGCCCTGGCCCACCTCCTGCCCTACTCCAGCCTCCACGGCAGCGCCTACCCCCAGCTGCTCCTCGGGCAGGCCGCCCTCGGGACGGTGGGGGAGGTCTGGATGCTCGGACTGACCGTGCTGACCGCCCTGAACACGTTCAACGGGGGCTTCCTGGTCGCCTCGCGCTTCATCTACGCCGCCGCCCGGGAGGGCAACCTCCCCCGCCAGTTCGCCTGGCTCAACCTGCGGGCCGTCCCGTGGCTGGCCGTGACCACGCTGGCCGTGGTCGCCGCCGTCGTCGCGGCCGCCGTCTTCGCCACCGGCCAGTGGCTGCTGCTGGTGGCCGTCGGCGCCGCCCTCGAGTCGGGCATCTACGCCATCGCCGCGCTGTGCCTGGTCGTCCTGCGGCGGCGCGAGACACGCGAGCGCCCGTTCACGCTCGTCGCAGGAAAGCCGCTGGCGGTGTTCGGGATCGTAATCTTCACCATCCTGTTCCTCGCCACCGGGTTCTCCGACCCGAAGAACGCCCGGCACTTCTCGGTCGCCCCGATCGGCGTGATCGCCGTACTGGCCGCGCTCTCCACCGGCTACGTGCTGATCTTCGTGCCCAAGCTTCGGGCGGCGGCCGCGGCCCGGACGGCGGACGCCCGTCCCCGTCGCCGGCCACCTCGGCCCGACGGTGGGTCGGCCGCCCCCACGCCGACCGACCCGATCACCGCTCCCGATGTCACGGAAGATCCCGCCGGACAGGCCGGGCCGGCGGAGGCAGCGGTCCCCCCCCGGTTCCGGGCGAACCCTGAGATCCCACCGGCCCTAGGTTAGGGATACGAATGCGAGTCCGTATTCGAGATGACGCCCGACCCGTCTTCCCACTATCCACACCTCTCCGCCGCGCATGTTAGAAGTCGCACCAGTAGATATCCCGTAGGTAATCACATCGTCGCGGCCAGATGAACTTTGCGCGACATCGTCCCAACCGGACCGAGCGAGCGATCCCCTGGTCGAGTTCCGTGATCGTCGACGCACTCGGTGTGCCGGTGGAGTTCAGGTCTAGACGACCGGCTCCTCCTCCTCCTCCTCCTCCTCCTCCTCCTCGTCCCAGGGAGGATCGTCGGCAGGGGGATCCGGGCAGAACTCGGGATCCTCCTCGTCCGGCCCACCGGACGGGTCGATCAGTTCGGCTTCGACGTCCTCGCGTGGGTCAATAGTCACTTCCATAAAGTGCAGTGCCCACGGAACAGTTGACCGGCTCCTCCCTGGCAGGGGTCGATCACGGACTGATCCAGCTGCACACGTGTCGGCCCCTAGTGGAGCCGGCAACCTCCATCGCCGCCCTCACGCATGCCAGTCGAGGGCTCCCCAACATTTGATGAGGTCCTCAGACAGTGAAAGGGAGGACATGCGCATCCGCTGGTTCTCAGCCACTGAAGCTGAGGATCAAATCTGGAACATCTTGCGAAGAATGCCCAGGCGACCAGGCCTACCCCAAGCCAGGATCCCTCTGGTGAGCGTGTTTGTGGAAGTTGCCTGCCCCACAACGGCACGTCGGGGATACCCGTAGCGGTGCTCGGGTCCTTTGGCTCTGCCGAGACCGTGCACCTGATGACACGATGAGATCATGATGAAACGACGGTTCGCGGCTGCCGCAACGCTCGCGGCGCTCTCGGTGGCTGCGGTCGGGTGCAGCAGCAACACGTCGACCTCATCGTCGACTTCGACGACCGCCCCGTCGACGACGAGCACCACATCGCCCCAATCTGCCACGTGGACGGCGGTATGGCCGACAGCGGCGAGCAACATCCGCTACCAAACGCCTGAAGCAGCGGCCCTGGGGTTCGCGACCGACTACCTCCACATGGTCAACCCGGTGATCGGCCAATTCCGACAGGGCGATTCCCGATCGGGGGAAATGCCCGTCCAGCCGAGCGCCACTGGACCCGAGACGACCGTACTCGTGAGGAAACTGGGCTCCGACAACTCATGGTGGGTCCTTGGAGCGGGAACGGCCGCCATCCGCCTGACCGAACCGGTTTGGAACGCCTCCATCACGTCTCCGGTCACCCTGAAGGGGACCGCCATGGCGTACGAGGGCACCGTCCAGACACAGGTGCGCGAGGA
>DAIMIK010000137.1:0-4762 GCA_036722795.1 Acidimicrobiales bacterium | reverse complement strand
CGTCGAGGTCGAGGCCCCACCCCCCCCTCCGGTGGTCGAGAACCCGACCCGACCTGACCCGACACCGGCGGTCGCATCGCCGGGCACCGCGTCCTCGGTCCCGTTCCCGAGCAGGGACGAGCTGGTGCAGGCCTGGGGTGACCACATCATCGGGCGCCTCCGACCCAAGGCCAAGGCGCTGTACCAGGCCGGGCGATTCGTCGGCGTCGACGGGGAGCGGGCCCAGTTCGGACTGCCCAACGAGATCCACCGCACGCGCTGTGCCGAAGTGCAGGTCGAGATCGAGGCAACCCTCGCCGAGCACTTCCGACGTCCAATCGGGCTCGAGCTGGTGGTGGACTCCGGCCTGCAGGGAGGGTCGCCCAGTCCCGCCGCCTCCGCCATTCCCTCTGGGTCGTCCGGACCCGACGGTCCGGCTGAGCGGGCACCCGCCCCGCCCCGCCCTCGGCCGGCCACGTCGCCACGGCCCGATCCCGAGGCGGTCGAGGAGGATGCAGGTCCCGACGACTTGGAGGACCTGTCGGCCTTTGACGAGTCCGAGCTCGGCGTGGTCGCCGACGTCGACAATTCGGCCGAGACCCGGGTGCTCCAGGCATTCCCCGGCGCGGAAGAGGTCGTGTAGATGGCCATCTTCTCTGGACCGTTGCAGACGCTGATCGATGAACTGGGACGACTTCCCGGGGTGGGTCCGAAGTCGGCCCAGCGAATCACCTTCCACCTGCTCAAGGTGGCTCCGGAGGACGCACTGCGCCTGGCCGAGGCGATCATCGCGGTGAAGGAGCGGATCACCTTGTGCACCCGGTGCTTCAACGTGGCCGAAGGTGGGCTGTGCGCCATCTGCCTCGACGACCGTCGGGACGCCTTCTCCGTCTGCGTGGTCGAGGACCCCCGGGACATCGTCTCGGTGGAGAAGACCGGGGAGTTCGCCGGGAAGTACCACGTCCTCCAGGGCGCCCTCAACCCGATCGAGGGCATCGGCCCCGAGCAGCTCCGGGTGCGTGAGCTGCTGGTCCGGGTGGAGGACGAGGGGATCACCGAGGTGATCCTGTGCACCAACCCCAATCTCGAGGGCGAGGCCACCGCCATGTACCTGGCCCGGCTGCTCAAGCCGATGGGCCTGACCGTCACCCGCATCGCCAGCGGCCTGCCGGTGGGAGGCGACCTCGAGTACGCCGACGAGCTCACCCTGGGCCGGGCGCTCGAGGGCCGGCGCGAGGTCGAGGCGTAGCCCTCGGCTCCAGGCGCCTCGGACGGGATGGGATGACCTCGATGGGATCAGGAGCGGGCCGGTACCTCTGGTTGCTGCGGCACGGCAAGGCCAAGGCCGACGCCCCCGGAGGCGGGGGAGACCGCGAGCGGCCGCTGACCGACCGGGGCCGGCGCGACGCCCGGGCGCTCGGTGCACGGATGGTCGGCGATGGAGCCAGCCTCGGGCTCGAAGGCATCCCACTGCCCGAGCTGGGCATCTGCTCGGCGGCCGTGCGGACCCGGCAGACCGCCGATCTGGTGGCCGAGGCGATGGGCGGGCGGCTCCCGCTGGACGCCTACCGGTCGCTCTACGGCGCCGGATCCGAATTGATCCTGCAGTATGTCCGCGAGGTCGACGAAGGCGTGATGAGCGTCATGGTGGTCGGCCACAACCCGACCATGGAGCACCTGACCTGGGAGCTGCTGGCCGACGACGAGGACCCACCGCCGGGGGACCGGGCCACCCTTGGCACCCACGGCTTCCCTACCTGTGGACTGGCCGTACTGTCCCTGGACGTGGCCGCGTGGGAGGACGTCGTCCACGGGTGCGCCACGCTGGTCGGCCTGTTCAAACCGCCGTACTGAGCTACGGGTCCGGGGGCCGTTCCCGGGCCCGGGTCACTGTGCCTTGCGCAATTCTGCGTACGGTGCACGCAGAATTGCGCAACTACATGTCAAGGACCCGCCGGGGCCAAGGGTCCGACCGACGTGCCGGGGCCCGTTCCGGCATCCGGACAACTCGGACCGGAAGGGTCAGTGATGGTCGAGCAACCGATCAGAGCGTGCGGAGGATGGCTGCATCTCCCTGGCCACCACCACCACACAGGCTGATCGCGGCCGTGCCGCCACCGCGTCGCTTCAGCTCGAGCAGCGAGGTGAGGGCCAGGCGGGTGCCCGACATTCCCACCGGGTGCCCGAGGGCGATGGCGCCACCGTTGACGTTGACGATCTCGCCGCTGATCCCCAGGTCGCTGGCTGAAGCGCATCCGACGGCGGCGAAGGCCTCGTTGATCTCGAAGATATCGATGTCGCCCACCTTGAGCTTCGCCTTGTCCATGGCCACCGTGATGGCGTGGGAGGGCTGGTGCAGCAGCGACGGGCTCGGGCCGGCGACCTGTCCGTAGCTGACCAGCTCGCCGAGAGGAGTGAGTCCCAGCTCTTCGGCCTTGGCCTTGGACATCACGATCACAGCGGCGCCACCATCGGAGATCTGGGAGGCGTTGCCGGCGGTGATGGTGCCGCTCTTGTCGAAGGCCGGACGTAGCTTGCCCAGCGACTCGGCGGTCGTCTCGGGGCGGACGCCCTCGTCGGTATCGACAGTCAGCGCGTCACCCTTGCGTTGGGGGACGCTCACCGGGACGATCTCCTCGGCGAACTTGCCGTCCTTGATGGCGGCGGCGGCCCGCTCATGGGACAGGGCGCTGAAGGCATCCTGAGTCTCACGGGACACCCCGTCCGCCCCGTTGTACCGCTCGGTGCCGAGCCCCATGGCGCAGTTGTCGAAGGCGCAGAACAGCCCGTCGTACATCATCGAGTCGACCACGTTCTGGTCGCCGATCCGGTAGCCGGCCCGGGCGCCGGGGAGCAGGTAGGGCGCCTGGGTCATCGACTCCATGCCCCCGGCCACCACGATCTCCGCCTCACCGGCGTTGATCATCAGGTCGGCCAGGTAGATGGCGTTGAGCCCGGACAGGCACACCTTGTTGACGGTGGTGGACGGGACGCTCATCGGGATGCCGGCCTTGACCGCGGCCTGGCGGGCGGTGATCTGACCGGCCCCGGCCAGGATGACCTGACCCATGAACACGTAGTCGACCTGCTCGGGCGCGATGCCGGCCCGCTCGAGGGCTCCGGCGATGGCGAATCCACCGAGCTCGGTGGCGGAGAATCCGCCGAGGGCACCCGAGAGCTTGCCGATCGGGGTCCTGGCTCCTGCGACGATGACGGTTCCGGACATGATGGACCTCCGAGGCCTGATCAGGCGGCGGCCCCCCCATGGCCCGCCGCTGCAACGGGACCATGATATGGCCTCGTCCGGCCCCGTGACCACACGGACCGGCGCCCCCGGTGACGGTGGCGCCGGCGACCCCGACCAGGGCTTGTCCGGCCCAGGGACCCGGCTCGGCGCGCAAGCTATCCTCGCTTTCCATGCAGGAGTTCCTCTCAGCCATCCGATCAGGTGCCTCGAGCGACGAGCTCGCGGCCATTCCGATCCCCGAGTCCTACCGTGCCGCCTACGTCAGCCGTGACGAGATCGGCATGTTCGAGGGCCTCGATTCGGAGGACAAGGATCCCAGGAAGTCGCTCCACGTGAGCGAGGTGGCCGTCCCCGAGTTGGCCCCCGACGAGGCCTATGTCGCGGTGATGGCCAGCGCCATCAACTTCAACACCGTGTGGACCTCGATCTTCGAACCGCTGCCCACGTTCGGGTTCCTCGACCGCCTGGGCAAGGAGAGCAGCTGGGGCAAGCGCCACGCCCTCGACTACCACGTGGTCGGCTCGGACGCCGCCGGCGTGGTCCTCAAGACCGGATCGGCCGTGCGGAACTGGAAGCCCGGCGACAAGGTCACCGTCCACTGCAACTACGTGGACGACCAGAGCCCGAGCTCCCACGACGACTCGATCCTGGCCGACAACCAGCGCATCTGGGGGTTCGAGACCAACTTCGGCGGTCTGGCCGATCTGGCGGTGGTCAAGGCCAACCAGCTCATGCCCAAACCCAAGCACCTGACCTGGGAGGAGGCCGCGGCCAACGCCCTGTGCAACTCCACCTCGTACCGGATGCTGGTGTCGAAGAACGGCGCCCAGATGCAGCAGGGGGACAAGGTCCTGGTGTGGGGGGCGTCGGGCGGGCTCGGGGCCTATGCGGTGCAGTACGTGCTCAATGGCGGCGGCACCCCGGTGGGGGTGGTGTCCTCGCCGGACAAGGTGGCCCTCCTCCACGACCTCGGCGTCGAGGCGGTCATCGACCGCAAGGTGGCCAACTACAAGTTCTGGAAGGACGAGCACACCCAGGACGAGTCCGAGTGGCGCCGCCTGGGCAAGGACATCCGCGGCCTGGTCGGTGACGACGTCGACATCGTCTTCGAACACCCGGGGCGACAGACGATGGGCGCCTCGGTCTTCGCGGCCAAGCGGGGTGGGACCATCGTGACCTGCGCGGCCACCTCGGGCTACATGATCGAGTACGACAACCGGCACCTGTGGATGAAGCTCAAGACCATCAAGGGCTCCCACTTCGCCAACTACCGCGAGGCGTGGGACGCCAACCAGCTGGTGTGCGAGGGCAAGATCCTGCCGCCCCTGTCGGCCGTCCACACGCTGGACAACGTGGGCGAGGCCGCCTACCAGGTGCACCGGAACCTGCACGAGGGCAAGATCGGAGTGCTGTGCCTGGCTCCCGAGGAGGGCCTGGGCATCGACGACCACGAGCTGCGCCAGCAGGTGGGCGAGGACCGGATCACACTCTTCCGGAGGCACGGGGCATGACCGAGATGCTGCTGACCGAGATCGA
>DAIMIK010000136.1:0-4774 GCA_036722795.1 Acidimicrobiales bacterium | reverse complement strand
ATCACCGCCTTCGAGGCCGGGACCGTCGCCTTCGCCGCCTCGGACGTGCCCATGGCCGCCTCCGACCTGGCCAAGGTGCCGGTGTCGGCCGGCCCGGTGGTCCAGATCCCCGACATCCTCGGCGGTGTGTCCATGGCCTACAACCTGCCCGGCGTCGCGACCCGGGTGAAGCTCGACGGACCCACCCTGGCCGGCATCTTCGACGGCACCATCACCGCCTGGAACGCCCCGCAGATCACCGCCCTCAACCCCGGCGTCACCCTGCCGGCCCACGCCATCACCCCCGAGGTGCGGGCCGACAGCTCGGGCACCACCTACATCTTCACGGACTACCTCAAGTCGGCCAACCCGACCACGTGGACGCTCGGCGCCTCGAAGACCATCCAGTGGCCGGCCGCCGCCGTGCAGACCCCGAAGAACTCGGGCGTGGCCGCCTCGATCCAGTCGACGCCCTACTCCATCGGCTATGTCGAGCTGTCGTACGCCATCAAGAACAACATGAAGTTCGCGGCCGTCAAGAACTCGGCCGGTGTCTATGTGGTCCCGAGCGCGACCACCGTGGCCGCCGATGCCGACCAGAAGACCGGCGTGACGCCGACGGACTTCTCCATCGTGAACCAGGGCGGTGCGGCCAGCTACCCGATCTCGGGCTACAGCTGGGCCATCCTGCTCCAGAAGCAGACCAGCGCCACCACCGGGGCCCAGGTGGTCAAGGTCCTCGACTGGACCACCCACACCGGCGGCGGCCAGAACCTGGCGGCCTCGCTGGACTACGTGGCCCTGCCCCCGGCCGTGCAGAACCAGAACCGCACCCAGCTGCTGACGGTGACCGGCCCGAGCGGTCAGGCGCTGCTGACCAAGTGACACGACCCGGCCGGGGCACCGGGTACCTGCGGGCGTGAGGCCCTCGCCATGACCGCCGTCGAGACAGCGTTGCCCGGTCCCGGCGGTCGGGCACGGCGGTTCTCGCTGCCGGACGGCGGGTATCGCGGCGTCCTGGCCGTGGTGGCGCTGTTGTTCGCCGGGTTGGCCGTCTGGTTCCTGGTCTCCATCGTCATCCAGGCCAAGCCGGCGTTCTCGACGCTCGGCTTCTCCTGGATCGTCGGGAAGACGTGGAGCCCGTCGCACAACCAGTTCGGGCTGCTCCCCTTCATCCTCGGGACCGTCGAGTCCACGGCCATCGCCGTGGTGCTGGCGGTGCCCATCGGCCTGGGCACGGCCATCGCCCTGGCGTTCCTGGTGCCCCAGCGGGTCAAGGCTGCGCTGTCCACCACCGTCGAGCTGCTGGCCGCCGTGCCCAGCGTCGTCTACGGCCTGTGGGGCCTCGTGGTCCTGGCCCCCGTGTTCCGGACCACGGTCGAGCCCTTCCTGACCACGGTGTTCGGGTGGACCGGCCTGTTCAACGGGCCCGACGAGGGGGTCGGCCTCCTGCTGGCCGGCGTCATCTTGTTCATCATGATCCTTCCGACCATGGTGGCCATCTCCCGTGACGTACTGGCGGTGGTGCCGAGCGAGCAGGTCGAAGGGGCCATGGCCCTGGGGGCCACGCGGTGGCAGGTGCTCCGCAAAGTGGTCCTCCCCGGGGCTCGCACCGGCGTGCTGGGCGCCTTCACCCTGGCCACCGGCCGGGCACTGGGGGAGACGGTGGCCGTGGCCATGGTGATCGGGAATTCGCCCTACATCGCCCACTCGGTGAAGTCGCCCGCCGCCACCATCCCCTCGCTGATCGTCAACAACTTCGGTGAGTCGACCGGCACCGAACTGAGCGTGCTGTTCGCCGCCGGACTTGTCCTCCTGATCATCGGGATCCTCGTCAACTCGGCCGCCCGCTGGCTCGTCTGGTCGACGGGCAACGACTCGGCCGGTATCGAGGTGGGCAGATGACCGCGGTACTCGACACGCCGGTCGACCCCACCGTCGAGCGTCGGATGGCGATCCAGACCGCCGCTGCCTCCAGCCTGCGGCGGCGCAAAGTCGGCTCGAAGGTGGCGCTCGGGGTGTGCTGGCTGTTCCTGGCCATCGCCGTGGTCCCGCTGGTGGCGGTGGTCGCCTATGTGGTCGCCAAGGGCCTGCCGGCCTGGAACGTCGACTTCTTCACCCATTCGACCACCCCGGAGGGGATTCCCGGAGGCGGCGTGTGGAATGCCATCGTGGGGACCGCGGTGATCACCACCATCGCGGTGGCGGTGGCCGTGCCCATGGGCCTCCTGTGCGGTCTCTTCCTGGCCGAGTCGGACGGGCGGGTCGCCACCACGTTGCGGTTCACCGCCGACGTCATGACGGGGATCCCGTCGATCACCGTGGGCATCTTCGGCTACATCGCCATCGTCCGGAACTTCGGCTACAGCGGATTCGCCGGGGCGTTCGCCATCGGGTTCATCATGCTCCCGGTGATCATCCGGGCCGGCGAGACGGCGTTCCGGGGGGTGCCCCGCTCACTCAACGAAGCGGCCATGGCCCTCGGCGCCCGACGGGCCACCATCGCCCGCAAGGTCGTGGTCCCCACCGCCCTGCCGGGGGTGATCACCGGCGTGCTGCTGGCGGTGGCCCGGGGCCTCGGTGAGACAGCCCCGCTGCTGCTGACCATCCTGGGCAACCAGTACCTCCAGTGGAACCCCACCAAGGCGATGGATGCCGTGCCCATCCTCATCTACAACGACAGCAGCCAGCCCTATCCCGACCAGGTCCAGATCGCCTGGGGCGCGGCGCTCCTGCTCATGGTGGTCGTCCTGGTGTTGAGCATCGGGAGCCGACTCCTGGCCGCCCGCCTGCAGAAGGAGCGACGATGACCGACGCAATCTCCCGGACCCCGAAGATGGAGGACATCGTGACCGTGCAAGCCCAAGAGGCGCTCCTTGAGCCCCCGACGGGGGAGGTCGTCATGACTCTGCGCGACGTCGCCGTGGCCTTCGCCGGACGGACGGCGGTCCGCGACGTCACCTTCGACGTCCACGGCGGCGAGATCACCGCCCTGATCGGTCCGTCGGGCTCGGGCAAGACCACCCTGCTGCGGGCCCTCAACCGGATGCACGACGCCGTCCGGTCGGCTTCGGTGTCCGGAACGGTCCTCCTCGGTGACCTCGACGTCTATGCCCCCACGACCGACGCCAACCTCCTGCGCAGTCGGGTGGGCATGGTGTTCCAGCGGCCCAACCCCTTTCCCACCATGAGCATCTACGAGAACGCGGTCTCCGGTCTGCGCTTCAACGGGGTGCGCAAGAAGGCGCTGCTCGACGAGGCAGCCGAGTCGGCACTCATCGGCGCCGCCTTGTGGGACAGCGTGAAGGACCGGCTGAAGGCCCACGCCAGCACCCTGTCGGGTGGCGAGCAGCAGCGGCTGTGCATCGCCCGGGCCCTGGCCGTCGAGCCCGAGGTCCTGTTGATGGACGAGCCGACCTCCGCACTCGACCCGATCGCCACCAAGCGGATCGAGGAGCTCGTGGTGGAGCTGAAGGACCGGGTCACCATCATCATCGTGACCCACAACATGCAGCAGGCCATGCGGGTGTCCGACCGCTGCGCCTTCTTGTTGATGGGCGATGACAAGGCCGGCGAGCTGATCGAGTACGGCCCGACGGCCAAGTTGTTCAGCGAGCCGACCGACCCGCGTACCCTCGACTACGTGAACGGCCGGTTCGGCTGACGGAGGCCGCTCCTCAGGCGCTGACCGACTCGCCGGCGGCCCGGGGCTCGTTGGCCGGGGGATCGCCGAAGGTCCCGTCGGGGTCGATGCGGAAGCCGACCCCGCGCACGGTGACGATGTAGCGAGGTTCGGTGGGTTCGGGTTCGAGCTTCGACCGGAGCCGGTGGATGTGGGTGTCGAGGGTCCGGGTGTCGGTCAGGTAGGTGTCCGGCCACAGCAGGTCGATCAGCTCGTCCCGGGAGCGGACCCGCCGGGCGGGCCGCAGGAGGGCGGTCAACAGGTCGAACTCCTTGCGGGACAGGTGAACGGGTCGGCCGCCGACGGCCGCCTCGCGGCGCACGTAGTCGACGGTCACGGACCCGAAGGCCTCCTCCGGTCCGTCGTCCACCGAGTCCCGGGGATCGTGCGTCCCGGTCCGCCGTGCGGCGGCCGTGATGGCGACGGGGTCGAGGTGCGGGGTCAGGTCACGGGGGTGGACCCGGCGGAGGATGGCGTGCATGCGAGCCACCAGCTCACGCAGGCGGAACGGCTTGGTGACGTAGCCGGAGGCACCGAGCTCGAGGCCCAGGACGACGTCGAGTTCCGAGTCGACTGCGCTGACCATGAGGATCGGCACGTCCGAGATGGCCCGCAGCTTCCGGCAGACGTCGATGCCATGCATTCCGGGCAGCAGCATGTCGAGCAGGACGATGTCGGGGTGGTGCTGGGCGAAGAGGCGCAGTCCCCCGGGACCGTCCGACGCCACGATCACGTCGAAGCCCTCGTGCCCGAGGCCGGAGGACAGCGCCTGGCGGTAGGACTCCTCGTCTTCGACGACCAGGACCTTGATGCTGTCGCGTTCCACGGACACCGGCGCCTCCTCCCCGCGCCACGGTAGGGAGGCGAGGTGAACGCCGGAAGATCGCCAAGGAATCGCCCGGTGATCATTCCGTGAACGTCAGGTGGCAGTCCGGAAACTTCCCTGGTCCAGAGGGGGGAACACCGGGGACCGGTCGGTCGGCGGTGGCCGGTCGATCTCCTCAGAGGGCGTGCCCGGCGGCCAGGCCGAGGGCGGCTGCGGCCAGGCCGAGCACCAGGCTGGCGCCGAGGTTGGCCGCCGCCGCCCCCACCCGCCCCCGCTCCGTCAGTCCC
>DAIMIK010000135.1:0-4970 GCA_036722795.1 Acidimicrobiales bacterium | reverse complement strand
CTCTTGATGTGGGCGACGCCGAAGGTGATGTTCTTCCGCTCGCGCTTGCGGGGCCGCCGGGCTCCCGCTGCAGGCTTGGTGGGCTTGGCCATCTACTTGCGAACCTTCTTCTTTCCGGCGACCGTCTTCTTCGGTCCCTTCCGAGTACGTGCATTGGTGTGGGTGCGCTGACCGTGGACCGGCAGGCCCTTGCGGTGGCGGATCCCCTGGTAGCAGCCGATCTCCATCTTCCGCTTGATGTCCTGGGAGATGTCGCGGCGCAGGTCGCCCTCGACCTGCAGGTTGGCGTCGATGTAGTTGCGGAGTCGGGTGACCTCTTCGTCGGTCAGGTCCCGGACACGGGTGTCGGGGCTGGTCTCGGTGGCCGCGCAGATCTGCTGCGCGGTGGTCCGGCCGATGCCGAAGATGTAGGTGAGGGAGATCTCCAACCGCTTCTCGCGGGGGATGTCCACGCCTGAAATGCGGGCCACGTGTTCTTCTTTCTCTCTTACGCCTGATCCGCTGCCGTCAACCCTGGCGCTGCTTGTGGCGCGGGTTCTCGCAGATGACGATGACCTGCCGGTGCCGGCGGATCACTTTGCACTTTTCACACATCGGCTTGACGCTCGGTCGAACCTTCACGTTCTCGTCCTTGTCTCGTACTGCTCACACTGCACTCATCACTGTGCAACTCGACACTGCACAACTCGACACTGCGCCTGCACCAGCCGCCCGGGACCGCCTTCGCTGCCCAGGCTTACTTGTAGCGGTAGGTGATCCGCCCCCGAGCCAGGTCGTAGGGGGTGATCTCCACTTGCACCTTGTCCCCGGGGAGGATGCGGATGCGGTGCATCCGCATCTTTCCGGAGCTGTGGGCCAGCACTTTGTGACCATTCTCGAGCTCCACTCGGAACATGGCGTTGGGCAACGGCTCAACCACCACTCCCTCGAGCACGATGGCATCTTCCTTGGGCTTGGGCAGGTGAATCTCCTCGATATTCTGTCGTTCTCGTACCACGTCGACCCCGAGGTCGACGTGCGTCACGGCCACGTTGTCGTCGCCGTTCCGCACCGCATTCGGAGGCACACCGGAGGAGCGCCACCTGGAGCGGGATCGGCACGCCACAACACACCCGTGGCCAGCCGAATGACCAGTCTAGCCCTTCGGGGCCAAATTGCCAGTCCGACCCCGATCCTGCCCGTCCCGCCCGGTTCACCCCTGGTCCCCCCCGTTCGGTGGCCCGGACCGACGGCGGTGCCGGCGGTCCGGCCGGAGGCGCCCCCCGGGGGGCGGTGCGGGCTCCAACAGGGTCGGTCACAGGACGGTGAACACCTCCGGGCCCTCGTCGGTCACCGCGATGGTGTGCTCGAAATGGGCCGACAGCCGGCCATCGGCGGTCACCACGCTCCACCCGTCGTCGAGGAGGACGGTCGCCGCTCCGCCGGCGTTCACCATCGGCTCGATGGCGAAGACCATGCCCGACCGGAGGGTCGGGCCCGGCGTGCCCGGCCAGTAGTTGGGGACTTGGGGCTCTTCGTGCATGGCCGTGCCGATGGCATGGCCCACGTACTCCCGGACCACCGAGAAGCCTGCGCGCTCTGCCACCTGCTGGACCGCCCGCCCCACTTCGTGCAGGCGGTTGCCGGGGTGGAGCTGGTCGATGCCAGCCTGCAGGCTGGCCTCGGTCACCTCCATCAGCCGGGCCGCCTCCGGGGTGACCGTTCCCACGCCGACGGTGTAGGCCGCATCTCCGTGGTAGCCCTCGACGATCGCCCCGCAGTCGATCGAGATGATGTCCCCCTCCTCGAGGATGACCGTCTCCGAGGGGATCCCGTGCACGATCATCGAGTTGGGCGACGTGCAGACCACGGCCGGGAACCCGTGGTAGTTGAGGAAGTTGGAGCCCGCCCCCCGGCGGTCCAGGACCTCACGGGCCGCCCGGTCGATCTCCGCGGTGGAGACCCCGGGGCGGATCACGGCGCGGGTGGCCTCGTGGATCTCGGCCACCACCCGTCCGGCCTTGCGCATCTTGGCCAGTTCGCCGGCATTGCGCCTCATACGAACCCGTGCCCCTTCCGGCGCTTGGCCTCGATGACCTTGACCATCCGCCGGGTCACCGCGTCGGGCGACCCGGTCCCAGGGACCGTCTCCAGCTGGTGACGGGCCCGGTACCACTCGATGAGCGGCGCGGTCTGGCGCTCGTAGAGCTCAAGCCGTCGGGAGATCGCCTCCTCGGTGTCGTCCAGACGCTGGACGACCTCCCCGCCGCACACGTCGCAGGTCCAGTTGATCAACGGTGGCGCCGAGAGCGAGTAGTTGGCCCCGCAGTCGACGCAGACCCGGCGAGCGGCCAGGCGGCGGAGTACCTGGCCGGTGTGGATCTCGATGTCGATGACCAGATCGAGGTCGAACGGTGCGAGTGAGTCGGCCAGGCGCTCCGCCTGGGCCACCGTGCGGGGGCATCCGTCCAGCACGAAGCCCCGGGCTCGCACGTCACTCTCCCCGAGCCGCTCGGCCACCATCTCCATGATCAGGTCGTCGCTCAGCAGCTCACCGCGGTCCATCTGGTCCTTGGCCTTCAGGCCGATGGCCGTGCCCTGCTTGACCGCAGCGCGCAGCATGTCCCCGGTCGAAACGTGGGGGACGACGTAGTGATGGGAGAGGCGCACGCACTGCGTCCCCTTCCCTGCCCCCTGTTTGCCGAGGACAACGAGCCTGGCGCCGAGTACCACCTACTTGAGGAAGCCCTCGTAGTTTCGCATCATGAGCTGGCTGTCGATCTGCTTCATCGTCTCGAGTGCCACGCCCACGGCGATCAGGAGTGTCGTTCCGTAGAAGGGATAGCTGGTGATGTTCCAGGCGGCCATCAGCAGGGACGGGGTGACCGCCACCGCGCCGAGGAAGAGGGCGCCGGGCCAGGTGATCCGGTTGAGGATGTGGGCCAGGTACCGCTCGGTCGGATGACCGGGCCGGATACCGGGGATGTACCCCCCCTGCTTCCGGATGATGTCGGCCTGCTGATGTGGATCGAACGCCACATAGACGTAGAAGAACGTGAAGAGGAGGATGAAGACGAAGTAGGTGAAGATGTAGAAGATGCTGGTCGGAGTCACGTTGTGGTTCACCCAGCTCCGGAACGCGGCGGAGGGGATGATGTTGGACAGCAGCACGGGGATGTACAGCACCGAACTGGCGAAGATGATCGGGATCACGCCGGCCTGGTTGACCTTGAGCGGGATGTAGGTGTTCGAACCGCCGTACATCTTGCGCCCGACCACCCGCTTGGCAAAGGTGACCGGGATGCGCCGCTGGCCCTGGTCGACGAAGACGATCAGGACCAGGAGGGCCAGGGAGACCAGCAGGATGACTGTGAACTTGAGGCGCCCACCCTCCTGGAGGACCGTGTTCAGCCCCGAGGGGATGCCGGCCACCACGTTGGCGAAGATGAGGATCGACATGCCCTGCCCGATGCCGCGCTGGGTGATCAGTTCGGCCAGCCACATGACGAAGGCGGTGCCTGCGGTCAGGGTGAGGACGATGAAGGCGGCACGCCAGATCGAGTAGTTGAGGATCAGGTCGATGGACTGGTTGCTGCCGAACAGCCCCCCTCCGCCCTTGTGGAACAGGTAGACCAGGCCGGTCGACTGCATCAGGGCCAGTGCCACCGTGAGGTACCTGGTGGTCTGGGTCAGCTTCTTCTGGCCGACGGCCCCCTGGTCACGCCACTGCTCGAGCTTGGGGATGACCGTGGCCAACAGCTGGATGATGATGCTCGAGGTGATGTAGGGCATGATCCCCAGCCCGAACACCGCCATGCGGGTGAGCGCGCCACCCGAGAAGAGGTTGAGGAAGCCGAGGACACCGGACGACTTCGAGGCAGCCGAGAGCTGGGCCACCTTGGAGAAGTTGACGAACGGAACCGGGACATTGGCCCCGAACTGGTAGAGCGCAATGATGGTCAGCGTGAAGAGGACCTTCTTGCGAAGGTCCGGGATCCGGAAGATGTTGGCCAGACTGGCGAGCATTGGGCTCCTCGACGCCGCGGTGGGCCGATGCTACCGGTTGGTGAGGGCGTTGCCCTGGGCCGGCGGGCGGCCGTGGCCGAAGGGCAGGGGGACCACAGCGGTGGATCCACCTGCGGCTGTGATCGAGGCCTCGGCCGACTTGGAGAAGGCGTGGGCCTCCACCCGGATCGCCCGGGTCAGCTCGCCGCCACCCAGGATCTTCACCAGGTCACCCTTGTGGACCAGGCCCGCTTCGACCAGCCCGGCAACGTCGACGGAGTCGCCCTCGATGCCCTGCAGGGAGCCGACGTTGACCGGCGAGTAGGCGATCCGGAAGGGGTTCTTGAAGCCGCGCAGCTTGGGGATGCGCTGCATCAGTGGCAGCTGGCCGCCCTCGAACCCCATCGGGATGGTGTCGCGTGCGCCCTGGCCCTTGCTGCCACGGCCCGCGGTCTTGCCGCCCTTGCCGGCGATGCCGCGACCGACGCGCCGGCGTGGCCGGGTGGACCCTGCGGGAGGGCGGAGCTCATGGACCTTCATGGTCGACCTTTCTCGTCTTGGGTGGCGGACGTCACGTCCACCAGGTGGGGGACGCGGGCAAGCATCCCACGGATCTCCGGACGGTCGGGCAGCACGTTGGTGCGCCCGATCCCCCTCAGACCGAGGGCACGGAGCGTGCCCCGGTGCTTCGGCTTGGTCCCGATGGCCGACCTGACCTGGGTCACCCGCAGCCAGCCGGTAGTGGACTGGTCAGATGCTGCAGCGGCACTCACGTCAACTCACCTCCGTGAACAGATCGGCTTCGCGCCGGCGCTCGCGGTAGGCGCGGAGCATCGCCGCCGGCGCCACTTCCTCGGCGGTCTTGCCACGGAGGGCGGCGATCTCGTCGGGGCGCTTGAGACCCTTCAGGCCGGCGATGGTGGCGTGGGCGACGTTGATGCCGTTGGACGAGCCGAGCGACTTGGCCAGGATGTCGCGGATGCCGG
>DAIMIK010000134.1:2745-5052 GCA_036722795.1 Acidimicrobiales bacterium | reverse complement strand
TGGCCATGTACGGCCGCATCGTCCTGGGCATCCCCGGAGAGGAGTTCGACGCCCTGCTCGACGCGGCCAAGGAGCTAGCGGGGACCACCACCGACGCCGGCATCCCCATCGAGCTCCTGCACTATCTGGTCGACGCCTATCAGCAGATCGTGGAGCGCCACACCGGCAAGCCGTTCCCCCAGGATCCCGACGAGCAGCTCCGTGGCGCGATCGAGGCGGTGTTCGCGTCGTGGAACGGCCCGCGTGCCATCGCCTACCGGGTCCGCGAGCGGATCGCCCACGACCTGGGAACGGCCGTCAACGTGCAGGCCATGGTGTTCGGCAACCGGGACGACAACTCGGGAACCGGGGTCGGCTTCACACGCGACCCGGCCACTGGCGAGGTGGGGGAGTACGGCGACTTCCTGGTCAACGCCCAGGGCGAGGACGTGGTGGCCGGCATCCGCAATACCGAGCCGCTGTCCGCGCTCAAGGACAAGTTCCCCCAGATCCACAGCCAGCTCCTGGCCATCTTCGCCCGCCTCGAGGCCCACTACCGCGACATGTGCGACACCGAGTTCACCATCGACCAGGGCCAACTGTGGATGCTCCAGACGCGGGTGGGCAAGCGGACCGGGCGGGCCGCCCTGCGGATGGCGGTCGACATGGTCAATGAGCGGGCCATTCGCCTGACTAAGGAAGAGGCGGTGGGACGGATCACCGGCGAGCACCTCGAGCAGGTCCTCCATCCCCAGTTCGCCGAAGCCGGCCACGACGTGCTGGTCCGGGGCCTCGGCGCGTCCCCGGGTGCTGCGGTGGGCCGTGTCTACCTCACTGCCGACGACGCCCAGGCCGCGGCCGAGCGTGGTGAGCCAGTGGTCCTGGTGCGCAGCGAGACCTCGCCGGAGGACGTGCACGGCATGTTGGCGGCAGAGGGCATCCTCACCGCCCGGGGCGGACTGGTGAGCCATGCCGCCGTGGTGGCCCGCGGGTGGGGCAAGCCCGCCGTCGTGGGCGCCGAGGCACTGCGCATCTCGGGTGCGTCGTTCTCGGTGGGGGACACCGTGGTCAACGAAGGGGACTGGATCTCGGTGGACGGCACCAACGGCACGGTGGTGGTCGGCCAGGTCGCGGTTTCGGCCGGTTCGACCCCGCCGGAGTTCGAGACCATCCTGGGCTGGGCCGACGAGGTCCGGGCCGGGCACCTCGGGGTCCGGGCCAATGCGGACAACGGGCCCGACGCCACCAACGCCCGCCTGCACGGCGCCGAAGGGATCGGGCTGTGCCGGACCGAGCACATGTTCCTCGCCGAGGACCGTCTGCCCATCGTGCGCCAGATGATCCTGGCCACGACCCCGGTCGAGGAGGAGTCGGCGCTCGAGGCCTTGCGGGTGGCCCAGCGCCTCGATTTCGTGGAGATCCTCAAGGCGATGGACGGGTTGCCCGTGACCATCAGGCTGCTCGACCCGCCCCTCCACGAGTTCCTCCCCGACACCGAGGAGATGGCGGTCAAGGAGGCAACGGTCGGGTTGACGCCCGAGGAGCAGCGGCTCTACGAGGCGGCCAAGGTCTGGCACGAGTTCAACCCGATGCTCGGGACACGCGGGGTGCGTCTCGGCGTGATCAAGCCGGGTCTCTACGCCATGCAGGTACGGGCCCTGATGGAGGCCGCCCTCGACCGGGTGGCCGCCGGCGGCCATCCCATCGTGGAGATCATGATTCCGCTCACCGTCTCTCGCGAGGAGCTGGCCCTGGCCCGATCGTGGGTCGAGGTGGCCATCGCCGAGGCCGCAGTGGCAGGCGCTTCGGACCGGCCCCGCTCCCGTGCCAAGAGACCCAAGGCGGCCAATGAGGCAACGGGCTCCCTCGAGGTGCTGATCGGGACGATGATCGAGACGCCGAGGGCCGCCCTTCGCGCCGCCGAGATCGCCGAGGAGGCCGACTTCTTCTCGTTCGGCACCAATGACCTCACCCAGATGACGTTCGGCTTCAGCCGTGACGACGTCGAGGGCAGGATGATGTCGGTCTACCTCGAAGAGGGACTGCTGAAGCGCAATCCGTTCGAGGTGGTCGATCCCGACGGTGTCGGCGAGCTGGTTCGGCTGGGCGTCGAGCGGGGGCGTTCGACCAAACCGTCACTGAAGATCGGCGTGTGCGGGGAGCACGGGGGCGACCCCGAATCGATCGCCACCTTCGCCAAGGCGGGGCTCGACTACGTGAGCTGCTCGCCGTTCCGGGTGCCGATCGCCAGGTTGGCCGCAGCACAGGCCGTGCTGGCCGGCCACACAGTCTCCAGGCCCGGAATGCCTGACAGGGCGAAGCGGGTGG
>DAIMIK010000134.1:0-2645 GCA_036722795.1 Acidimicrobiales bacterium | reverse complement strand
CCAAGGCGGCTCCCAAGAGGGTGGCCAAGGCGGCTCCCAAGAGGGTGGCCAAGGCGGCTCCCAAGAGGGTGGCCAAGGCCAACCGGTAGCGGGGATGGTCGCGCCCCCCGCCCGCGTTTCGGAGGAGAGTGCGGGACGGAGCAGTGTGGCGACGCGGTACCGTCATCCCCTATGGGCATCCCCGATGAGGACGTGGCCCGGGTCAGGGCGGCAACGGACATCGTAGCCTTGGTCGGGGAGCATGCCGCCCTGAGGCGACAGGGGCAACGGTGGGTCGGCCTGTGCCCCTTCCACGGCGAGAAGACGCCCTCGTTCAGCGTCAATGCCGAGGCGGGCCTCTACTACTGTTTCGGCTGCCAGGCCAAGGGCGATGCCATCAGCTTCGTCCGGGCCATGGAGCACTTGGACTTCGTCGACGCGGTGCGCCGGTTGGCCGACAAGGCGGGTATCACCATCCGGGAGGATGGCACCGGGGGCAGGGACAACCAGCGGCGCAAGGTCTTCCTCGACGCCATGGAGCAGGCCACCGAGTGGTACCACCACCGACTGCTGACCGGGGCCGACGCCGGCCAGGCCCGCGACTATCTGCGGAGCCGGGGCTACGACGGCGAGGTGGTCCGCCGGTTCCGGCTGGGGTGGGCACCCGACGCCTGGGATGCGCTCTGCTCGGCTCTCCACCTGAGCGAGGAGATCGCCGTCGGCTCCGGGCTCGGGTTCGTCAACCGGCGGGGCCGCCTCCAGGACGCCTTCCGGGCCCGGATCCTCTTCCCCATCTGCGATCCCTCGGGCAACCCGGTGGCCCTCGGCGGCCGCGTCATGCCGGGTAGCCCCGACCCGGCCAAGTACAAGAACTCGACCGAGACGCCCATCTACTCCAAGCGGCGCACGCTGTACGCCCTCAACTGGGCCAAGCAGGACATCATCAAGTCCGGCGAGGTGGTGGTGTGTGAGGGCTACACCGACGTGATCGGGTTCTTCGAGGCGGGGATCGAGCGCGCCGTGGCCACCTGCGGAACGGCGCTGGCCGAGGAGCACGTGAGACTGCTGCGCAACTTCGCCTCCAGGGTGGTCCTCGCCTTCGACGCCGACCGGGCGGGGCAGTCAGCCGCCGGCCGGTTCTACGAGTGGGAGCGCCGGCTGGAGATCGATGTGGCGGTGGCAGCGCTGCCACCGGGATCGGACCCGGCCGACCTGGCCCGCAGCGATCCCGGGGCCTTGCGTGCCGCGGTGGAGGGAGCCAAGCCCTTCCTCCGGTTCCGGGTGGAGAGGATCCTGGACGCTGCCGACCTGACCACGCCGGAGGGCCGGGCCAAGGCGGCCGATACCGCCCTCGGGGCCGTGGCCGAACACCCCGACGACCTCGTGCGGGACCAGTACGTGATGTTGGTGGCCGAACGGTGCCGGCTCGAGCCCCACCAGCTGCGCGAGCGCCTCGAGCGCCTCCGGCGGGAGGGTCCGCGACCGGCGCCGGCCGGGAGGGCCGACGCCCATGACCAGGGTGGCAGCCGGGCCTGGGAGGGCGACCCGCGTGAGCCTGGCGGCGGCGGCGGCGGCGGCGGCGGCGGCGGCGACCAGGCCTGGGATGACGCCCGTGCCGGGAGCGGGGGGCCCCGCAATGGCCGCTCTGCCGGCGAGTTCCGCCCCGGCCTGGAGGCCCTCCGGCTGGCCATCCACCGGCCGGAGGACGTGGGGCCGCGGTTGGAGGCCGCGCTGTTCCGGGACGATGTGCAGCGGGCGGCGTTTCTGGCGCTGGTCGAGGCCGACGACCTGCACCAGGCCATCGACCGAGCCCCGCCCGATGTGCAGGCACTGCTCGTCCGGTTGACGGTGGAGGAGCCCCACTCTCAGCCCGACGAGGTGGTGCTCCAATTGGTCCGGGATGCCTCCCGCCGGGAGTTGTCCCTGATCACCGCCGAGGCCCGCACGTCGTCGGTGGCAATGGAGGAAGCTGCCAGGGCCACGGGGTGGGTGCAGGAACTGGACGATCCCACCACCTCGGTCGCGGCGACCGCGAGCTTGGTAGCCTGGCTGGTGGTGAGGTCGCAGATGAACGGTTCGGGGCAGGACACGTGATGGTACGACGGGGATCGTCCGCCGCGGCGATCGTGACCGATCGGCACGACGAATCCCCTGCTCCGCCGTCGGGCAGCGGAGTGAGCGGCGCTCTCGATGTGCTTCCGGCCGACCAGTTCGTAGCCCTGATCCAGATGGGTCGACTCCGGGGTGGTCTGACCCAGGATGACGTCATGACCGTGCTGCGTTCGGTGGAGCTGAGCGCCGACCTCATCTCCGAGGTGGTGGAGAGGATCCGGGACGCCGGCATCGAGTTCACCTACGACACCGGAGAGACCACCGTCGTGCCGATGACCGGCGCAGTCGCCGACGACCTGTCCGACCGGCTGCGCGATGAGTTCCCGCTATTGATCGATGGCCCTCCTCCGGCGCGCATCGTGGCGTTGGAGCCGACGCGCGCACCTTCTCGCCGAGGGCCCGTTGCCGGCTCGCCGGTCCCGGATGCCGGGCCCGTCGCTGCCGGGATCACCCCGCCGAAGAACGGGACGACTCCGCCGAAGAAGGAGCGTGCCCCTCGACGGACCGCTGCCGGCGACGGGTACAGCGACGGCGACGGCTTCCGGGGGTCGGCC
>DAIMIK010000133.1:0-5075 GCA_036722795.1 Acidimicrobiales bacterium | reverse complement strand
GCTGAGAGCTGCTGCCTTCCGACCCTGACTCGATTCACAGGAGGACGTTGCGCAGGACCCAGCCGTCGCACGGAACGTCGGGACGAAGAGATGCTACCCCCGTCGCGCCAATGGCGTTCCCGCGCCCGACCGGGCCCGCTGCGTCCGGTCGTGGTGGGCAGCCGGAGTAGCCTGTCGACGCTGTTGACAGCCCGGATCCACCCGTGGCGGTCGACCACCCGGAGGCGTGCGAGAGCGGCCGAATCGGCACGATTGGAAATCGTGTGTGGGGAAACTCACCGTGGGTTCAAATCCCACCGCCTCCGCCACTGGGGTCCACACGAAGCCGGACCCCGCGATGGACCGAGGAGCCTCGCTCCGGGATGCGGCGGGCACCCCGTCGTTTCAGGGGTTCCGACTTTCGGCCCTACGCCCGACCGCTGAGCTGCAGCACCATTGGGAAGGTGGATAGGAGTCCCTGGTTCGGATCTCGGTGGATGGCGTCGCGCCCGGGAACACTCCTGCCGCTGGGGCTCACCGTGTCCGGTTTGGTCGTGGGCGGCCTTCTCCACTGGATAGGACTGGGCGGCGGAGGGAACCTGGTCTGGATCATCGCCGCTGGCTGTGGCATCGCGTTGTCCCTCTACTCGATGGTCGAGAGCCTGCTGGTGGGTCGGCTGGGGGTGGACGTCATCGCCCTCCTGGCCCTGGTGGGTGCCGTGGCGGTCAGGGAGTACCTGGCCGGGGCGGTCATCAGCGTGATGCTGGCCAGCGGACGGGCCCTCGATGGATGGGCCGCCGGCCAGGCCCGCCGAGAGCTCCAATCGTTGCTCGAGCGGGCGCCGAAGTCAGCTCACCGCTACCAGGACGGCGGTCTGGCCGTCATCGCCCTCGACCAGGTGGTTCCGGGCGACCTCTTGTTGGTGGCTTCCGGAGAGGTGGTGCCGGTGGACGGCTCCCTCGTCTCGGCCTCGGCCGTCCTCGACGAATCGGCGCTCACCGGGGAATCGCTCCCGGTGGAGCGCGCGCTGGGAGACCGGGTCCGGAGCGGCGTGGTGAACGCCGGGGGGCAGCTCGACCTCCGAGCAACGACCAGCGCCGCCGACAGCACCTACGCCGGAGTCGTCCGGCTCGTCGCCGAGGCCGAGCGCTCACAGGCGCCCGTGGTCCGGCTGGCCGACCGCTATGCCCTGGGCTTCCTGGCTGTGACGCTGGTTGCCGCCGGGATCGCCTGGGCGGCGGGCGGGGCGAGCCGGGCGGTGGCCGTCTTGGTGGTGGCGACGCCCTGTCCACTCATCCTGGCGGCGCCGGTGGCCCTGGTCTCGGGCCTGTCCCGTGCCGCCAAGCGGGGGGTCATCGTCAAGGGTGGGGCTGTCCTCGAGCGCCTGGCCACCTGCACCACCCTGCTGATCGACAAGACAGGGACGATGACCGTGGGACACCCGGTGCTGACCGGGATCTTGTGTGCCGGGTCGGCACCTGCCGGGCGGATCCTTCAGCTGGCTGCCTCCCTGGACCAGGTCTCCCCCCACGTGCTGGCCGGTGCCGTTCTCCGGGCGGCGCTCGAGCAGAAGTGCGAACTCTCACTCCCGGAGGGGGTCGAGGAGATTGCCGGCCAGGGCATCCGGGGGGTGGTGGCCGGACACCGGGTGGCAGTAGGGAAGGCGTCGTGGTCAGGAGTGACCGGTGCACCCGGCTGGGCCCGCTCGGCACGTCGCCAGGCACACCTCGATGGGGCCCTCACCGTCTTTGTGGGCATCGACGGCGCCCCGGCCGGCGTCCTGGTCTTCGATGACCCACTACGACCCGATGCCGCCCGGACCCTCCGCTCGCTCCGGAAGAACGGGATCACCCGCATCGTGATGGTCACCGGCGACAGGACCGAGGTGGCCGAGACCGTCGGGGCGGTGATCGGGGTCGATGAGGTACTGGCCGAACGCTCCCCGGGCGAGAAGCTCGATGTTGTGAAGCTGGAGACGCGCCGCACCCCGACCATGATGGTCGGCGACGGGATCAACGACGCACCCGCACTCGCCCTGGCCGACGTTGGGGTTGCCCTGGGGGCCCGAGGGGCCACCGCCGCCTCCGAAGCCGCCGACGTGGTGCTCACCGTCGACCGGCTGGACCGCCTGGGTGAGGCGGCAGCCATTGCCAGGCGCACACGGCGGATCGCCATCGAGAGCATGGTGGTGGGGATGGCCCTGTCCCTGGCCGCCATGGGCTTCGCTGCGGTGGGCCTCCTGCCTGCCGTCTGGGGTGCGATTCTCCAGGAGGTCATCGACGTGGCGGTGATCCTCAACGCCTTGCGGGCGCTGCGCGGGGGTGCCGGCGAGAACCGGCTCGGCGACGAGGACTCCCTTCTGACCCAGCGGTTCCAAGAGGAACACCTGGCCATCCGGACCGATATCAATCGCCTCCACGAGGTCGCCGACTCCCTAGGCTCGCTCGATCCCGAGACAGCCCTGGAGGAGGTGCGCAGCGTGCACAGGATGCTGGTCGACGAGGTGCAGCCCCACGAGATGGCCGAGGAACAGGAGCTCTATCCGGCGCTCGGACGGTTCTTCGGAGGCAGTGACCCCATGGCCACGATGAGCCGGGCGCACATCGAGATCACCCACCAGATCCGCCGGCTCGGTCAACTCATCGACGACATCGGGCCGGACGGGGTCGACGAGGTGGACCTCACCGAGTTGCGGAGCCTGCTCTACGGGCTCTGCGCCATCTTGAAGCTGCACACCGCCCAGGAGGACGAGAACTACCTGTCGCTCGCCGACGAACCGAGACGCGAACGACGTGTGCCCGGGGCCCGGTGAGGGCGCGACGCCTCAGCTCTTCGACGGCCGGTCCAGGAAGCGCCGCCACTTCACCAACGGCAGGAGGCAGACGCCCACCAGCAGGACGACCTGGAGCGCGATCGACCACGGCGACCCGAAGATCTGCCCTACGACGTTCCCCAGCTGCTTGTCGGCCAGGGTGGCCACGCTCACGTAGATCGAGTAGCTCACCAGCCGACCGAGGAAGAAGGCCAGGGTCAAGAGGCCCAGGGGGAGGTCGAGCAACCCCGCGGCGAGGAACAGCTGGGCCGACGGCAACGGCGACACCACGAAGACCACGAAGAGAGCGATGGCCCCCACCCGCTTGCGCTCCAACAAGGTGCGCGCGTCCTCCAGGTTGTCCCTCATGCGGCCGGGAATGCGTCCTTTGAAGTGGCGTGCGCCCCGGGCCAGGAGGTACCGGCCGCTCATGGCGGCCACCGCGCCGAGTAGGACCAGGGCGACCGGGTTCAGATGCCAGTGGAGCCGGGTGAAGACGAGCACGGACCAGGTGGGTGGGCCGAATGCCGGCAAGAGGTTGACCCCGAAGACGATGGCGAAGAGAGCCAGGTACTGCACGTCGCGACCCTATGGCACCTCTCGGCCCGGTGACGGCGACCACGAGGCCCGTCCCGGGCCCGATCGACCTGCGACCCCGGAGATCACGCTGCGGGCCCAGAGACCCGTGGCTGCCGACGCCTGAGGAGCCAGCAGTCCCGTGGACATGGCTGCGCTCATCAACCGGTCTCCGGACCGCTGTCTTCAGCTGTCGGGATCCGCCCCCATCGGAAGTAGGAAAGGGGGCCGACGAAGTTGACGGCGATGATCAGACCCCATCGCCACTTCGGCCCCCGTACCTGGCTGCTCGGCCGACGCGCCAGATCCGCCCATGCGGCTCCGGCCAACGCGAACTGGATCAGCGCGCCCAGGACCATGACGGCTCGGCGCGTCGGGCTCATGTCCCGCCAACGTGGATGTTGTTCGTGCTCCATCGCGCCTCCATCACGGCCTCGTCGAGACCTTCTCAAGCACATGGTGAGTCAGTCCGGGGTGCGCGTCCAGGGCCGAAGGTCATGCAGTCGGACCCGGCGAGGATCGATGGAGAGCCGCACATTTCCTCGATGATGCACCGTTCCTCGATGATCAAGAGACTGCGGCGTCCTCCCCTCATCCCAGCGCTCCTGCCCACCCTCTGGACCTGGTGCTCTTGCGATTCACTAGCATCCCGCCCCATGAGCACCGACGCGCCCGGGCAGCAGCCAGGTCCACCAGATATCGAAAGCACCGGTCCCCTAATTGACGACGAGTCGGCGATGGGACTGGCCCTGGCCGAGGCGGACGCGGCGGTCGGGCACCGGGACGTCCCGGTGGGCGCAGTCGCCCTGGTCGATGGCCGGGTGATCGCCTCGCGGCACAATGAGCGGGAGCTGCGGGGCGATCCGACCGCCCATGCCGAACTGCTGGTGTTGGCCGATGCGGCTCGGGCCCTGGGGACGTGGCGGCTCTCCGATGTCACCGTGGTGGTGACCCTGGAGCCCTGTCCCATGTGCGCAGGAGGGCTGGTGGCTGCCCGGGTGGGTCGAGTGGTGTTCGGGGCGGCGGACCCCAAGGCTGGCGCCTGTGGCTCCCTCTACAACCTGTGCGCCGATCCCCGGCTCAACCACGAGGTGGTGGTGGTGGCCGGGGTCAGGGCCGCCGAGGCCATGCAGCAGCTCCGTGGGTTCTTCGAGGGACGCCGCAGCATCTGAGTCGGGTCGGGACGAGAGCGGAGAACGCCGAAGGCCCGCTGGAGTATCCAGCGGGCCTTCGGTTCGTCCTAACCGGTGTCGGCGTGATGCCGACTCCGGGTGGAGCGGTGCGGCTCAGGCGTCGGCCATGCCGACGATCGGCTTGTTCAACGTGATGTTGCCGGTCGAGCCGAAGAACTTGTCGGTCCCGAAGTTGAACACCCCACCGTCGGAGGCCACGAACCGGTAGCCACCGCCGTCGGAGGATGCAGCCATACCCACGATCGGCTTGTTCAGGTTGATCGCTCCGGTGGAGCCGTGGAAGGTGGCGTCACCGAAGGAGAAGATGCCACCGTCGGAGGCGACCAGCCAGTAACCAAGGCCGTCAGCGGTACCGGCCATGCCCACGACCGGCTTGTTGAGCGGCTTCCCACCCTCGGAACCGTGGAACTTGGCACTCCCGAAGGCGAAGATGCCACCGTCGGAGGCGACCAGCCAGTAGCCCTTGCCGTCGGGCGTGGTGGCCATGCCCACGATCGGCTTGTTGAGGACGATG
>DAIMIK010000132.1:0-5218 GCA_036722795.1 Acidimicrobiales bacterium | reverse complement strand
CGGTGCGAGCACGGCGTGAGGGCCCCCTGTGGCCACCCGGCGGCCATGGGACTATCATGGAAAGCCGTCAGCCGCGGCCGTCCGCGATCGTCTCTACGTGCGCGATCGGCAGGGGCGGCGCCGCCCCCGTCTCAGCACCTCTCGAGGAGTCCCCGCATGCCCGAAGTCACGCTCACCGCCGAAGCCGGCCGCGAGATCGGATCGAGTTCCACGCGCCGCCTGAGGGCCCAGGGGAAGATCCCCGGCATCGTCTACGGGCACGGTGCCGAACCGATCGCGGTGGCCGTGGTCGCCCGCGAGTTCCAGATCGCCATGTCCGGGGAGGCCGGCCTCAACACGCTGCTTTCGTTGCAGGTGGAAGGCACCGGCTTCCTCACCCTGGCCCGCGACATCCAGCACCACCCCTTCCGGAACGTGGTCACCCACGTCGACTTCCAGATCGTGCGGCGGGACGAGGTGATCTCGGCCGAGGTCACCATCAACCTGGTGGGCGAGGCGATCGAGGTCCAGCACGGAGACGGCATCGTGGACCAGCAGCTCTTCACCCTGGCCGTCAAGGCCAGGCCGGCCAACATCCCCCCGTCGGTGGACATCGACATCTCGGGACTGGCCATCGGCGACGCCCTGCACGTCTCGGACATCGCCATCCCGGCCGGCGTCGAGCTGGAGACCGACCCCGAGGCAACCGTCGTGGCCGGGCAGCCGCCCCGGGTCCAGGCCACCGCGGAGGAAGAGGCCGAGGCCGCCGGGGTCACCGCGGCCCCGGGCGCGACGGAAGAGGCACCCGACACCGAGTCCGAGCCGGCAGAGGGCTAGGCCCTGCTCGGTCGCCGGGGTGGGCCGGGGGACCGGCGAACGGGTACCCCGGCGGATCTGCTCGTGGTCGGCCTGGGCAATCCCGGGGCCGAGTACGAGGGGACCCGCCACAACGCAGGGGCCGACGCCGTGGCCGCCCTGGCCCTCCGCCACCGGGGCCGGCTCAAGTCGGAGAAGGGCCTGCGCTCCCTGGCCTGCGAGGTCCGCATCGCGGGCCGTCGGGTCCTGTTGGCTGTCCCGCTCACCTACATGAACGAGTCCGGCCTGGCCGTGGCCCCGTTGGTGCGCCGTGCCGGCATCGACGCGGACGGCCCAGCGTCGGGGTCGGGCCCGGCGTCGGGGTCAGGCCCAGCGTCGGGGTCGGGTACAGCGTCGGGGTCGGGTACAGCCTCGCGGCTGATCGTCGTCCACGACGAGCTCGACCTGCCCTCCGGCCGGGTCAAGGTGAAGGCCGGCGGTGGCACTGCCGGCAACAACGGGCTCCAGTCCATCCACAACCACCTGCACACCGACGAGTACCTCCGGGTGCGGATCGGCATCGGCAAGCCCTCCGGTCGCCAGCCGGGCGCCGACTACGTGCTGAAGCGACCCGGAGCGGCCGAGCGGGCGCTTCTCGACGTGGCCATCGAGCAGGCGGCGGACGCGGTGGAGGCCATCGCCGCCGAAGGCGTGGAGGCAGCCATGAACCGGGTCAACACAGCCGGTTGAGCCGGCCGGTGGGCCTCCTCCCACAGGAATGCCCGGTACGCTCGCCCGTTGTGGCCGCCGATGTCGACATCGCCATCTCGGTCCGGGACCTCACCAAGTCGTACGGGCAGGTGGAGGCCCTAACGGGTATCGACTTCGAGGTCCGACGGGGCGAGGTGCTGGCCCTGCTCGGGCCTAACGGAGCCGGCAAGACCACCGCCGTCGAGATCCTCGAGGGCTACCGCAGGCGGGACGGGGGCACCGTCTCGGTGTTCGGCATGGACCCTGAGCGCCGCGACCGCGGCCTGCGGGCCAAGGTGGGCATCGTCCTCCAAGAGTGCGCGGTCGACCCCTACCTCACCGTCGCCGAGGCGATGACCCAGCGCGCCGGCCTCTACCCCCGCCCGCGCCCGGTGGACGAGGTCATCGAGCTGGTCGGCCTCGAGGCCAAGGCCAGGGCCCGGGTCAAGACGCTCTCGGGTGGGCAGCAGCGCCGGCTCGACCTGGGGCTGGCCCTGGTGGGCGATCCCGAGCTGATCTTCCTCGACGAGCCCACCACCGGGTTCGACCCCTCGGCCCGCCGCGAGGCCTGGGACGTGGTCCGCGGCCTGTGCGCCGAGGGCCGCACGGTGGTGCTGACCACCCATTACATGGACGAGGCCCAGGCCCTGGCCGACGTGGTGACCGTCATCGCCGCCGGCCGGGTGGTGGCCTCGGGACCGCCGGACACCCTGGGCGGGCGGGACCACGGGATGACCACCGTCCGCTTCGTGCTCCCGCACGGCGTGTCGCTGGGCACCCTGCCCCTGCCGGTCGGCCTGGAGCCGCAGCAGCGCGGCCAGTCCGTCGAGTTCCGGATCGCCGAGCCCACCGAGGTCCTCCACGCCCTGACCAGCTGGGCTGTCGAGCGCGGGGAGGTGCTCTCCGGGCTGACGGTCAGCCGGCCGTCGCTGGAGGACGTCTATCTGGCGCTGACCGGCGGGGACCGGCCATGAACGACCTGCTCATCGCCAAGGAGCAGGTGCGCTACGAGCAGAAGGCGTACTGGCGCAACCCGATGGCCGCCGTGTTCACCTTCATGTTCCCGGTGGTCTTCCTGGTGGTCGTGGGCACCTCGGCCGGCTCCTTCCGCGTGCCGGGCACGTCCCTCCGCTACGACCAGTACACCGTGGTGGCAATGCTGACCTTCGGCCTGATCGCCGCCTGCTACACCAACCTGGGCATGGTCGTCTGCAACCGGCGGGACTCGGGCGTGCTCAAGCGCATGCGCGGCACCCCCATCGCGATCGGCTCCTACGTGGGCGGCATCATCGGCAGCATCATCATCAACGTGGCGGTGCTGACGTTCGTGGTGGTGGGGATCGGCATGGCCTTCTACCACCTCCACTTCCCGTACCACCCGCTGGCCACCGTGGTGACCCTGCTGGTCGGCATCGTCACCTTCTGCGCCCTCGGCCTGGCCGTGACCATCATCATCCCCAATGCGGACGCCGCCCCGGCCGTGATCAACGGGATCTACTTCCCGATCATCTTCATCTCGGGCGTCTTCTACCCGATCAGCAACGGCTCGGTGCTGTCGAAGATCGCCGACTGGTTCCCGATCCGCCACATGATCACCGCCCTGGTCAGCGCGTTCGAGGGCGGCCCCGGTTCGGGACTGCGCCCCGGTGACCTGGTGGTCATGCTGGTCTGGGCCACGGCCGCCCTGGTGTTCACCGTCCGGCGGTTCCGCTGGGAGCCGAGGCACCGCTGAGCCGTCCGGCCGGTGGTGTGCGCCCCGGTACCCTGAGCAGGTGAGCCTCCGCTCGCTCCCCACCCTGCTGCGCAACGAGCCCGCCATGACGCGGGTCGTCGGCGCGCCCGACGCCACCCTGGCGGTGGCCACCCCGGCCCAGGCCTTCGTGCTGGCCGGCCTCATCCGGCTGGGCACCCGGCGGCCGGTGCTGGTGGTGACGCCGACCGGGGCCGCTGCCGACCAGCTGGCCCACGATCTCGGGGTGTTCTCCGGTGGTCCGGAGCCGACCGATCCCGGGGCCGGTCGGGTCGAGGTGTTCCCGGCATGGGAGACCCTTCCCTTCGAGCGGGTCAGCCCCGACGTGTCGACGATGGGTCGCCGCCTGCGCCTCCTGTGGGAGCTGGGCGGACCCTCGGGCCCCGGCCGGACCGGTCGACCGGCGCCGGACGTCGTCGTGGCCCCGATCAAGGCGGTGCTCCAACGGCTCGGCCCGTGGCGCACCGCGGCGCGGCCGGTGGTGGTGGCCAAGGGTGACCGGGTCGTGGTCGACGAGCTGGTGGCCCGCTTGGTGTCCATGGGCTACCGCCGCGAATCGATCGTCGAGCACCGCGGGGAGCTGGCCGTGCGGGGAGGGATCGTGGACGTCTTCCCGTCCACCGCGGACGAGCCGGTCCGTCTCGACCTGTGGGGCGACGAGGTCGATCGACTCACCCGCTTCGACGTGGCGGACCAGCGCTCGATCGAGGACGTCGGGCCGGTGGAGCTCTTCGGCTGCCGCGAGCTGGTCACCGACGAGGTGACCCGCAAGCGGGCCGCCGAGCTGGTGGGGACGGCACCGTGGGGGCGCCACCAGTGGGAGCGCCTCTCCGACGGCGACCAGTTCGACGGCATGGAGTCGTGGTTGCCGTGGCTGGCCGACTCAGAGGAGCTGATCTGCGACCTGTTGGGGGACGATGCCGTCATCGTCCTGGTCGAGCCCCGCCGGGTCCGGGACCGCGCCGGCGAGTTGCTCGACGAGGAGTCGGCCCTGGCCGACGCGCTGGCGTCCACCTGGGGGCTCGAGGCCGGCGACGGTGCGCCGCGCCTCCACGTCCCCTTCGAACGGCTGCTGACCGAGACGAAGGCGGGCGTGGTCTCGCTGGTTCCGTCGGCCGAGGGCCCGGACGTGCCGTCGGTGGAGAGCAGGGGGTGGGAGCCGATCCTCGGGGACGGCGCCAAGCTGGCAGCGCAGGTCTCCACCCTCACCGAGGCCGGCTACGCGGTGGTGCTGTGCTCGACGACCGACGGGGGTGCGCAGCGCCTCTCGGGCATCCTGGCCGAGGAGGGGCTGACCGTCCCGGTGGCGGCGGACGCCACCGCTCTCTCGGCTCCCGGCGCACGCATCGTGGTGGCGACGGTGGACCGCGGATTCGTCCTCCCGGGCTGCCGGGTGGCCGTCCTGACCGAGTCCGACGTCACCGGCCGCCACCGTCCCCACCGGCAGGCCCGGACCCGCGCCCGCCCCGTGGACGGGTTCTTCGACGACCTGGCACCGGGCAGCTACGTGGTCCATCGCCAGCACGGGGTGGCCAGATACGGGGGCATGGTCACCCGGACCATGGGGGGATCCACCCGCGACTACCTGCTCCTCGAGTACCGGGGAGGCGACAAGCTCTACCTCCCGACCGATCAGATCGCGCTGCTCACCCCGTATGCGGGTGGTGACTCGCCGGCGGTGAGCCGCCTGGGTGGGTCCGAATGGCAACGAACCCGCTCGAAGGCGCGTGCCGCGGTGCACGAGGTGGCCGAGGAGCTGGTCGCCCTCTACCGGAGGCGCCTCGAGGTGACCGGCCACGCCTTCGGCCCCGACACCCCTTGGCAGGCCGAGCTCGAGTCGTCGTTCCCCTTCATCGAGACCTCCGACCAGCTCCGGGCCATCGAGGAGGTCAAGGCCGACATGGAGCGGCCCCAGCCCATGGACCGGCTGGTCTGCGGCGACGT
>DAIMIK010000131.1:0-5627 GCA_036722795.1 Acidimicrobiales bacterium | reverse complement strand
GTGCGCCTGTCCATGCGCCAGGGGGGGGTGGATCTCACCGTGGTGTCCCAGGAGGTCGGTGACGCCAGTGAGACCGTTGACGCCGATTTCGACGGCGAGGAGCTGACCATCGCCTTCAATCCCACCTACCTGATCGACGGGGTGGAGGCAGTGTCGGGCGACGAGGTGTTGCTGGAGACGGTCGATGCCACCAAGCCGGCTACGGTGCGCGCCGCCGAGCAGACCGACTTCCGCTACCTGTTGATGCCCGTGCGGGTCTCGTAGCGCCCCGCCGCCGCCCCTCCTTAGTGCACCTCGTCTCGCTGACCATCTCGAACTTCCGGAACATCGCCGAGACCACGATCGAGCCGGATCCGCTGGGGACGACGGTGATCACCGGGCTGAACGGCGCCGGCAAGACCAGTGTGCTCGAGGCTGTCGCCTATCTCTCCACCCTGCAGTCGTTTCGGGGCTCGCCCCGTGAGGCGATGGTCCTCCAGGGTGCACAGGAGTCGATCCTGCGGGCGGAGACCCGCGTGGGAAACCGGTCGATCACCATCGAGGCGGAGCTCTCAGCAACCGGACGCTCCCGGACAATGGTCAACCGGCAGACGGTCCGCCGCCGGGGTGATCTGCACGACGCCCTGCGCACCACGGTGTTCTCTCCCGAGGACATCGGAGTAGTCCGTTCCGGCCCCGCCGAACGCCGTCGGTTCCTGGACGAGACCCTCGCCGTCGTGGACCCCAAGGCGGCCCGCTCGGTAGAGGACGTCGAGAAGATCCTGCGACAGCGGTCGGCGCTGCTCCGCACCGTGGGTCGGAGACTCAGCCCCGAGGTGGCGGCGACCCTCGATGTGTGGGACGCCCGGTTGGATGCCGCCGGAACCTCGTTGGTCGAGGCCCGCGAGGCCCTGGTCGGGCATCTGGCCCCGATCACCGAGGTGCACTACGCGCGCCTGGCTGGTGAGAGCACACCGGTCGGCCTTGCCTACCGACGGTCGTGGGCCGGTCGGCTGGGGGACGCCTTGGAGGAGACGCGGGAGCGGGACGTGGCCCGCGGGGTGTCCCTCGTGGGTCCCCACCGGGACGAGCTGGACCTGTCGCTGCGCGGCCTCCCCGGGCGGAGCCATGCGTCCCAGGGCGAACAGCGCTCGCTCGCTCTCGCCCTCCGGCTGGCAGCCCACCAACTGGCCACCGAACGCCTGGGGTCGGCACCGGTGCTGCTCCTCGACGACGTCTTCTCCGAGCTGGACCCCCTCCGGTCCCGGGCCCTCTTGGCCGGATTGCCCGCCGGCCAGACCTTGTTGACCACCGCGCTCCCGGCCCCCCCGGGTGTCGCCGTGTCCAAGGTCTACGCCGTGGTGGCCGGTGGTGCAGCGGAGCCGGCCGGGAGCGGTGAGGAGCCGTGACGAGCAGTGGCTCCCGCGACGGAGGGGATCGCGGGCCGCGACCCCTCGACGCCTCGCTCGACGCGGTGTCCCAGCGCCTGGGGATGCGCGACTCGCGGGGCCTCGGGCGATTGTTCTCACGGTGGCAGGACATCGTGGGACCTGCCATGGCCAGCCACGTACAACCGGTCCGGATCGACGCAGAAGCCCTGGTGGTGAACGTCGATCATCCTGCCTGGGCCACACAGGTCCGGTATCTGGGCGATGAACTGCTCGACCGGGTCGCCGAGCAGGCGGGGGTGGAACGACCGGGTCGCCTCGAGGTCCGGGTCCGCAGATAATTCCACCCGCTGGAGCCCGGGGGATCGGCCCAGGGAGGTACGCCGGGAGGCTACACTGGGGTATTGGAACTCGGGCCGGAGCCGCAGTCCCGGAAGCGTGCGCAGCGCATCGGGAGCGGGCTCGGTGCGCAGGTTCCCGCTCAGTCAAACAATGTTGAAAGGGCGCGCCTGTGGCGCTGAAAACGGAGAACGTGCGGAACGTGGGTGAAGCCACGTACGACGCTGGCGACATCACCGTTCTTGAAGGTCTGGATCCGGTTCGGAAACGGCCCGGGATGTACATCGGGTCGACCGGCCCCACCGGACTCCACCACCTCGTCTGGGAGGTCGTCGACAACTCGGTGGACGAGGCCATGGCCGGGTTCTGCACCCGCATCAACGTGACCCTCCTGCCCGACGGCGGGGTCAAGGTCATCGACAACGGCCGGGGCATCCCGACCGGGCCGATGCCCAAGCACAAGGGGAAGTCGGCGGCCGAGGTCGTCCTGACCGTCCTCCACGCGGGAGGGAAGTTTGGCGAGGGGGGCGGGTACAAGGTCTCCGGTGGCCTCCACGGCGTGGGCGTCTCGGTGGTCAACGCCCTGTCCAGCCGGCTGTTGCTGGAGATCGACCGCGACGACCAGCACCACGTCATGGAGTTCGAGAAGGGCGGCAAGCCGACCGGCAAGCTGGCGGTCACCGGGCCCGCGCCACGTGGCCGCACGGGGACGACCATCTCGTTCTGGCCGGATGCCGCCATCTTCGAGGAGATCGAGTTCCGGGCCCAGACCGTCGTCGAGCGACTGCAGGTGATGGCGTTCCTCAACAAGGGCCTCGAGATCCACTTCGTGGACGAGCGCCCCGACGCCAAACCGCCGCAGACCTTCAAGTACAAAGACGGCATCGTGGACTACGTCCGCCATCTCAACGCCTCCAAGGAGGCCCTCTTCCGGAAGGTCTGCTCGTTCGAGCAGAAGGAGGAGACCATGGAGGTCGAGATCGCCCTCCAGTGGAACACCGGCTTCTACGAGAGCATCCACTCTTTCGCCAACGGGATCTCCACCATCGACGGCGGGATGCACGAGGAGGGCTTCAAGAAATCCCTCACCAACGTGGCCAACAAGTACGCCCGGGCCAAGGGCACCCTCAAGGAGAAGGACGACAACCTCCTGGGTGAGGACATCCGCGAGGGCCTGACCGCCATCATCACGGTGCGCCTCCAGGACCCCCAGTTCGAGGGCCAGACCAAGGCGAAGCTCGGCAACGTCCCGGTTCGCTCTCTGGTAGAGCGGGCCACCAACGAGAAGCTCGCCGAGTGGTTCGAAGAGAACCCCCGTGAGGCGAACCAGATCATCCAGAAAGGCCTGCTTGCCGCCAGGGCCAGAGTCGCGGCACGATCGGCGCGCGACCTGACCCGGCGCAAGTCGGCGCTCGACGGCGCCGGGCTGCCCGGGAAGCTCGTCGACTGCTCGTCACGCGACCCGCGGGAGAGCGAGCTCTTCATCGTCGAGGGCAACTCGGCCGGCGGCTCGGCCAAGGACGCCCGCAACCCGCGGTCCCAGGCCATCCTGCCCATCCGCGGCAAGATCCTGAACGTCGAGCGGGCACGGATCGACAAGATGTTGAAGAACACCGAGATCCAGGCGCTCATCTCGGCCATCGGGGCCGGGTTGGCCGAGGATTTCGACGTGACCAAGATCCGATATCACAAGGTGATCATCCTGGCCGACGCCGACGTGGACGGATCCCACATCCGCACCCTGCTCCTGACCTTCTTCTTCCGTCAGATGAAGCCCATGGTCGAAGGCGGCTTCGTCTACGTGGCCCAACCCCCGCTGTACTCGACGTTGGTGGGCAAGGAGAAGCTGTACCTGAAGGACGACGCGGCCAGGGCGGCCTTCCTCGCCGAGCATCCCAACCACAAGGCCGATTTCCAACGGTTGAAGGGGCTGGGCGAGATGGACTTCGGCGAGCTGAGGGACACCACCATGGACCCGGGGAAGCGGTCCCTGCTCCAGATCGCCGTCGAGCAGGCGGCAATCGCCGACGAGGTCTGCTCGGTACTGATGGGCGAAGACGTCGAACTGCGCAGGCAGTTCATCCAGACCAATGCCAAGGACGTGCGCTTCCTCGACATCTGAGACGGCGATCCACGCCCCTCCCGGCGGGGAATGGTGGGCGTGGGCACGGACACGGACACGGACAGCACAGACGCAGTGACACAGATAGGGACACGGCATGCCAAGACGTGACGACGACAGCCGGGGCGGCTCCGACATCGACGACGTATCGGGGTTCATCGAGCCCATCGAGATCCAAGAGGAGATGGAGCGCTCCTTCCTCGAGTACTCGATGTCGGTCATCGTGTCGCGTGCCCTCCCCGACGTGCGGGACGGGCTGAAGCCCGTCCACCGGCGGATCCTCTACTCGATGTACGACCAGCGCCTGCTGCCCGACCGACCGCACACCAAGTGCGCCAAGGTGGTCGGCGACGTCATGGGCTCGTACCATCCGCACGGCGACTCGGCCATCTACGAGGCCCTGGCCCGAATGGTGCAGGACTTTTCCATGCGTCACCCGTTGATCGACGGTCACGGCAACTTCGGCGGCACGGGACCGGACGAGGGTCCGGCGGCCATGCGGTACACCGAGTGCCGGCTAGGCCCGCTGGCCCTCGAACTCATGAACGGCATCGACCAGGAGACCGTCGACTTCGTCCCCAATTACGACGCCACCTCCGAGGAGCCGACCGTCCTGCCGGCCCGGTTCCCCAACATGCTGGTGAACGGGTCGCAGGGGATCGCGGTGGGGATGGCGACCAACATCCCGCCCCACAACCTGGGAGAGGTCATCGATGCCACGACCCACATGCTCGAGCATCCGGACGCCACGCCCGATGACCTGATGGCCTTCATCAAGGGGCCGGACTTCCCCACCGGCGCGCTGATCCTCGGACGCCAGGGCATCCTGGACGCGCTGCGGACCGGGAGGGGCTCCATCAAGCTGCGGGCCGTGGCCGAGATCGTGGAGGGCAAGGCCGGCGAGACCCGCATCGTCGTCACCGAGATGCCCTATCAGACGTCGATCGCCTCGGTGTCGAAGAAGATCGAGGACCTGGTCCGTGCCGGTGACCTCGACGGGATCGCCGAGGCCCAGGACGACTCGTCCGGGGGCAAGACCCGACTGGTGATCCGGCTCAAGCGCGACGCCAACGCCAACGTCGTCCTCAACAATCTGTTCAAGCAGACGCCGATGCAGACCTCGTTCGGCGTCAACGCGGTGGCGCTGGTCGACGGGGTGCCGCGCACCCTGAACGTGGCCCAGATGCTGACGCACTATGTGGCTCACCAGATCGAGGTAGTCACGCGGCGCTCGCAGTTCCTCCTCGACAAGGCCCGTGCCCGTGCCCACGTGGTGGAGGGCCTGCTCAAGGCCATCGACATGCTGGACGCGGTCATTGCCGCCATCCGGGGCTCCGACGATCGGCCGGCGGCGCTCGAGGCCCTGCGGGCCGCTCCCTTCGAGTTCTCCGAGGAGCAGGCCAACCACATCCTCGACATGACCTTGGCCCGGCTGACCCGGCTCGGCCGGTCCAACCTCGAAGAGGAGTTGGCCAAGCTGCTGCTCGAGATCGCCGAACTGGAGTCCATCCTCAGCGACCCGGCCAAGCTGCGGGAGGTCATCGCCTCCGAGCTGGGTGAGATCCGCGAGAAGTATGCCAACGAGCGCCGGACGATCATCACCCACGACCCGGGTGACATGAATGTCGAGGACCTGGTCGAGGACGAGGAGCTCGTCGTCACCAAGAGCCGCGCTGGCTACGTGAAGGCCGTATCGGCCGACGCCTTCCGGACCCAGGGACGCGGCGGGCGCGGCGTCCAGGGAGCCAAGCTCAAGGAGGAGGACCTGATCGACGACGTGGTGCACACCTCCGCGCACG
>DAIMIK010000130.1:3142-5681 GCA_036722795.1 Acidimicrobiales bacterium | reverse complement strand
GGCCGAAAGCCCCAAATACCCGCCAGGCGTTGCGGCCGGATATCGACAGGTGAGGGGATTTAGGCCCTGGCGCCGGAAGAAGGCCTGGTTGACAATGGTGTCCATGTGGATCGATGAGCGCGGATCAGAGGTCCTGGACCCAGCTGAGTGCCACCGCCTCCTGGCGCTGGGGGCGAAACAGGGCCTCCACGGCCACATCGGCATCGCCGAGGACGGTGCCCCCCTGGTGCTGCCGGTGAACTACGCGGCCGACGGCTCCGACGTGGTGCTCCGGATCGGCGAGGGCCTCTTCGAGCGGGTGGCACGAGCCCGGCTGATCGCCCTCCAGGTGGACGGGGTCGATGCCGGGCGTGTCTGGAGCGTGCTGGTTCGTGGCCTGGCCACCGAGGAGCACGACAAGGAGAAGGGCGGGCACTTCCCGGAGCACCTCCCGGAGCCAGCAGTGACGGAGCCCGGCCACCGGGTCGTGCGGATCCGGACCGACGTCGTCACCGGCCGGCGGTTGTCGACTGCCTCTGCGCCCCCGCCCGGGGCGGACCCGGCCGATTCGAGCCTGCCGGGTCGCTGAGAGGCAGCCGACGGCGTCCCCGGACACGGTGGGCGGGCCTCGGTTGGCGTCCGGGCCCGGCCCCGGTGGGCGAATTGATGGGCGAAGCCGTCGGGGCGAGTCCGGCCGCACCTGGGTACCGCATAGTGTGTGCGGATCGAACTGCGTGGATCGAAACCTCTCCGGACTGGGGCTGCGATCGAGACGGAGGGACCGGTGCGTCCGTTCCGCCGATCGCCGGCCCGAGGCGTCACCGCGGCTGCGGCGCTGTTGGTCGGCGCGTCGTGGCTCGGTGGAATGCTCGGTCCCCTGGCGACGGCGTCGGCCGCCGTGGGGCCGGGGCGGGCGTCGCCCAGGGTCACTGTGCTCAACACCCCGACCTGGAGGGCCGTCCTGCCGGACAACGGGGCGCCCATCGCTCTGTCCTCACCGATCCCGGCCAATCTCGACGGCCAACCTTCCGTGGTGGTGGGGGATCGCCTCGGCCATCTCTACGCCTTCCACTTGGCCGGACCGACGGGGTCGCCGCCTGCGCCGACGCCGGTCGCCGGGTGGGAGAAGGGCGTCACCGACGAGAGCGGCCCCATCGATTCCACCCCTTCGACCACCACCCTGGGCGGTCAGTCGGTCGTGCTCGTCGGCTCGGGGAACGACTCCGACCCGACCACCGGCGGGTATCAGGCATACAGCGCCGCCGGGTCGCGTCTCTGGTTCGCCGCGGCGGTCAATCCGCCCTCCGACGCCGCGCCGGCAACCGGCGTCCAGGCCGGCCTCACGGTGGGCAATCTCCAGCCCGGTGGACCTGACCTGGTTGCCGGGTCGCTTGGCCAAGTGAGCTACGCACTGTCCGCCCAGAGCGGGGACACGCTGACCGGTTGGCCCTTCTTCAACTCCGACAGCACCCACTCCACCGCAGCAGTGGCCGACCTCTACGGCACCGGCCAGACCGAGATCGCCGTCGGTGGGGACCAGTCCGCCGGCACCGGCCAGGGCCAGACCTACGCCGACGGGGGCCACCTTCGCATCCTCAGCGGCGATGGCAACCAGATCTGTCGGGCCGACACCAACCAGGTGGTCGACTCCTCCCCGGCGGTCGGAGGATTCCTCCCCGGGGGCGCCACGGGCATCGTGGTGGCACCGGGGGCGTACTTCCCCGGCGCCTCTGACACCGGCACGGTCAAGGCCTACGACACCCACTGCCGGCTGCAGTGGTCGGCCGACCTCGGCGGCAGCTCGTTGTTCTCGTCCCCGGCACTGTCGGGCGTGCTTGGCAATGGGTCGCTCCAGGTGGTCGAAGGGACCAACCTGAGCGGTTCGGGCTCGGTCTGGGTTCTCGACGCGGCCACCGGCCGGACCCTCTGGAACGCCAGTGTCCCCGCCCAGATCATCGGTTCGGTGGTGACCGCCGACCTCTACGGCACCGGCTACGACGACGTGATCGTCCCCACCCTCGATGGCGCATGGGTATTCGACGGCCGGTCCGGCCAACCGATCGAGCAGCTCAGCCCAGGACTGGGCCTGCAGAACTCGCCCCTGGTCACCGATGACCCGGACGGGAACGTCGGGATCACCCTGGCCGGATACAGCGGCACCGTGCCGGGCGGCATCGGCGTCATCGACCACTACGAGCTCCCCGGGAACAACGGGGCCGAGGCCGTCGGCGGGAGCGCTTGGCCCATGTTCCACCACGATCCCCAACTCACCGGTGATGCCGGGGGGACCCCGGCCCGGGGGTCGATCCCGGCCTGCTCGGTACCGGCCGCGGCCGGCACCGGGTATGAAACGGCCGCCTCTGACGGGGGCGTCTTCTCCTTCGGCGGGGCCCCCTTCTGCGGCTCGACCGGCAACATCCGCCTCAACGCACCCATGGTGGGTATCGCCATGGCGCCGAGCACCGGAGGGTACTGGGAGGTGGCCTCCGACGGTGGCATCTTCGCCTTCGGCGACGCCGGCTTCTACGGGTCGATGGGCGGCCACCACCTGAACCAGCCG
>DAIMIK010000130.1:0-3042 GCA_036722795.1 Acidimicrobiales bacterium | reverse complement strand
CTTCGGCGACGCCGGCTTCTACGGGTCGATGGGCGGCCACCACCTGAACCAGCCGATCGTGGGCATGGCGGCCACGCCGGACGGAAAGGGCTATTGGGAGGTGGCCTCCGACGGTGGCATCTTCGCCTTCGGCGACGCCGGCTTCTACGGGTCGATGGGCGGCCACCACCTGAACCAGCCGGTGGTGGGGATCTCCACCTCCACCGATGGGACCGGCTACCGCCTGGTCGCCTCCGACGGGGGGATCTTCTCGTTCGGCGATGCGCCGTTCGCGGGATCGATGGGCGGCCGCGTCCTCAACAGGCCGGTGGTGGGCACGGCCAACGACACCAATACCGGAGGGTACTGGGAGGTGGCCACCGACGGGGGCATCTTCGCCTTCGGCGGCGCCCCGTTCTTCGGTTCGACCGGCGGCCAACCCCTGGCCGCCCCCGTCGTAGGCGTGTCGGAGACGGCCAACGGGAGCGGCTATCGGTTCGTGGCCTCCGACGGGGGGATCTTCAGTTTCGAGGCACCGTTCCTGGGGTCGATGGGCGGCCAGCATCTGAACCAGCCGATCGTGGGCATGGCCGGGTTCTGACCCCAATTGTGATCGCCGTCGCCGGGCGTAGACTCCGCACGTGACCGACGTACTGGCCGTGGCCAACCAGAAGGGCGGTGTGGCCAAGACCACCACCGTCCACTCGCTCGGCGTGGCTTCGGCGGAGCTCGGCCGACGGACCCTGGTGGTCGATCTCGACCCCCAGGCCTGCCTGACGTTCTCCCTCGGGTTCGATCCCGACGCGCTCGACCGCTCCCTGCACGACGTCTTCGTCCGTCGGGAAAGCGTGTCCGACGTCACCCGCCCGGTGCCGGGCGTCCCCGGGCTCGATCTGCTGCCGGCCACCATCGACCTGGCCGGGTCGGAAGTGCATCTGCTCACCCGCACCGGCCGCGAGCACGTCCTCGAGCGGGCCCTGGAGCCCGTGCGGGAACGGTACGACCTCATTCTCATCGACTGCCCACCCTCACTCGGCGTGCTGACCATCAACGGGCTGACCGCCGCCAATTCGGTGCTGATCCCCCTCCAGTGCGAGGCACTGTCCCACCGTGGGGTCGGCCAACTGCTCGAGACCATCGAGGACGTGCGGGCCTTTGCCAACAGCGGACTCACGGTCAGGGGGATCATCGCCACCATGTACGACGACCGGACCAGACACTCCCGGCACATCATGGAAGAGGTCGAGGCCAGATACGGAATCCCGGTGCTACAGCCGCCGGTGCGCAAGTCGATCCGATTCGCCGAGGCCCCGGCCCGGGGCAAGTCGATCCTCCAGCACGCCCCCAACTCACCAGGGGCGAACGCCTATCGCGAGCTGGCCCGGACCCTGCTCGAGATAAGCGCGATTGCCGGTACCGTCGGCTAGTGGCCGGCGGACCCGACCCGCTCGGAAAGCGGGCGTTGTTCTGGATGCCCGTCGAGGACCAGGCGGTCGGCGGCGATGGCGACGCCCCCTCCGTCGGGCGGACACCGGCGCCGGCCCACCCCCAGTCGAGTGCCGCGACCCGTCATGCCCGCCCTGCGGGCAAGCACGCCCTGTACTCGGCGGCCACCCCGGCCGGGGAGAAGGAGCGGGCCACGTCGACGGCCACCGCAGCCGAGCCGGTGCCGCAACGGGGGATCCTGACCGTGGCTTGTTCCACCTGTGGCTCGGTCAGCCGGGTGGGCCTCTTCGAGTTCGCGGTGTTGCAGTTCCCCATCGGCGCCTGGCTGCCCGGACGCACGTTCGACCGATGGATGACCTGTCCGGCCTGTCGTCGACGCGCGTGGACCAGCGTGACTCTGTCGAGGTGAACCACGGGGTTCCGGTGAGCAGCCGATCCGGTCGGTGGCTCCTGGGTGCGAGGTGGACCCGATGATGCCGACCATGGCCCGGCTCGGTGCGGGCCCACTGCTGGCGGCGTCGTCCAGCCCGCCCAACCCCGGGGGGGTCTCCGGATGGCTGCTCCACTTCCACGGGCCCGCCGCCTATGCGTTGGTCGGGTTCCTGGCCTTCGCCGAGGCCGGGGCAATGATCGGGTTCTTCATCCCGGGCGAGACGGCGGTGGTCATCGGGGGGGTGCTGGCCGGACTCGGCCGGGTCAACCTCGGGATCATGATGGCGGTGGTCGTGGTGTGCGCCATCGCCGGCGACTCGGTCGGGTTCGAGATCGGCAAGAGGTCCGGGCCGTGGCTGCTCGAACGGCGGCCGCTCAAGGGCAACGCCGGCGTCCGGCGGTCCATGGCCATGCTCGAGCGCTACGGGGGCCCCGCTGTGTTCCTGGGTCGCTTCGTGGCCTTCGCCCGGGCTGTCATCCCCGGGCTGGCCGGCATGAGCGGCCTCCGTTACCGGGTGTTCCTCGCCTACAACGCCGCGGGCGGGTTGATCTGGGGCGTGGGCTACACCCTGCTCGGATACGTCGTCGGGGTCTCCTTCGCGCGCATCTTGAGGTCCGTGGGCCTGTGGTCGCTGGCGGTGGTCGGCGCCGTCGTCGTGGTGGCGGTCACGATCCGCGTGACCATGAAGCGGCGGGAGCGGCGGCGGTTGGCAACCGAGTTCGCCGACATGGCCCCGCCGCCCCCCGAGCCGGGGTCGCTGCCTGCCGAGAGCCGCCCGGCGGAGCAGCCCTCGTCGGACCCCGAGTCCGGGACCTAACCGGTCTGGGGGTGCGTGGGCGTGGTGCGGTTCGCCTCCAGAAGGTCGAAGCCGTCCGGGATCGACACCAGGCCCGGAGCCGTGCCCGACACGTCGGTGATGCCGTACTGCCAGACGATGGAGTAGGTGGTCGGGTCGATGACCACCACCCGGTTGCGGTAGTCGTCGTTGACCATGATCAGGCCATTGGGGAGTCGTTCGGCCAGTGAGGGCTTCTTGAGCATGGCGTCGCCCGACGTCGCGTCGTAGAGCCAGGCCACCTGGCCGGTCCGGGTGAATTCGAGCACCCGGCCCTCTGCGGGGGGGTCGTAATCGGTCATGAGGTAGAGGTCGGAGGCCAGCTGTTGGGGGTCGGAGGGGTAGTTGA
>DAIMIK010000129.1:0-5853 GCA_036722795.1 Acidimicrobiales bacterium | reverse complement strand
CAACAGCGCCGCTTCGCCAAGCCACGCATCATCATCTGCGTCCCGTCGGGCATCACAGGTGTCGAACGGCGCGCCGTCATGGAAGCCGCCATGAGCGCGGGTGCCCGCAAGGCCTACATCATCGAAGAGCCGATGGCCGCCGCCATCGGCGCCGGGATGCCCGTGCATGAGCCGACGGGCAACATGGTTGTCGATATTGGCGGCGGAACCACCGAGGTCGCCGTCATCTCGTTGGGTGGCATCGTGAGCAGCCAATCGGTGCGCGTCGGGGGCGACGAGCTCGACGAGGCAATCATCTCCTACATCAAGAAGGAGTACAGCCTCGCCCTGGGCGAGCGAAGCGCCGAGGAGATCAAGATCGCCCTCGGCTCGGCCTATCCTCTCGAGGAGGAGCTGCAGGCCGAAATCCGGGGCCGCGACCTTGTGAGCGGCCTGCCCAAGGTCCTCGCGGTGTCCACCGCCGAGATCCGCAAGGCGATCGCCGAGCCCGTGGCCGCCATCGTCGACGCCGTGAAGGCGACACTCGACAAGACGCCGCCCGAGCTCGGCGCCGACATCATGGAGCAGGGGATCGTGCTCACCGGCGGTGGGGCGCTACTGCAAGGGCTTGGTGCTCGGCTGCAGGAGGAAACGGGCATCCTTGTCGTCTCGGCGCCCGACCCGCTGAGTTGCGTCGCCATCGGGGCCGGACAGTGCCTCGAGGAATTCGACATCCTCAAGCAGGTTCTCGTCACCTCCGACTACTAGGAGCATGATCCAGAACCTGGGAAATCCTGCAAGAAAGACGACGTGGCGGGTCACTGCATCCAATTGGCCCTGACCCCTCGGAATGGTGGGTCGAGCGGGCCCCCGGCTACCCGACGCCGAGGATGGCCGGTGAGGACGAGCGCACGCTGGTCGAGGGGACCGATCCGATCCCGACCACGGGGGCGCTGAGCGTCTGGCCACCCATCGACCCCGAAAACCCGGTGCTCCCGAAGGCGAAGATCCTACCGTCGACGGCGGTGGTGCCGATCGCCTCCGGGGCGAGGCGGTCCCTCGAGAGGAGGTACTGGGCCACCGGGGCCTGGGCGGCGTGTCCCACGACGTCGGCCGCGGCCTTGGCCGACGACCAGAGGTCGCGCTCCACGGCGTGCAGCCCGGCGAACGACCCACCGGGATCGACGTCGGTGGCCAGCTCGTCGAGGCTGGACGCGTTGACGGCATTGCCGCTCTCCAACAGACGGAACGCGTCGTACTGGGCCTGGGCGGCCAGTTCATCGCTTTTGGCGGCGGCTGCGTCGCCACCGTCCACCGCGGTCTGGAGGTTGCCGATGTCGCCGACGAAGGCGGCGGTGGCGTTTCCGATGTCGGCGCGGTACATCGCGGTGGCCGTCCCGGCAGCTGCAGCGAGGGCAATGGCGGCCGCGGACGCAGGTCCCGTGCTCGGGCCGTGCGCGCCATCACTCGATGGCGTGGCCCCTGAGGGCCGATACCCGCCGGACGCAGGGGATCCACAGGCGCCGCCGAGCACGGCGACCGCCAGGAGGAGGCCCGCAAGAAGGGCCGACGCCGGCCGACACATCCGTCGCAGCCGGGCTGCAGGAGGTGGTGAAGAGGTCGTCGGTGTCATGTGGGCGCTGATTTCGTGTCCCGGAGGCGCGCCCAAGGGTAGGTGACGGCGGGAGGAAGCGGTCGGGACGGTCGGCCACACCGGGAACTCCCCCTGTCGCAGGTAGACTGGTTGCCATGGCACCGCGCACTCCCTCTGGTTCTCCGCGCCCGCGAGGATCCGGCGGAGCCTCGCGGGCGCCGTCGGGCCACCCGTCCGGGGGAAGAGACGACAGGGGGGCAACGGGTCGGACCGGATCGGACCGGAGGGGGACCGGAGGCGCCGGACGCCCCCAGCGTTCCTCCGGCAGTGGTGGGACCGGAAGTCCCGAACGGTCCGGTCGAACCGGCAGTGGGCAGGGGCGAACTGATCGGAGCGACGGCCCACGAGGATCCGGAACAGCAGGCCGCCCATCGGGTGGCTCGGGCGGCTACCGGAGCGACCGGGGCCGGCCCTCGGGCGGTGCAGGCTCCTCGGGCGGTGCAGGCTCCTCGGGCGGTGCAGGCTCCTCCGGCGGTGCAGCGCGCTCGGGCACCGCGCCTCGCTCCGGCGGCACACCCGGCGGTCGCCGGACGGACGGGGGGCAACGGGGCGGCGGTCGCCGAGCGGACGGGGGATCCCGGCCGGGAGCCATGGGGGAGGAGCGGTCCTCCCGGGCCCCCGTCGTCCGCAAGGGATGGGGGAGTGTGGCCCGGCGCGGTGCCAGCACCGTGCGCGAGGGCTCCGCAGGGCACGGGCCGGACGAGGACACGCCCGAAGGCCGCCGCCGAGCGATGAAGCGCAGCGACGAGTTCGTTCCCGAGCGATTCGAGCGGACGGACGACCGGGACCGGGCAGGGACCACGTCCGAGAAGCTGCGGCCGCTGGCGCACCGGGCGGTACAGGCGCCCGCGGAGCTCCCTGCGGACATCGCCAACGAGCTGGCCTCGGCGGCGGGCCCTGACTGGAACCACCTCCGGGACCGGATCACCGAGCGGATGGCTGCCGGCATCGGGGCCTACGAACGGGAGAGGTACCGGGATGCCTCCCGGATCCTGAAGACCGTGGTCGATGCGGTGCCCACTGCGCCCTCGGCGCGCGAGTTGCTGGGCCTCAGCCAGTACCACCAGAGCTACTGGAAGGCGGCCCTCCCCAACCTCGAGGCGTTCGCCGCCCTCACCGGCTCGGTCGACCAGCACCCGGTCCGCATGGACTGCCACCGGGCCGTGGGGCGGCCGAAACGGGTGGAGGAGCTCTACAACGAACTGCGCCAGGGGTCTCCCGACCCCGAGATCCTCTCGGAGGGCCGCCTGGTGCTGGCCGGAACCCGGGCCGACCGTGGGGACCTGACCGGCGCCGTCACCCTGCTGGTGGAGGCCGGGGCGGGCCGCCTGGTGCGCAATCCGGCCGAGCGCCACCTGCGCCAGTGGTACGTGCTGGGTGACCTGATGGAACGCTCCGGTGACCTCCCCAAGGCCCGGGAGCTCTTCCTGCGGGTCCAGGCGGTCGATCCGGACGCCTACGACGTGGCCGAGCGCCTGGAATCCCTCGGGCCCCCGACCAAGGCGCGGCGGACGCCGAACCGGCCCCGCGGCTCCCGTTAGGCTCTGTCCCCATGGACCTCGAACAACTACTCGGTGACGAAGCGGGCTCTCTCCTCGGGCATGTCTCGACGGCATTCGGGGCCGAGCACCTCGTTCTCCCCGGCCCCGACCACCTCGACCGGGTCTTCATCGACTCGGACCGGTCGTCGACCGTCCTGCGCAACCTCGGCCTGGTCTACGGCACGGGGCGCCTGGCCGGTACCGGCTACCTGTCGATCCTCCCGGTCGACCAGGGGATCGAGCACTCGGCGGCAGCCAGCTTCGCCAAGTTCCCCGCCTACTTCGATCCGGCGCGCCTGTGTGACCTGGCCATGGCCGCCGACTGCAATGCCATCGCCACCACGCTCGGGGGACTGGGCATCGTCTCCCGGCGCTACGTCCACAAGATCCCGTTCATCGTGAAGTTGAACCACAACGACTTCCTCAACTACCCCAACACCTACGACCAGGTGATGTTCTCCGAGGTGCAGCAGGCATCGGACCTCGGAGCGGTCGGGGTGGGGGCGACCATCTACTTCGGCTCGGAGGGCGCCGACCGCCAGATCGTCGAAGTGTCCAGGGCCTTCGCCGAGGCCCACCGGCTCGGGATGTTCACCGTGCTGTGGTGCTACCTGCGCAACCCGGCCTTCAAGCAGGGGGACACCGACTATCACGTCTCGGCCGACCTCACCGGACAGGCAAACCATCTCGGCGTGACCATCGAGGCCGACATCATCAAGCAGAAGCAGCCCGAGAACAACGGCGGGTACAACGCCCTCAAGTTCGGGAAGACCGACCCCCTCGTCTACAGCAAGCTCACCACGGATCACCCGATCGACCTCACCCGCTGGCAAGTGGTGAACTGCTACGCCGGCCGGATCCCCTTGATCAACTCCGGAGGGGAGTCCAAGGGTGCCGACGACCTGGCCCAGGCGGTGCGGACGGCCGTGATCAACAAGCGGGCCGGAGGTGCCGGGCTCATCGTCGGTCGAAAGGCGTTCCAGCGACCCACTGACGAGGGCGCGGCGCTGATCCACACCATCCAGGACGTCTACCTAGACTCCGCCGTCACCGTCGCCTGACCGGCGGGGCGCCGGCCTCCTCGCGTCACGACGGCGGAGGCCGACGGTAGACTGCCACCGTGGCACGCAAACCATAGGTTCCGGCGTTCACCCGGGCGAGCTCCGACGAGGACAAACGGCGTCGAAGTCGAAGTCCGGTGACTGCGCGCGGCAGATCAGCACGAAGAGGAGCACGGTGCCCGACACCACCGCCGACCCGAAGCCCCACCACCTCCTGCACCGCGTCGTCATCCGGTTCGCCGGCGACTCGGGTGACGGCATGCAGCTCACCGGGGACCGCTTCACGACGACGTCGGCGCTGCTGGGGAACGACCTGGCCACCTTCCCCGACTTCCCCGCCGAGATCCGGGCCCCGGCCGGGACGCTCGCCGGAGTGTCGGCATTCCAGGTCCACATCTCCGACCACGACATCTCGACACCGGGTGACTCGCCCAACGTGCTGGTGGCGATGAACCCAGCCGCCCTCAAGACCAATCTTTCCATCCTGCCGAAGGGTGCCACCATCATCGTCAACGCCGATGCGTTCGATGAGCGCAGCCTGGCCAAGGCCGACTACGAGACCAACCCGCTCGAGGACGGGTCGCTGTCCGCGTACACGGTGTACGAGGTCCCCATGACGTCGATCACCACCGAGGTGTCCAAGGACACCGGGGTCAAGCCGCGTGACGCCGAGCGGTCCAAGAACTTCTTCGCCCTGGGGTTGATCAGCTGGCTCTACACCCGTCCCATCGAGGACACCATTGTCTGGATCGAGGAGAGGTACGCCGGCAAGCCGCTGGTGATGGAGGCCAATCTCCGGGCATTCAAGGCCGGCTACCACTTCGGGGAGACCGCCGAGCTGTTCGAGTCCTCCTACGAGGTGAAGCCCGCCGTGCTGAAGCACGGCGAGTACATCAACATCACCGGCAACACGGCTGTCGCATGGGGCCTGATCGCCGCCTCGGTCCGCAGCGGCCTGCCCCTGTTCCTCGGCACCTATCCGATCACCCCGGCCTCGGACATCCTCCACGAGCTGTCCAAGCACAAGCAGTTCGGCGTGCGGACCTTTCAGGCCGAGGACGAGATCTCGGGCATCGGCGCTGCCCTCGGGGCTGCGTTCGGCGGTTCCCTGGGTGTGACCACCACCTCGGGGCCGGGCCTCGACCTCAAGTCGGAGACCATGGGGCTCGCCATCAGCCTCGAGCTCCCCCTGGTGATCGTCGACGTGCAGCGCGGCGGCCCCTCGACCGGCCTCCCCACCAAGACGGAGCAGGCCGACCTGCTCCATGCCATGTACGGCCGCCACGGCGAGTCGCCACTGCCCATCGTTGCGGCCAGGACGCCGTCCCACTGCTTCGAGGCGACGGTGGAGGCGGTGCGGCTGGCCGTCAAGTACCGGACCCCGGTCATCCTGCTGTCGGATGGTTATCTGGCCAACGGGACCGAGCCGTGGCGCCTGCCGGACATGGACCACCTCCCCTCCATCGATCCCGACTTCGCCACGGAGCCCAACCACACCGACACCGAAGGCAATGCCGTCTTCTGGCCTTATGTCCGCGACGAGCAGACACTGGCCCGGCCGTGGGCACCCCCGGGTGTGGCGGGCCTCGAGCACCGGACCGGTGGGCCCGAGAAGGAG
>DAIMIK010000128.1:0-5976 GCA_036722795.1 Acidimicrobiales bacterium | reverse complement strand
GCCGACAGGGCGAACCCGGTGTGGCCGTGGTAGCCGTTGACCGACGAGACGATCCCGGGCCGCCCGGTGGAGCCCCGGGCCAGCTTGATGGCGAAGTCGACCGCCTCACCCCCACCGGTGCCGAACATGGTGCAGGAGAGGTCCCCCGGCGTGATCTCTGCCAGCTTGGCCGCCAACTCGGCCTTCTCCCTCGAGCAGAGCAGGAAATTGCCATTGTCGAGCCGGTCGATCGCCGCATGCGCGGCGGCCACGACCCGCGGATTGCGCCGGCCGATGTTGAACGAGCCCGCCGACGTGAAGCAGTCGAGGAACCGGCGGCCGTCGAGGTCCCAGACCCAGGGCCCGGATCGCTGCGCTTCGATGATGTCGAGCCCGGCCGCCCGCATGACCCGGACCTTCTGGGGGTTCAGATAGGTGGCGAACTGCTCGAGGGCTTGGCTCTTGGCGGCGGGGTCCGGGACGAACTCGAGTCCCTCGGCCCAACCGCCCGGGGGGCGGTCGTTGTCCATGGCCTGACCATACCCCCGGGACCGCCCGGGCCGCCTACGGAAGGAGGTCGATGACCTCCGAGCGCTCGGCAGCGAGCTCCTCGGTGGTGATCCGGATCCGCTCCTTGGCGAACTCGTCATGGGCCAGGTCCTCGACGACTTCCCAGGCGCCGGAGCCGTCGGCCCGCACCGGGAAGCCGAACTGGAGGCCCTGGGGCACGCCGTACTCCCCGTTGGAGACGACGGCGAGGGAGGTGAAGTCCTCCCCCGGGGTGCCGGTGCGGATGCTCACCACCGAGTCGATGGCGGCATTGGCCGCAGAGGCGGCCGAGGACAGCCCGCGGGCGTCGATGACGGCCGCACCGCGCTTCTGCACGGTGGTGATGAACTCTCCCTGCAGCCACCCGGTGTCGTCGATGACCTCGGGGACCGGCGCGCCGTCGATGCGTGCGTTGGCGAAGTCGGGGAACTGGGTGGCGGAGTGGTTGCCCCAGATGGCCAGGTTGGTCACCGAGGAGACCGGCACGCCGGCCCGCTTGGCCAACAGGCTCTTGGCGCGGTTCTCGTCGAGCCGGGTCATGGCGAACCACCGGTCGGTCGGCACCTCCGGGGCGTTCGAGCGGGCAATCAGACAGTTGGTGTTGCACGGGTTGCCGACCACCACCACCCGCACGTCCGAGGCGGCATTGGCCGCGATGGCCCGGCCCTGGGGGCCGAAGATCCCGCCGTTGATGGTGAGCAGGTCCCCGCGCTCCATTCCGGCCTTGCGGGGGACGGAGCCGACCAACAGGGCCAACGAGGTCCCGTCGAAGGCGACGTCGAGATCGGTCGTGGTGACGATGTCGCCGACCAGGGGGAACGCGCAGTCGTCCACCTCCATTACCACGCCCTCGAGGGCCTTCATGCCGGGTTCGATCTCGAGGAGGCGCAGCACGACCGGCTGGTCCGGACCGAGCAGTTGACCCGACGCGACGCGGAAGAGGAGGGCGTAGCCGATCTGGCCGGCGGCCCCGGTGACGGTGACGTGGATTGGTGGTTTGGCTGCCATGGGCCGAGGCTAACCCGGTCGGTTGCGAGCGGTCGAACCTGGGGCCCGGAGCCCGGGTGGTCCCCCGTTACAGGCGGTCGACGATGGCCGCGGCGAACTCCGAGCACTTGACCTCGGTGGCACCCTGCATCAGCCGGGCGAAGTCGTAGGTGACCACCTTGTCGGCGATGGTCGCCTCGAGCGCGGTAACGATGTCGGCGGCGGCCTCGGTCCACCCCAGGTGCTCGTACATCATCACGCCCGAGAGCAGGAGAGAGCCGGGGTTGACCTTGTCCTGGCCAGCGTACTTGGGAGCGGTGCCGTGGGTGGCCTCGAAGATGCCATGGCCGGTGACGTAGTTGATGTTGCCCCCGGGTGCGATGCCGATGCCGCCCACCTGGGCGGCCAGGGCATCGGAGAGATAGTCGCCGTTGAGGTTGGTGGTGGCCAGGACATCGAACTCCTCGGGGCGGGTCAGAACCTGCTGCAGGGTGATGTCGGCGATGCTGTCCTTGACCAGCAGCTTGTCGCCGGGCCGGCCGCCGCAGTCGTCCCAGCCGACGGCGACGTCGGCGAACTCCTCACGGACCAGTTCGTAGCCCCAGTTGCGGAACGCCCCCTCGGTGAACTTCTGGATGTTCCCCTTGTGGACGATGTTCACGCTGGCCCGGTCGTGGGACAGGGCGTACCTGATGGCCGCCCGGATCAACCGCTTCGAGGCGAACTCCGAGATGGGCTTGATGCCGATGCCGGAGCCCTCGCGGATCTCCCAACCCATCTCCTCACGCAGGAACGCCGAGAGCTTGGCCGCCTCGGGGGTGTAGGCCTCGACCTCGAGGCCCGCGTAGATGTCCTCGGTGTTCTCGCGGAAGATGACCATGTCGACCTTCTCGGGGTGGAGCACCGGGGAGGGCACGCCGGTGAACCACCGCACCGGGCGGAGGCACACGTAGAGGTCGAGGATCTGGCGGAGGGCCACGTTGAGGGAGCGGATGCCGCCGCCCACCGGCGTGGTCAGCGGGCCCTTGATGCCGATCAGGTGGGTGCGGAACGTGTCGACGGTTTCGTCGGGCAGCCAACTCCCGGTCTCGTCGAATGCCTTCTGACCCGCGAGCACTTCCTGCCACGCCACCGACCTGCCGTGCTTGGCGGCCGCGGCGTCGAGCACCAGCTTCGCCGCCGGCCAGATGTCCACGCCGGTGCCATCCCCTTCGATGAAGGGGATGATCGGTTCGTCGGTTACGTGGAGGGCACCATCGGGGCCCTGTGTGATCAGATCGGCCATGGGCGGCAGCCTACCGGTACCCCTTGCCACCATCCCAACCGGGTCGGCGCCTCATCGACGTCGGGGCACGGGGGCGCCGGCCCCGCGGAGGGCCCGCTCAGGGTGCAGTGAGGCCGAGAGCCGAGTAGATCTCGCGGGTGGCACTCGACCGGTTGAGCGTGTAGAAGTGCAAGCCCGGCACGGCTGTCTCGAGCAGCTCCTCGCAGAGCTCGGTGGCGACGACGACGCCCTCTCGGCGAACCGCCGCCGAACCGCCTCTGGCGTCCGCGGCTTGCAGCCGGTCGACCATCCACTCCGGCACGGCGGCACCCATGGCCGCCATGCGGGGGATCGAGCTCAGGCTGGTGACCGGCATGATGCCGGGCAGCACCGGCTTGTCCACCCCCCGGTCGGCGAGGTCCGCCACCAGCCCGCGGTACTCCGCCGCATCGAAGAAGAACTGGGTGACGGCGAAGTGGGCCAGGGACAGCTTCTCGGCCAGGTGGTCCCGATCGGACGCACGGTCGGGTGAGAGCGGATGGCAGCCCGGCTGGGCCGCCACTCCCACCGAGAAACCGCCGATGGCATCGGCCAGCTCGACCAGCTCGTAGGCGTGGTGCAGCTCGCCCGGTCCCTCCCCGGGCCCGGTGGGCGGGTCCCCTCCCAGCGCCATCAGGTTCTCCACACCGGCCGACCGGTAGGCGACGAGGATCTCCGCCAGCTCCAGCCGGGTGTGGGCCACGCAGATAAGGTGGGCCATGGGCACCAGGGTGGTGGTGCGGAGCATCCCGGTGACCAGGTCGAAGGTGCGCTTGCGCGACTCGGCCCCTCCCCGATAGGTCACGGACACGAAGGACGGCCCGAGCGGTTCGAGGTCGCGCAGCGTCTTGACCAGCGTGGCCTGCTCTGCGTCGTTCTTCGGCGGGAAGAATTCGAACGAGTAGGTCCTGCCCTTGGCCAGGAGGTCGGCAATCCGAGTCATAACCGCATCAGCCTACTTCCGGGCGTCGTCCCGGACGGTCCGGCGTTCCGACCGGTGCGATCGATCGGGGCCACCGCTCAGCCGGCCGACGGAGCGCCCTGGCCCGAGCTGATGCGGGTCGAGAGCCTGGCCAGTGCCGTGTTCAACTCGGTGGTGCGGGCCCGGCGGGCCTCGTCGGCCTGCGCCAGCTGCAACCCCGTCGGGGCGGTCGGGCCGTTGCGCAGCAGCCGGTCGGCCTCGACGGCGAACGCCAACCCTCGCAGGGCGCCGGCTGCGGCAGTGGCCGCACCTGCGGCCTGTGGTTCGGGTGCCGACCCCGCCGCCTTCTCCAGGGCGACCGCCGCCCTCTCCACCTGGGCCGCCGCCGCCCCACGCACCTCCGGGTCGTCGGACGCGGCAGTGCCCGAAACCAGCGACTCGCGGGCCAGCTGGGCGTCGCTGAGGGCGGGGATAACGGCATGCCGCCACTCCGTCTCGATGGCCCGCTTCTTCCGGGACCGGAACAGCAGGGCCACCACCACGATGGCGATCACCAGCACGGCGATGAGACCGATCAGCCCCCACGGGGTACCTGACGGCGGCACCAACGGCGCAGTCGTCGTCGTGGTGGTGCTCGGGGCCGCGGTCGTCGTGGTCGGTTGCGAGGAGGTGGTCGAGGCCGGGGTCGTGGTGGTGGTCGACGTGGGCGACGGCACCGCCGTCCCGGTGGAGGGCGGCACCGAGGTGCTCGTGGTCGCAGCCTCCGTGGTCGTGGTCACAGCCACCAGGGGCGCCGGGGCGCCGGGCGCCGTGGCGCCCGCCGGTGCGGCGAGGCCCACGGCCGACAGGCACGCCACCGCCGACACGCACACCAGGGCCGCCGGGGCGCCCAGGCGCCGGGCATGGCGCTGGTAGCTGAGCCGTTTGCCGGGCAGCACCTCGATGCGTTTCACCTTGTGCGTGGCGGCGTCGTCGAGGACGGTGTAGCTCCCCCACGGCCGCTGGTCGGTCTCGAAGGGCATCGGCCCGCTCATGACGAGCGCTCCGCAGCACGCACGGCATTTCGCAACAGCATTGCCCGGGTCATCGGACCCACCCCGCCGATGCGCGGGGTGATCCACCCGGCCACGTCGGCCACAGACTCATCGACATCGGACAACAGCTTCTTCCCTTCCCACGAGGTTCCGGCCCCGACCACGGCGGCACCCGGCTTGACCATCTCCGGGGTCACCAGACCGGCCCGACCGGCAGCGGCCACCACCACATCGCCCAGGCGGACCAGGCCGGCCATGTCCTCCACCCCGGTGTGCACAACGGTCACCGCGGCGTTGCAACCGGGTCGCTTCATGGCCAGCAGCAGGGCCAGCGGCCGACCGATGGTCAGCCCCCGTCCGATCACGACCACGTGCTTTCCCTCGACGGGCACGTCGTTGGCGTGCAGCAGCTCGACGATGCCCGCCGGCGTGCAGGGCAGCGGGCCCGGTGCCCCCATGACCAGTCGGCCGAGGTTGACCGGGTGCAGGCCGTCCACGTCCTTCTCCGGGTCGACGGCCAGGAGGGTCCGCTCCTCGTCCAGTCCGGCCGGCAGCGGGAGCTGCACCAGGTAGGCGTGCACGGTCGGATCGGCGTTGAACCGGGCGATGACGGCGTCGAGCTCCTCCTGGGGCACGTCGGCCGGCAGGTGCTGATGGACCGAGGTGATCCCGACCTCGTCACAGTCGGCGTGCTTCATGGCCACGTAGCGCTCGCTCGGACCGTCGTCACCGACCAGCACCGTCCCGAGGCCCACGGTGACGCCGGCGCCCCTCAGCCGGGCCACCCGGTCGGTCACCTCGCCGCGGATCCGGGCGGCCAGCAGCTCACCGTCGAGCAGGATCGCGGTCATCGCTCCGTCCTCACTGCGTGTGCTCCGTGCGGGGTGTCCATGCTCCAGGTGCTCCATGTCACGTCGTCGATGGGAAGTCCGTCGGCGGCCCGGCCGATCGGTCCGGCTCAGTGCCGGAAATGTCGCTCGCCGCCTGCCATGACCATAGCGATCCCGGCCTCGTCGGCTGCTGCAATCACCACATCGTCCTTGATGGACCCGCCCGGCTGGACGACGGCCGACACGCCGGCGTCGGCCAGGACGAGCATCCCGTCCGGAAAGGGGAAGAAGGCGTCTGACGCCGCCGCCCCGCCGCGGGCCCGCTCGCCGGCCTTGCCGACGGCGATCTCCGCCGCCACCACCCGGGACTGC
>DAIMIK010000127.1:0-6000 GCA_036722795.1 Acidimicrobiales bacterium | reverse complement strand
TCACCATCGGGATCGTCCTCGGGGCCTGGTGGTCCTATCAGGTGCTGGGATGGGGTGGGTTCTGGGCCTGGGACCCAGTGGAGAACGCCTCGCTGCTACCGTGGCTGGTCGGCACCGCCTACCTCCACTCGGTGATGGTCCAGCAGCGGCGCGGCCTGCTGCGCATCTGGAACCTCTCCCTGGTGGTGGCCACCTTCAGCCTGACCATCCTCGGGACGTTCCTCACCCGCTCGGGGGTCCTCCAGTCGGTGCACTCCTTCTCCACTTCGGCCATCGGCCCGCTGCTGCTGGGGTTCTTCGGTCTGGTGCTGGTCACGGGCGTCGGCCTGATCGCCTGGCGGGGGGACCGGCTCCGCTCCCCCGGGGGGATCGACTCGCCGATCAGCCGCGAGGGTGCATTCCTGGCCAACAACCTCCTGTTCGTCGTCTTCGCCTTCGTGGTGCTCCTGGGCACGGTCTTCCCGTTGCTCTACGAGGCCCTCAATGCCGGCCGGCAGGTGGCGGTCGGTGCCCCGTACTTCAACCGGTTGATCATCCCGCTGGGGTTGGGCCTGCTCTTCTTGATGGCCGTCGCCCCGGCGCTCCCGTGGCGCAAGACCACGGTCGAGGTGATGCGGGGCCGCCTGGCCGTGCCGGCCGCCATGGGCGTCGCGGTGGTCGTCCTCTGCGTCGCCGGCGGCATCCACGGGCTCGAGCCCTTGATGGCCTTCGGGCTCGGCGCCTTCGCCGCCGCCTCGGCGGGGCGGGCCCTGGTGCTGTCGGTCCGAGGGGCCTGGCGGGCGGCACGCGCCTCGGGGGCCCCGCCCGCCCGGGCCGTGCTGGCCGGCTGGCGGGGACTGGTCGGCCGGGCCAACGGGGGGATGATCGTCCACATCGGGGTGGTGGTGATCGCCGTCGGACTGGCAGCGGCGACCGCCTTCGGCCAGCGCGGTGAGGTGCACCTGGCACGTGGGCAGACGGCGTCCTTCGCCGGGCACACCGTGGAGTTCGTGGAAACGAGAACGGTCAGGTCCTCGTCGCACACCGCGGTGCAGGCCGGCCTCCGGATCGACGGTGGGAGCATCTTCTACCCGGCCATCAGCCAGTTCGGAACCGGGACCCAGGCCGTGGGCACGCCGGCCATCGACTCGAGCTGGCGGGACGACGTCTACCTGACCATCGACTCCATCCCGGACAAGGGCACGGTGTGGACGTTCGGTGTGGTGGTGCAGCCGTTGGTCATGTGGCTGTGGATCGGGGGAGGCCTGGTGGTGTTCGGCTCGATCCTCTCGGCCGTTCCCGGGCGCAGGCGCCGTCCCACCGACCCTGTGTCGTCCCCGGTGGTCGGCATCGCTGCTCCCGTCGTTCCCGACGCCGAGGACGCCATCGGCGCCCCGGCAGATCGATCGGAAGCGGAGGTCGATCCGCTCCCCGTCGGAGCGGGTGATCCCTCGTGACCGCCGGAGCGGCGCTCGGAACAGGGGCGGCGACCAGGCACACGGCCCGCTGGGTGGCCATCGGGGTACTGGTGGTCGCCGCCGGCCTGATTGCCGTGCTGGCCACCCGGCCACCGGCCTCGGTCACCGAGGTGCAGAGCCCCCTGGTTGGCAATCCCGCACCGCCCGTGCGCGGGGTGACCCTCACCGGTGCCGGGTACGAACTGCCCAGGGAACCCGGGATCTACGTCGTCGTCAACTTCTTCGCCAGCTGGTGCGAGCCCTGCCAGCAGGAGGGTCCCGAACTGGTGCGGTTCCAGTACGAGCACAGCCGGAGCGGTGACGCGTCGATGGTGGGCGTGGTGTTCGACGACACCGTGGGCGCGGCGCGCGTCTACCAGTCCACCCTGGGGGCGTCCTGGCCGACGCTGGCCGACACCGGGGGAGCGCTGGCGCTGAGCTTCGGGGTGCGGGCCCCTCCCTCCACCTTCGTGATCGCACCGGACGGCCGGGTGGTGGCGTACATCGTCGCCCCGGTCACGGCCGCCGACCTGGACAGGATCATCGCCGAGGCGGAGGCCTCCCACGCGTGACCAGGCGCACGTTCCCGCTGTGGACGGCCCTCGGTGCCGTGCTGGTGGTGGCCCTGGTCATCGGCAGCGGGGTGCTGTCGTCCTCGCCGCCGACCGCCGCCCAGCGTGCCTACGCCATCGAATCGGTGGTGCGCTGCCCGAGTTGCGAGGACTTGTCGGTGGCCGTCTCCAGCGCTCCGACGGCGCTGACCGTGCGGGCCACGGTGCGGCAACTGATTGCCGAGGGGAGAACCGATCGGCAGGTCGAGGACTACCTGGTGGCCCGGTACGGCTCGTCCATCGTGCTGGACCCGCCGGCCAGCGGATGGTCGCTCGTGGTGTGGCTCCTCCCCCTGTTCGGCGGAGCGGCGGCCCTGGTGGTGCTGGGGGTCGTCCTGGTCCGTCGCCGCGGTGCGGTGGCCACCGACGCGCCGGGGCCGGCCGACCTGGGCGCAGCCTCCCCCGACCCGGTGGTGCTCGAGGAGCGAAGGCGATTCCTCACCCAGTCGCTGGCGGACGCCGATGCCGAGTACCTGGCCGGCGATCTTTCCGACCAGGACTACCTGGCCCTTCGTCAACGCGACATGGTGCGCCTGGCGGCGCTGGATGCCGGTGCCGCCGGGGTGCCGGCCCCGACCGATCCGTCGGCCGGTGAGGTCGGGGCGCAGGCAGCGTCGGATTCCACTGCAGACGCGACAGATCCGGACAGGGGGAGGGCCCCGTCCGAGGGCAACCGATCGCCCGACGGGAGCCGAACGGGGGCTCCCGCATCCTCCACGCCGGGGCGCCCGACACGCGGCCACCGGAGTTGGTGGTTCCTGGGGGGTGCGGTAGCCGCCTTCGGCGCCGCGTTGATCGTTGCCGTCACGCTGTTCGCATCCCATCGGCTGCCCGGCCAGACGTCGACCGGGAGCATCAGCCTGAGCCAGGGCCAACAGGTCGAGCAGACCCTCAACCAGGCCGCCACCCTGGAGAACCAGGGCCAGCTCGGCCAGGCGGCCCAGCTCTACCAGTCGGTGCTGAACAGCCATCCCGACAACGAAGTGGCGTTGGCCCAGCTCGGCTGGCTCGAGTACCAGACCGGCCGGCAGGGGGCGAGTGCCTCCCTCGTCGGCGATGCACGGGCCAAGCTGAACCGGGCGGTGCAGCTCGACCCGGGTGACTACGCGGTCCGGCTCTATCTGGGGACGGTGTTGCTGCAGCAGGACGGAGACGCAGCCGGGGCGGTCGACCAGTTCCGGCAGTTCCTGGCCGACCACCCACCCGCCACGGCGGTGCAACAGGCAGCCGGCGAGCTCCGGGCTGCCTACCAGAAGGCCGGCCTGCAGGTTCCGCCCCAGGTCGGGAGAGGCTGACCCCTCTCGCCGACGTCGACACCGGCGCCCGGTCGCCGCCCGGTCAGGGGACAAGCACCGCCTTACCTCCGATCGACCGGTCGATGAGGCCCGACATCACCGCCGCGGCGTCCTCGAGGGGGTAGGGCGTGGGCTCCGTGGGGTGCAGGCGGCCGCTCGCGACCATCTCCATCAGTTCGCCGATGAGCTCGCGGTTGCCGAACGGGTCCTTGAGGGTCCACCCACCCCAGTCCACGCCCACCACCGTCCGGTTGTTGAGGAGCACCTGGTTGAGGGGGACCGAGGCGATCGTCCCCGAGGCGAAGCCGATCACGCAGAAGCGTCCCAGGTGCCTCGTCGCCCGCAGGGCTGCCTCGCTGTACCGTCCGCCGACCGAGTCGATGACCACGTCGACGCCGCCCCCCGAGATCTCCCGGGCCCGCGCCTTCAGGTCCTCCTTCTCGTAGGCGATGACGGCCTCGGCCCCCATGGCGGCGGCGGCCTCCAGCTTGTCCTGGCTCGACGCGGCGGCGATGACCCGGCCGCCGAAAGCGGTGGCCACATCGGTGGCGGCCAGGCCCACCCCGCCGCCGGCGCCGAGCACCAGGACCCACTCGCCGGGTGCCAGCCAGGTGCGCCGAGTGAGGGTGAACAGCACCGTGCAGTAGCTCTGGATCAGCGTCGCCGCCGGGCCGAAGTCGACGGTGTCCGGCATCTGGATCAGCGAGAGTGCCGGCACCGCCACCTGTTCGGCGAACCCACCGAAGCCGGTGAAGGCGATCACCCGGTCGCCGACCGCGACCCCGGCCACCCCCGGCCCGACGGCCGCCACCTCGCCGGCCACCTCGCCTCCGGGCACGAACGGCGTGGGCGGCTTGATCTGGTAGCGGCCCTGGCAGAGCAGCCCGTCGACGAAGTTGACCCCGGCGGCCCGGACATCGACCACCACGAAGCCGTCGCCGGGCGCGGGCGTCTCCCGCTCCTCGACGGAGAGGGTGTCGAGGGGCCCGAGCTCGGTGCAGACGACGGTGCGCATGGCCAGAACCTACCGCCGTCGCCCGGAGGAGCCCGCCGGCGACGGAGGTCAGCAGCGCAGCGACCGGAGTCGCCCCACCACCCCGGCGAAGGCCGCTCCGAATGCGTCGATGTCGTCGTCGGTGGTCGACCATCCCACGGAGAGGCGCAGGGAGCGTTCGCCGTCCACTCCCATGGCCTGCAGCACCGGTGAGGGCTCGAGGCTCTCCGACGAACAGGACGAGCCCGAGTGGACGGCGATGCCGGCCTGGTCGAGACCGAGCAGCACCGGCTCCGCCTCCACGCCGTCGATGCCCAGGCAGACGATGTGGGGCACCCGGCCCACCGGATCGCCGAACACGTGCACCCCCTCGACGTCGCCGGCAACGGCCGACAGCCGATCGGTCTGCCGGCGTGCGGTGGCCTCCTCGCCGGCCAGGCGCCCGGGTGCAACCAGTGCCGCGGCCACCGCCCCGAAGCCGATGGCCGCGGCCACGTTCTCCAGGCCTGCCCTCCGGGCCCGTTCCTGCTCCCCGCCCACCACGAACGGCTCGATCCGCAGGCCGCGTCGGACCACGAGGGCCCCGATGCCTGCCGGCCCACCCATCTTGTGGGCCGACACCGACACCAGGTCGGTTCCGAGCCCGCCGACATCGATTGGGAGGTGGCCCGCCGCAGCCACTGCATCGACGTGGCTGGGCACGCCGAGCCGGCGGCAGTGCTCGACGACCTCGGTCACCGGTTGGACGGTGCCGACCTCGTGGTTGGCCCACTGGCAGTGCACCAGCGACGGTGTCCGGCCGTGCTCCGCACGGCATCGCTCGATCGCTTCGCCGACCGCGTCAGTGTGGATCCTGCCGACGCCGTCGACGGCGACCCCCACGACCGGCGCCCCCCGGGCCGACGAGTCGCGCACCGCCGAGTGCTCGACCGACGAGCAGACCACCGGCCCGGGGTCGCCCGTGGTCGCGCCCCAGACCGCGGCGTTGACGGCCTCGGTCCCACCCGAGGTGAATACGACCTGCCGGGGGCGCACCCCGAGGAAGTCGGCCACCTGTTCACGGGCTCCCTCCAACGCGGCCCGGGCCATGCGCCCCTCGGTGTGGACCCGACCGGGGTCGGCGGTGACGCCCAGGTCGTCCCACGCGGCCATGGCAGCCCTGGCTTCGGGGCGGAGCGGTGTCGTCGAGGCGTGATCGAGGTAGTGACGGGCCAAGGTCCGGCTCGCCGGTCAGACCACCGCTGTACAGGCGGTGTCGCCGCGGGCACGCGACGACGACAGCACCACCGGCACGGATCCCTCGGGTTCGCCACTCAGGCCGGCGAGCAGGCCCTTGACCATGCCCCGGTCGACGGCGCAGAGCACCGGCAGTTGTGACGCAGCGTCGCCGAAGGGGCAGTTGTCCGCCACCACGGTGGTGCTCGCACCCTGGTCCTCGGCATGGGCGGCAAACCCGTGTGCAGTCAGGGTGTCGGCGATGATGTGCATGGCCGTGCGCAGCGAGCGCTGGCTGTCGCCGGGCGACATCTGGCCGGCCAGGGCCCGGCCGTACTCCTCGCCGACCCGCTCGGCCATGGCCTCGGCGGCCTCCGGGCCGAGCATCTGCAGTGCCTCCTGGAGCAACAGGACCAACAGGTCGTCTCGCCGTGTGAGGAGGTCCAGGG
>DAIMIK010000126.1:0-6115 GCA_036722795.1 Acidimicrobiales bacterium | reverse complement strand
GGCCGCCGGAGCGAGCGGCAGCAGGACCGGGAACAGCGTCGTCTCGTTGACCAAGGAGGCGGCTTGTGGCCGCCAGAAGACGGCGGTGGCGTACCAGTTCCCCAGCGCCGTCGTCGGTTGCTCGACGACGGGCATGACGCGTTGCTTCACTCGATCGAGAAGCTTCTTGGTGCCATGGATCGTGTACACGGCACCAGTGTGCCTGTTCGAGATGGTCGTGCAGAGGCATCCTCAAGCAGCCGTGCTCGCGAGGGAGACCCCAAGCCGCGCTTGCGGAAGTTGCCTGCCCACAACCAGGCACCTATGTGACACCCCCGAAAGCCCAGAAGCGGCGTGGTATGGGCAGGTACTGGGCCGGGATGGACTGCCGCCCATGCGTCGATCATTGAAGAGGCGAAGAAGAGGATCGACGGGAAGCCGACGCTGGAGCCGAGTCATCCGCGAAGTGGTCGGCTGGCCCAGCCTCCGAGCGCCTGTCTACGACCAGCTTCCGACGGCCATCTGGGCGACTGTTCGCTCGCCTTGGCCACCACGACGATAGCGGTGGTGTCGGAACTCGGAGCCTGCCTGCGATGTTGAAGTCCCGTTTCGGGAGCGTCAGGAAGCGGAGTTCCGTCCTGTGTATGCAAGGAGCTTGTCTTGGGCGGAGGCGTCCTGCGCGACCTTCACCGCTGGTTTGAAGACACCTTGCCGCTGCTCGTCGCTGAAGCGGCCGTGGATCATGTCATAGGCGAGGGCGGGTAGACCCTCAGGCATGGTTGCGTCCTGCCCGGTCGCCTTGGCGAGATCCCATCCGTGCAGCAGTTGGTCAGCGCATGCGATCCCTAGCGCCGGGCCGGTCTTCTCGATCGCTCCGGGTTCGCGGAAGGCTCGCATGAGGTCGGACCGGGACTGCTCGAATGTCGCCACGGGGTCATCGCCGAGGAGATTGGGGGGCGCCGGTGACGGCGGTGATGCGTCCTCGCCGCGAGCAGCGCCGGTGAAGTACCGCTGAGTGTCGAGCATGTGGTTCAGCAAGCTACGAACATCCCACTCGTCGCAAGGCGTCTCTCGGTCCAACTTCCTGGTTGCGCCCTTGACCTTGACGGCGGTCCAGCCGCTCGCACGGTCATAGACGTCCAACAGGTCTGTCTGATCGGTCTGTGACACAGACCCACCTCCCTACTTGGTGTCCTAGGGATCGTACCCCTAAGAGTCCTGGCACAATCGAGTCGAACGCGCCGCGAGCCTCATAACCTGGCTCAGTGCCACCAGGTGCTGCTGTTCGACGAATGACGTCGGTCCATCATCGCAGGCCAGGAGTTCGCCCACACCGCCGGGACGGTGGGATCACGCGACTCCCAGGAAGAATCCCCCCTTCCGCTCTCGTTGGATCATGACCTTCTCCTCTTGGAGCCCCGGCAGGGTGGGTCCATGATGGAACGAAGATCAGGGTGGGGGATGAAGGAAGGACCAAGGGGAAGGGGGAGGATGATGCCGGAAGATGCATACGAGTCGTTGGTCCGACGCGCATACGAGGACTTCGAGACAGGTGATTTGGACCTACTGGGCGTGGTTATGGCGCATGAGGTGGTATGGCATGAGCCAGGCCGGAGCGACCTCGCCGGTGACTACAGAGGGCCGAATGAGGTGCTTGGCTTCCTAAGGGAACTAAAAGCGCGTACCGGCGGCACGTTCAAGAGCTCTGAGGTCGCTCACCGGCCGGACTTAGTATTGTCGTATGACCGGATCCTACCCAGCGGCCGCGAGTTACGACCCCGAGGCCATCCGCGCCAAGTACCTTGCCGAACGCGACAGGCGGCTGGTTCCCCACCGCGCCGACATCCGCGACCTGCGGGCCGATGAGCAATTCGCCCGCTACCGTGACGACCCGTTCACGCCGTACACCGATCGTGACCCGGTGGCCGACGACGTCGATGTGGTGATCGTGGGTGGGGGGATCGCGGGGATCCTCGCCGGTGCCCGCCTCCGCGAGGCCGGCGTCGAGCGGATCCGGATCATCGACCAGGCGGGCGGCATCGGGGGCACCTGGTACTGGAACCGCTACCCGGGTGTGATGTGCGACGTCGAGTCGTACATCTACCTCCCGATGCTCGAGGAGCTCGACTACATCCCCACCCACCGGTACGCGTTCGGCGAGGAGATCCTGCACCACCTCGAGGCGGTCGCCGACCGGTTCGACCTCGTGGACGATGCCCTGTTCCACACCGGGGTGAACCTCGCCGAATGGCGGGAGGACGCCAGTCGGTGGCGGATACGCACCGACCGCGGCGACGAGGTCACCTGCCGCTGGTACGTCCTGGCCGTCGGGATCCTCAACCTCATGAAACTGCCCACCATCCCGGGCATGGAGGACTTCGCCGGGCACTCGTTCCACACGGCCCGGTGGGACTACGCGTACACCGGCGGAGGCCCGGGGAAGCCCCTCACCGACCTGGGGGACAAGACCGTCGCCCTCTTCGGCACCGGGGCGAGCGGAATCCAGTGTGTGCCGCCGCTGGCCGAGGCGGCCAAGCAGCTCACCGTGTTCCAGCGCACGCCGTCGGCAATCGGCGAGCGGGGCAATCGGCCCACCGATCCCGACTTCGGCGCCGGCCTCGAGCCGGGCTGGCAGCGGGCCCGCATGGACAACTTCCAGGGGATCATCATGGGGCGGCCCGTCGAGGCCGACCTGGTGGACGACGGGTGGACGCACGACTACGCGCGCACCCGGAACGCCCCGCGTCATGAGGGCATGACGATGGAGGAGTACCTGCGCAGCGCCGAGGAGATCGACTACCAGGTCATGGAGGCGCACCGGCACCGGGTCGAGGAGCTGGTGGCCGACCCGGCCACGGCCGAGATCCTCAAGCCGTACTACCGGTACATGTGCAAGCGCCCCTGCTTCCACGACGAGTACTTGCCCGCCCTCAACAGCCACAATGTCACGGTCGTCGACTGCCCCGGTGGGATCGAGCGGATCACCGAGCGGGGCCCGGTCGTCGACGGGCAGCAGTACGAGGTCGACTGCATCGTCTACGCAACCGGATTCGAGGCCGAGGTCACCCCGCTCTACCGTCGCGTCGGCCACGAGATCGTCGGTCGCGGTGGTGTCACCCTGGCCGGGAAGTGGGTCGATGGTGCCGCCAGCCTGTTCGGGATGATGAGCCGTGGCTTTCCCAACATGTTCGTCATTCCGGCTCCTGGGCAGCAGGCGGTTGTCACCGTCAACTACACGCAGCTGGCCGTGTTCGGGGCCGAGTTCGTCGGCGGCGCCGTGAGCCAGCTCGAGCAGAAGGGTGTCGAGGTGTTCAACGTGAGCGCCGAGGCCGAAGAGGCGTGGACGAAGGAGATCGTCGGCTCCTTCGTCGACGCCAGTGCCATCCTGTCCGCCTGTACGCCGTCGCGCATAAACAACGAGGGCCATCCCGAGGAGATGAACCCCCGCAACGGCAACTACGGCCGGGGGCTGGGTGATTGGTTCGCCTACCGCGAGCTGCTCGAGCGGTGGCTCGAGGCCGGCAGCCTGGAGGGCCTGGAGCTCGAGGTCCGGTCGTCGGCACCGTGAGCGGTCGTCAACGGCTCGCCGTCGTCACCGGCGGCGGGGGCGGGATCGGAGCGGGCATCGCCGAGGAGCTCGGCCGTGGCGGCTGGTACGTCGTCACCGTCGATCCGCTCGTGACCCTCGACGGGTCCGAGCGGCTCCCGGAGGCCGAGGAGACCACGGCCGGTCGCATCGTGGCCGCCGGTGGATCGGCCCGGGCCTCGTCGGTGTCGGTCACCGACGGCGAGGCGGTCCGCAGCCTGTTCCAGGAGCTGGTCGACGTGCACGGTGGGCTCGACGCCGTCGTCAACGTGGCCGGCATCACCAGGCAGACCTACTTCGGGAAGGGCACGGAGGAGGACTGGCTGGCGGTGCTGGCCGTGCACCTCGAGGGCTACCTGAACGTGCTCGACGCCGCACTGCCGCTCATGGCCGCCGCCGGCTACGGCCGCATCCTCGGCGTCACCTCCGGCTCAGGGTGGCGGGACGCCGATGCCGGTGCCTACAGCTGCGCCAAGCGGGCCGTCGCCGCCCTCACGTGGCAGTTGGGTCGCCAAGTGCCACCCGGCGTCACTGTCAATGCCATGTCACCCATCGCTGCCACTCGGATGATGGCCTCTGCCCTCGAGCGGGCTCGGAAGGCGGGCCAGTCGGGTGGCGGCGGCATCTCCTTCCTCACGGTGGCGGGCCCCGAGGACCTCGGTCCGTTCGGCGCCTACCTCGTCGGTGAAGGATTCGGGTGGTGCTCCGGCCGGGTGCTCTTCGCCGGCGGACCGGAGGTGGCTGTCATCGACGAGCCCCGCCTCATCGAAGTGGTGCGCACCGACCCCGTGGTCTCCCTCGCCCGGGTGCTCGACGACGTCATCCCTGCGGCGTTTTCAAAGGCCAACACCACCCAGGCGAGCGCCGGCGGCGGCAACCCCCGGTTCGGGCCGATCTTCGACCAGCCGGCCAATGCCGGGGTCGCACATACGAAAGTGCGATTCTGTGTCGTCGTCTCCGACCGCCCACTTCTGGCCGTGTCGCTCATCGCCGAGCTCGAGGCCCGGTCCATCCGGTGCCACCAGGTCGAGCCCGTCAGCGGATTCCGCGCCGCCGCCGACGCGCTACTTGCCGTCGTCGAGGCGAACGTTGCGATCGACGCCGTCGTCGTTGCGGCCGCCGGTCGACCGCCAGCGGCATTGTCGACCGACGGTTGGGAGCGGGTGCTGGCCGAGCATCAGGAGATCGTCGAGCACCTCCACACCGATGCCGGGTGGGCCCGGGCGACCGCCGACTACGCCGCCGGTGCTTCCCGCCCGGTCCAGCTGGTGACCCTGACGGACGCCGTCACGGCGGGAGGTCGCAGTCGCGCCCAGGCCTCGGCCCAGCATGCGCGCGTCGCCGTCGGCGCCACGGAGGGGCGGGTCACGGCCTTCGCCGCGAGCCTCGAGGCCCCGGAGGAGGTCGCCGGCCGAACGGCGGGCGGGCTCGTCGCCCACCTGCTCGGCCACCCCGAGGCCGCCGCGCTTGCCGGAGCAGAGCTGGTGGTCGGCGACGGCTGGCTCGGTCTTCGCAGCCACCCCCGACCGATCGGCAGCGTCACCTTCGGTGGTCCCTCAGTCCCCGATTGGCTCGACCGGACGCTCCGCGAGATCGTGGGCGCCACCGGCCACCCGCCGGGCTCGGAAGCCGGATGACCGACCGGCCCACCCGCGTGGTCGATGCCCACGTGCACATCTGGGACCCTGCCCGGACCGACTGGTACCCGTACTTGTCCCATCCCCAGGCACCGGCCACCGCGGACGCATCACGGATGTTCCGTCGGTTCGATGTCGACACCTATCAGGCCGAGTCAGCCGGCTGGAACGTCGAGAAGTTCGTCAACATCGCCGCCGCGACCGGTCGTCACTCTATCGAGGAGACCATCGAGCTCGACGGATACGCTCATGCCGGGGGAGGTCCCGACGCCATCATCGGCGGCATCCCTCCGACGGAAACGGTAGCCGAGGCCGTCGAGCTCCTCGACCGGCAGATGACCGCGTCTCGCTTCCGCGGCGTCCGGCCGATGGGCCGGCACGAGGGACCCCTGCCCGACTCGGGAGTGCTCCACGCACTACAGGAGCGGAACCTCCTGTTCGAGCTGATGGCCCATCCCGATCAGCTTCACGAGGCGGCGGAGGGGCTCGCAGGTTTCGACGACCTGATCGTCGTGGTGGAGCACACCGGATGGCCCCGCTCGGATTCCGACGAGGAGTGTGCGCTCTGGCGTGACGGCATGGACGCGTTGGCCGGCCTCGGGGACAACGCCGTGTGCAAGCTCTCAGGCCTGGTGATGCCCTTGGAGTCTATGAGCGTCGAGGCATTCGCGCCCTGGCTCGAGTACGCCATCGAGGCATTTGGCGTCGACCGCTGCATGTTCGCCAGCAACTTCCCGGTGGACTCGATGTATGGCACCTTCGACGAGCTGTACGGGGTCTTTAGTTCCGTCACGGCAGGCCTCGACAGTGACTCCCGCGGGAAGCTCTTTGCGGGGAATGCGGAGAGGGTCTATCGCTGCTAGCCCGAGTTTCCGGGATAGCCCATCGTGAGCTGACATCACCGCAGGTCAGA
>DAIMIK010000125.1:0-6134 GCA_036722795.1 Acidimicrobiales bacterium | reverse complement strand
CGAGGCAAGGGTGGCCTTGATCTTCTCGAGGATGTGGTCGGCGGCCCACCGGCCCGCCACGGTGACCTCGTCCGGACCGTCGTACTCGGCAGCCAGGTCGGTCACGTACTGCCCCTGGTACCCGCCTTCGGGGACCTCCTCCCCCTTGGCGCGGGCCAGAAGGCTCAAGCCGAGTGTGCGGATCTGGCCACCCGTGTCGTTGACGTAGTACTCGCGTGAGACCCGATGACCGCTGCGGGCAAGGATGCGGGCCAGCGAGTCGCCGTAGCTGCCCCACCACCCGTTGCCAACATGGATCGGACCGGTCGGATTGGCCGAGATGAACTCGACCTGGACGGTCTCACCGTGACCGATGTCCGGGCGGGCGTAGTCGTCCTCGCCCTCGGCGAGCACCGCGGCAAGCGCCTCGTGCAGCCACCCGGCGTCCAGCCGGAAATTGATGAAGCCGGGCCCGGCCAGCTCGATGCCCACCACGTGGTCGGGCAACGAGCGCTCGAGCACCCCGACCACGGCGGTGGCGAGCGCACGGGGATTGGTGCCGGCCCGCTTGGCCGTGACCATGGCGATGTTGGTCGACCAGTCCCCGTGTTCGCGCCGTGCCGGGCGCTCCAGGTGGACCGTGCCCTGGTCCACATCCAGGTCGAGGCCCTGGTCGGCGGCGACCGACGCCACCGCACCGACCACCGCAGTGGCCAGGCGGTCGCGGATCGGCCGATAGTCGAACGTGGTCGGGGATGGGGAGGGTGGTTCGGGCGCTGACATCGTGACCTGAGGATACGCGGTCCCCGGCCACCTTCCGTGAGGGGGCGGACTCCGCCATGCGGCGCTGGCACTAGAGTTGCCTCCTCGGTGGAGCGGACGACCGGCCGTCTCGGTCGGGCCCGGTCCGCACAAGCCCCTGTAGCTCAGCGGATAGAGCGTCGCCCTCCGGAGGCGAAAGCGCAGGTTCGAGTCCTGCCAGGGGCACTGCCGGAGGCACGGTGTGATGTCTCGGGACATCACGGACAGGTGAACTCTCGGGAGTGCTCGCGCGCCTGGGCCCGGTAGCCGAAGGTCGGATCGAGCGTCAGGCTCCGGAGGATCCCGCTGTCCTCGGCACTGTCGGCCACAATTCCTCGGGCTCCTTCCCCAGGGTTTCAGGGAGCAGCCAGAACAGACCGGCCACCAGGGCCGCCGGAAGGAAGGTGAGTAGCGCCCCCGTGGCGAAACGGTTCCCGGTGTCAGCCACCGCGCCGAAGAACACCAGTCCGGTCACCGCCCCGAGGACGCCCGCGGCCACCCACCACCCCGCCGCCGACGCCCGGACCGAGGTGGGGAACAGCTCGGTCAGCATGGCACCGACGGCGGGGGCGAGTATCGAGCCCGCCATCACCCCGAGGATGTAACCGAGCACCAACGCGGCGCCTGACCCCGCGTAGGCGAGCACACCGAACAGCGCCAGCCCGACCATCCCCAGTGCGCCGGTGGGGCGTCGTCCCAGATGGTCGGAGAGCCACCGCCCGACGACGAGGCCGACCAACCCCGCGATCCCGGCCCCCACGACCATGGCTGCAGTCACGTATCCGGGCTGGTGCAGCACATCTTGTGCGTACACGAACACGTAGCTGTTGGCCGGACCGGTGATCATCGACATCGCGAAGGCGATCACGCCGATCACCGCCAGTCGCCCGCGGAACTGCCGGCCGACGGGGCCCAGCACGGGAAGTGGGTGCTCCTCTGCGGATGCAGCGATGGCGAACCTGTCCGGCTCCTGAATCCACCCGCTCAGGAACGGGACCGCCGCCAGCGGCACCAACGCCAACGCGAACATCCCCCGGAACCCGAGCACGCTGGAGGCCAGACTGTGGATGACCGCCGTCAGCCCGGCCCCGACCCCGTAGCCGGCAGCCACCAATGCGACCGCCGCCGCCCGGCCACGAGCATCGGTCTGCTCCGCGGCGATGACCTCGGTCAGGGCATTCGTGGAGCTGAGCAAGGGCCGGCCACAGGCGAAGATCGCCACGAACCACCAGTAGCTGGGACTGGCCGCTGCAGCGACGGTCAGGGCCAGACCAAGCGCAAGGGTGGCGAGCAACATGGTGCGTCGCCCCAACCGGTCGGCCAGACCGACGAGCGGCAGACTGCCCAGTGACGCGAGCCGGATGATGGCCAGGCCGATGCCGAGTTCGGTGCCCGAGAGCCCCATCTGATCAGCGATGGTGCCGCCCTGCACCACCCGCCCGAAGTCCCGGGAGACGTCACCCAGCGCGGCGATCACCCCGAATTGGCCGAAGCCCGAGGCCAACGCGGCCAGCGCGACGCCGATGACCGTCCGATCGGTCCACCGGTGCAGGCGTGGTCGTCTCGTCGCTCCCGATCGTGGTTTCGGGTCTGGGGGCAGGGTCACGACGACGACCGCGGTCTCGCGGGATTCCTCTCGCGCGCTCCAGCCGGCGGTGGTGCATCGGCTGCACCTCCGCCCGCCTTGGACGCCGGAACTCGTGCTGCCCTCCGCCGGCTCAACCAGAACGGTGCGTCGAGCAGGGTGAACAGGACCAGAGCCACGCCGGTCGCGCTCAGCAGGTACCACGGCCACGGACCGAGCACCCGCAGCAGCGTCCACTCGCCAGGGGGACGGCGCAGGAACATGTAGTTCGCGCCGGTCACTGCGTCGACGAGGCCCACGAACGCCGTGTAGGCGACGGAGATCGCAAGCACCCGGGGCACCGCGCCGGGCCGTGGCGTGATCCTCATGCCGACCACCAGGAACAGCGCGGCCACCACCACGCCCAGATGGCCGACCACGTATTGGAAGAACACCAGGTGCGGAAAGGCGACGTTGAGGTCCGGAGAGATGATCGCCTGCAGGGTGCCCGCCAGGCCCCAGAAGTAGGTGAGTTCGACCAGCAGCACCACCCGCCACCAACAGGCGGCGGCTGCCACGATCACTGCCGCATTGCAGAGCGCCAGGGGAAGTGAGGTCCTGGGCGACCAGGAACCGCCGACCACGAGTGCAACGGTGTAGCTGACTGCATCGGCAACGAGCAGGAGGGCGATCACCCGCGCCACCACACCTGTCCATCGGCCCGGATGCGACCGTGCGGCCACGCAGAGTACGGTGCAGCCGGCTGCGGCACACACCACCGAGGACCAGTAGCCGACGGGCGAGATGACTGCGTTCATCAGTCCTCGCCGCCAGGGAACACTGCTGCCGGGCGCACTGGACCGACCCCGGCCGGCTCCTCGCCGATCGTGGGTGGGGGCACTCGGGTACCTGTTCGCCTGGGTGGTCGGGAGTCCATGTCGTCAGCCCGGCAAGGTGTAGCGGGCGAACAGGTGCCATCCGATGAATGCCCAGATGCCGATGAGGACGAGGGTTCCGGGCAGTTGACTCGCCACCACCGCCCCCAGGGCCGTCAGGCTCGTCCATCTCCCGTGGGACAGATAGCAGGCGATCTCCCAGAGGACCCCGGCGGCGAGGAGAACGAGCCAGGCGATCGTGGTCGCCACGTCAGTCGTCCCCTGCATTCCCGCGGAACGTCGTGCGGAGTACCGGGGCCCACCCCACGGCCAGCCATCCACAGAACAAGACGACACGCACCGCGTGCCACGCCAGCGCATGATCGGCCACGGTGCTGAGCGTCGGCACGACCGTCGACCGACCTCCGAGGGCGAGGCCCCAGGCTTCGAGCCCGACGGCGAGCGCGAGCAGCAACAGCCACGGCAACGTCGTGCGCAGCCTGATCTCGGAGCCCTCTGCCCCGGCACGCGATTCGGTACGTGCCGAGCGATCCGGCCGAACGACGACGACAACGAGGACGAGCGCGGCCACCGGTAGCCCCACTGCCACGTAGGCACCCGCGGTAAAGGAGTGCAGCCCGGTGGCCCACCAGACGTACGCGGCGATCGCCAGGGTGCCGGCGAGGGTTGCCGGACCCGGGACCGCGGGCTTCCCGCGATGCCAAGTCATGACACCACCACGCGCTGCCCCCGACGCGACCGCTGCCGGGCGCCCCGCCACTCACCGGTGGAGGGGCAGAGCATCACGGTACGACCCAACCTCTTCTGCACGCATTGCACACGAACGCAGCCTCCTGATCGACTAACTCGTCTGGGGACCCCGGGTGAGCCCGGCGATCACCTGCCGGGCACGCTCACCGAGATCGGCATATCCGGCGAAGTCGTCCGAGGTGGGCGTCATGAGTGCCCCGACGAAGACCTCTGCGCTCCCACGATGTGGCAGAAGCGTTCCGGGACGCACGATGCCCCGCGTCCCGCGAATGCCCACGGGAACGACCGGACAGGCTGCCGCCGATGCGGCCGCAAAGGCCCCCAGGTGGAACGGCCGCAGGCCCGGTGAGCCGTCGATCGACCCCTCCGGGAATACCACCAGGCGGGCCCCGGCCCCCACCAGCCCGGCCAGGTGCGCCACCTCGTCCGTGCTCTGCCCTGCGTCGCCGCGATGCACGAACACGCAGCCGAGTCGCCGGAGGAATCGACCGACGAACCAGTGGCTCCCCAGTTCGGTGCTGGTGACGAAGGTCAGCGGATCGGGCGAAGCGAGGAGGATCACCAAGGCGTCAACGAAGCTGGCGTGATTGGCCACGATCACCGCGGGGCGCTCAGGAGGTGGGAACACCCCGTCCACCGCTACGTGGATGCCGGTCAGGGCACTGAGGCTCGCACCGGCGGCCCGAGTGAGCGCCCAGCGGACGTGCCTCGGCACCGGTAGCTGCACGACCCCCCACAGGGGGACCCCGATGAGCAGGACCAGCGCCCACGCGTAGACGGCGAACCCCAGGTCGACCACCGCGGTGCCGAGTCGGCGGACGGTCAGTCCGAACCCCGACCGGACCAAGCGCGCGAACTGGAGCACGACCGGCGCGCGCCGCGCTCCGAGTGTGCCGTCCTCCAATGCCTGACGGGTGGCGGCTCGACGGACCTTGCCGCTGGACGTGCGCTCGATCGCTCCGATCGGGACGAGCACGACGTCGTCGGGGGGAGCGCCGAGGAGGTCGACCGCCCTCCTGGTGATCTCGGCCGTTAGGGCGGCCCGGGCCGAAGGCGCGTGGAGATCACACTCGGCGACGACCACCAACCGTTCAGTTGCATGCTGAGGATCGTTGCCGGCGACGACGGCGACGCCACCGCGCCGGACGCCGTCGAGCTCGCCCAGTGCCAGCTCCAGCTCTTCGGGGTGGATGTTGCGCCCGCCCCGGATCACCAAGTCCTTCGCGCGACCGGTCAGGAAGAGCTCGCCTTCGCTGAGGTAGCCGAGGTCACCGGTCTCGAGCCAGCCCTCGTGCCACAACGCCGTGCTGGCAGCGTCGTTGGCGAAGTAGCCGCTCGCCGCGGACGGCCCTCGACAGGAGACCATCCCTTCCCGACGATCGGGGAGCGGCTTCCCCCGGCGATCCGCCACACGGATCTCGTAACCCGGGAACGGCACGCCGCACCCGACCACGGGGATCGACCCCGCCCGGCCGGGGGCGGCCGGCTCCGCACGACCTGATCCCTCGAGCGACGCCAGTACCACGGTGTCGATACGGGGGCCACGTCCCGGAGGGGTCGACGTGAGGCCCACGCCGACCTCGGCGAGTCCGTACGCAGGACACATCGCCTCTCGGCGGAAGCCACACGCCCCGAAGCGATCGACGAACTGTTCGAGGGTCGACGCACTGACCGGCTCCGAGCCGTTGATCGCCACGCGCCAGGAGCTCAGGTCGAGCCCCGCGAGCTCGGCGTCACCGATGCGGTCCACGCAACTCTGATAGGCGAAGTTCGGTGCGGCCGAGATCGTCCCTGCGTACCGGGAGATCGTCTCCAGCCAGCTGGCCGGGCGGGCGAGGAACTCCAACGGCGAGAGAAGTACGAGCGGAAAACCGAACAAGAGGCTGGCATGCCAGGCACCGATGAGGCCCATGTCGTGGTAGAGCGGAAGCCAGCTCACGAACACGTCGTCCGTGTCCACGTCGACCGCCTCCCCCATGGAGCGCACGTTGGCGAGGATCTGCGCATGGGTGAGCACAACCCCTCGTGGGTCGCCCGTGCTCCCGGACGTGTACTGGATGAGCGCAACATCGTCGGCGGCCACTGCGGGGAGGTGGTGGGCGCCCCTCCCCGCGTCGGTGAGCGTGTCCACGGTGTGGATCGAA
>DAIMIK010000124.1:0-6193 GCA_036722795.1 Acidimicrobiales bacterium | reverse complement strand
GAGGCTCGGGATCGACGAGGTCGCAGCGCAGGTCCTGCCGGCCGACAAGGCCGATGCCGTCAAGCGCTTCCAGGCTGGCGGCCGCAAGGTGGCCATGGTCGGCGACGGCGTGAACGACGCCCCCGCCCTCGCGACCGCCGATGTCGGCATCGCGATCGGTGCCGGCACCGACGTGGCGATCGAGTCGGCCGGGATCGTGCTCGTGCGGAGCGACCCGCGCGATGTCGTCGGCGCGATCGTGCTGTCGCGAGCTACCTACGCCAAGATGGTCCAGAACCTCGTCTGGGCGACCGCCTACAACCTGGTCGCGATCCCGGTCGCCGCGGGAATCCTGGTGCCATGGGGCCTCGACCTGCCGATGGCGGTCGGGGCGATCGCCATGAGCGCCTCGACGATCATCGTCGCCGCGAACGCCCAGCTCCTTCGCCGTCTGCGCCTGGGGCGGGAGCCCGTACCGGGCCCCTCGGCCCCGGCCAAGCCCGCCTGAGATCCAGTCCAACGTCAGAGATCGAAACCTGAATGGAGGTCGCGATGATCGAGCAGCCAACCATGGCCACCGATCCCGTCTGTGGGATGACCGTCGAGATCGAGCACGCCCGAGCGGCGGGCCTAACGAGCGAGCGCGAAGGCCAGACCTACTTCTTCTGCGGCAAGGGCCGCCAGATCGACTTCGAGGAGGACCCGGCGACGTACCTCGATCCAGCGTATCGGCCCTCGATGGAGATGTGAGCGGACGAATGGACGGGCGGTCGCCATTTCTGGCACCCCCAGCCCGCCGGCTCCCGAGGCCCTCACCACGCGTCGACACAGCTCCGCTTCTTCCCCGACCGCGGGCGAGGGGGTGGGGACGATCGCAATGCCTCGACGATCCTCCGTCGCGAATCGACCGGATCGATGACGTCGTCGATCTCGAAGGCGGTGGCCACATTGAGCGCCTTCCCGTGCTGATAGGCCCGTTCGACCATGCTCTGGAACAGCGTTTCCCGGGCCTCGGGGTCCTCCACGGCATCGAGCTCCCGGCGGAAGCCCAGGCGCACCGCCCCTTCGAGGCCCATGCCCCCGAACTCCGCGCTGGGCCATGCCACCGTGAAGATCGGGGCCCGGAAGCTGCCACCGGCCATCGCCTGCGAACCAAGTCCGTACCCCTTGCGGAGCACGATGGTGAAGAACGGGACGGTCAGGCTCGCCCCGATGACGAACAGCCGGCTGAAGTGGCGGACCTGGCCGGTCTGCTCGGCCTCCGGGCCCACCATGAACCCCGGCGTGTCGCACAGGAAGAGGATCGGGAGGTCATGGGCGTCACACAGCTGGAGGAAGCGGGCCGCCTTGTCGGCTCCGTCGCTGTCGATGGCACCGCCCACGTGGGCCGGGTCGTTGGCCACGACGCCGACCGGCCGGCCCTCGAGCCTGATCAGTGCGGTCACCATGCCCTTGGCGAACCCCTCCCGGAGCTCCAACACGGAACCGGCATCGGCGAGGGTGGTGACCACCTGTCGGATGTCGTACACCCGCAGCCGCTCCTCGGGGATGCACGAGCGGAGCAGTCGTTGGTCGGCGCACGACCACTCGTCGGTCGCCCCCTGGAAGTAGGAAAGGTACCGCTTGGCCAGGGCCACTGCATCGGCATCGTCCTCGGCCAGGAGGTCCACCACACCGTTGGGCACCTGCGTGGCCATGGGGCCCACGTCCTCGGGCCGGAAGGTCCCGAGCCCGCCTCCCTCGATCATGGCCGGGCCGCCCATACCGATCGAGGCGTCCTTGGTGGCGATGATCACGTCACAGCAACCGAGCAGGGCGGCGTTGCCGGCGAAGCACCATCCCGAGCCGATACCCACCAGGGGCACCAGCCCGCTGAGCCGCCCGAACAGGTTGAAGGCCATGGTGTCGAGCCCGGTGATCACCGCGTAGTCGGTATCACCTGGCCGCCCACCCCCTCCTTCGGCAAAGAGGACCACCGGGAGCCGCAAGCGCTCGATCAGCTCGAACACCCGGTCCTTCTTGCGGTGGTTCTGTTGACCCTGGGTCCCGGCCAACACGGTGTAGTCGTAGGAGAGCACGGCACAGGACGATCGCTCGTCGGCGAAGCGGCTCCCGTTGACCCGTCCGATCCCGGCCACCAACCCGTCGGCCGGCGTCCGCTCGATCAGCTCCTCGAGAGGGCGGCGGGCCCGCTGGGCGGCGATGGCATAGGACCCGTACTCGGTGAAGCTGCCCGGGTCGCAGAGGTCGCCGATGTTCTCCCTCGCCGTCCGCCGGCCGCTCGCGTGGCGTCGGTCCACCGCCTCGGGGCGGCCCGTATCGAGCACCAGGGTTCGCCGGTGGTGCAGTTCGGCCAGATCCGGCCGGACGGCATCGAGGTCGACAACCACCCGGCCGACGGCTTCGGCAACCGGGTGGCCACTCGTCTCCATCACGGCCAGGACGTCACCGGCGGCGACCAGGTCCCCGGGCCGGGTGGACAGCGAGAGGATGGAGCCAGCTCCCGGCGAAGGGACCACGTGCTCCATCTTCATCGACTCGATGATCGCGATCGGTTCGCCCTGGGCCACGACGTCGCCAGGGGCCACCGGCACATGCACCACGGTTCCCTGCAGTGGGGCGGTGATCGTGATCGATTCGCCGGGGGTCGGCACGCGCGGCCCCTCGGCCACGGCGGTCAGGCGACCGGCATGGGAAAGATCCCATGCTCATGTGCGGTGGCGGCAACCGCCTCTTGGCGCTCGGCGGCGCTCATCGGCACCAGGTTCGCCACAACGTCGAGAGCGAGGGCGAGCACCTCGGTGTCGCCCGGGGTGCACGCCGCGTGGACGCCGGGCGTCGACAGCGCGAACCCGAGGCCGCGGGCCACCTCGCCCCGCGTGGTGTACGGCTCGTACCAGGTGGTGGAGGTGGGAGGTCGGTCCGCCCACGGCCGGGCCGCGGCCGCCTTGATGGCCATGACCCCGATGTCGTGCTCGATGGCGTGGGCCAGCAGGGCCTCAGCGTCCCGCCGGTAGGCGTCGTCGGACCACAGCCGCGGATTGACGGGGAACATCACCGTGTCGAGGTCGTGACGACGCAGGGCCTCGAGGTGGGCGGCGGGCGCACCCAGGTCGTGGCCGGTGATCCCCACCCACCGGCACAGCCCCTCCTCCCGGGCGGCGAGGATCGCCGCGAGGGCATCCGCCCTCGCGTCCAGTTCTGCCAGGTCGGTGACGGCGTGCAGCTGATAGAGGTCGAAGTAGTCGCACTGCAGGAGGCGCAGGGACTCCTCGAGCTGGGCCCGCACCCCGTCGGCACTGTGGCGGAGGGTCTTGCAGGCCACGAAGAGACGCTCCCGTTCGGGCGGGATCAGCGGGCCGAGCAGCTCCTGGGCCCGGCCGTACTGCGGCGCCACATCGAGATGGTTGACGCCGGCGGCCATGGCGTGGGCGAAGGACGCCGCCGTTGCCTCCGGGTCGGAGCCCCAGAAGGCCGCACCACCGAGGATGGCAACAGAAGAGCGGTGCCCGGTCCTCCCCAGTCGTCGCAGTTCCACGAATTCACCGTAGTGCGCTGACTGGCCGCCGTGCCCAGCGCCGGCGATCACGCACTTCGGCCCCCGGCATCCGCCTCAGCCCGCAGAAGCAGCCCTCCGGGCGGCCTCCCACTCCCCCACCATGGTGGCGAACCGCATCGGGTTGTAGATGTCCTCCTCGTAGGACCACTGTCCGTTGCCCGCGTACTTGAGGAGCGTGAAGTTGTACTCCTGATGGACGCTGCAATCCCCCGGGTCCCGCATTCGGTTCCACACCTGGCACACCACCCAGCCGCGATCCTCGTCGATGACGTACCACTCGATCGGGAAGTCGGGCATCTCGCTGCCGGGATACCTCGCCATACACGAGCTGATCCACTCGTAGATGGCCTCCCTGCCGGTGAAGGCCCCGTAGTGATGCTCCATGTAGGTGGCGTCCTCGGTGAACTGATCGGCCCATGCCCTCCAGTTGCCGGTGCGTCCCGCGTCGGCCGCCCTGCGCTGGTAGGTGGCGAACGCCTCTTCGATCTCCGCCCTGCTCCACTGTGCCATGTCCGCGGCTCCTTGCCGGCCCCCCCAGGCCTCGACCAAGTGTGGGGCACACGCTCGGCCAGGTCAACACCAGCGCCCGGGTCGTCCCCGAGGGGCCGACCGACACGTCGAGGGCCCTCGGTGCACCCCATGGCCGTTAGCATGAGCCCCGACGACTGTGGGAGGTCGAACGAGTGACAAGCCAGTGGCGCGCGCTCACCCTTGACTACCGGGATCCGGCCATGCCCTTCGAGGAGGTGGTCCGGCTCATCGACCTGTCCGGCTCCGCCACCGGGGCCTCCTACAGCCGAAGCGACGTGGTCGAGGCCCTCCACGAGCACCAGCCCGCCGTGGTGGCCGTCGCCTCCGGTGCACTCATCGGAGCCATCGTCGCCCGCGTGTGCGGCGCGGACGCCCACCTGATGACGCTGGCCATCCATCCCGACTGGCGCCAGCAGGGGATCGGCTCCGCGCTCCTTCGTGAGCTGGACCAGGAGATCATCCACCGCGGGGCCCGGCGCCTGCTGGCCCTGGTCCATCCCGGCCAGGTCGGGGAGATGGCCTTCTCCAACCAGGGGTTCACCCACATGGACGGTCTCCACCTCTACCAGCGCGACGCATCGATGGTGCCCGAGGAGCTGGCCGTCGTGGAGCGCTTCGGCGGGCATGTTCCCGGGGCCGGGCTGTGGGAGTCGATGAAAGGGTTCTCGTCGGCCAAGGAGATCCTCGACCGCCGGGTGGTCGCCCCCCTCGCCCACACCGAGCTGGCCGATCAGCTGGGACTGGTGCCTCCTGCGGCGATCCTGCTGTTCGGGCCGCCCGGGACCGGCAAGACCTCGTTCGCCCGGGCCATGGCATCGCGGCTCTCGTGGGCCTTCGTCGAGCTCCACCCCTCCCTGCTCGGCCAGGGGATCGAGGGCGCACGGGCCCTCCGTGACGGACTGGCCGAGCTCGGAAAGGTCGACCGCCTGGTCTGCTTCATCGACGAGGCCGACGAGATCGCCTCGGACCGATCCGAACGCCCGGACAGCCAGCCCCTGGTCAACGAGCTCCTGAAGGCGATCCCGGTCTTCAAGTCCCGACCGGACCGGCTGATGGTCATGGCCACCAACTCGATTGCCGCCATCGATCAGGCGCTGCTCCGTCCCGGTCGTTTCGACCTGATCATCCCGGTCGGGGCGCCCGACGAGTCGGAACGCGCCGACCTGGCCAAGGAGTTCCTGAGCGCCGGCAACCCCGGGGAGGTGGCGCTGCGAACCGCCGGGTTCACGCCGGCCGACTTCGCCCTGGTCGCCCAGCGCGGGGCCCAGATGGCGTTCGACCGGGCCCTGGCGGGAGGGCCACCGGAGGTGGGCGCCGACGATGTCCTCACCGCCATCGGCCTGACCCGGGCCTCGGTGAGCCCGGAGGCGGCCCGGCGGTTCGCCGCCGAAGCGGAGACCTACTCGCGGCTGTAGGGCGGTGGGCGGGCGGGGTGGTGTTGCCCGACAGCGCCCGCTCGCACGGCACCCGGCCGTCCCGGTGGATCACGCTCCGGCAAGCAGGCGTGCGGTACCGTCCAACGCAGTGGTCCCCCCTGCATACTCCGCCTTCTTTGCTGCCAGCGCCGGCGTGGCCGGGGCATTGATCGGGCTGCTCTTCGTGGCCATCTCGGTGTCTCCGCAGTGGTCGGATCCCGCCAGGAGGGTCGAGACCGACCTGCGCGCCGGCCGGGCCTTCTCCGCACTGCTCGACGCACTGGCGGTCTCCCTCTTCGCCCTGATCCCGGGCATCGACCTGGGGGCGGTTGCCCTGGTGGTCGCCTGCTCCGGCGTCGCCTCATGCCTGGCACTCGGGATCATCCTGCACCGGGCCGAGCGCGTCGACGGTCGTGGCCGTCAGTTCCGGATGCTTGCCGTCCAGGGGGTCCTCTTCGTCTACCAGGGCGTGACGGGTGTCCAGCTCATGCGGGACACCCACGATGCAGGGTTCGTCCAGACGCTGGCCATCCTCACGGTGGTGTTCTTCCTCGTGGGTATCGGGCGGGCCTGGCAGCTCATCGGGGCCCGGGACACCGGCCTCTTCGGTACGATCCTCGAGGCGCTCGCCGCCCGGTCCGGCGCTCCCCCGGCCCCCGGCCCGGCCGCCCAGGAGGACTGACCGGGCGGGGCGGGGCTCCCGGGCCCC
>DAIMIK010000123.1:0-6197 GCA_036722795.1 Acidimicrobiales bacterium | reverse complement strand
CTGAGCCCGACGCTGGTCGCGGCCATCGACGGGTTCGAGGTCAGTCGCTGCGACCACGGACTGACCCATCTGATCGGGTGGGTGCCCGACCAGGCCCGCCTGCACAGCCTTCTCGAGCTCCTCCGCGACCTCAATATCGAGCTCTCCTCGGTGAACCCGGTCAGATCGAACGAACCAGGCCCCTCAGCGGGCGGCACAACCCAAGGAGTTCCCTGTGGCTGACCTCTCCCGATCCAACCTGCCGATTCCCCATCGGCCCCACATCGGTCTGACCACCTACGACGCCAAGGACCCGGACACCTCATACCCGCCGATCGAGGCGCTGCGGCCCCCGGCCGGCGCCCCGAACGTAGTGGTGGTGATGATCGACGACGCCGGATTCGGCGCATCGTCGGCCTTCGGCGGACCATGCAACACCCCTGTGGCCGAGCGACTTGCCACCAACGGGTTGCGGTTCAACCGGTTCCACACGACCGCCTTGTGCTCACCGACGCGGCAAGCGCTTCTGACCGCCCGCAACCACCACGCGGTAGGCATGGGCGGCATCACCGAGATCGCCACGTCGGCGCCGGGCTACAACTCGATCCGTCCGGACAATGCCGCTCCCATCGCCGAGACCCTGCTCCTGAACGGCTACAGCACCGCTCAGTTCGGCAAGTGTCACGAAGTGCCGGTGTGGGAGACCAGCCCGATGGGTCCGTTCACCCAGTGGCCGACGGGGAGCGGATTCGAGCACTTCTACGGATTCGTGGGTGCAGAGACCAACCAGTGGTATCCGGCGCTCTACGACGGGATCACGCCGGTCGAGCCACCCAAGACACCAGATGAGGGCTACCACTTCACCGAGGATCTGACCGACCACGCCATCACCTGGGTGCAGCGGCAACGGTCCCTCATGCCCGGCAAGCCGTTCTTCATGTACTTCGCCCCCGGTGCGACCCACGCCCCCCACCATGTGCCCACAGAGTGGAGTGACAAGTACCGGGGCCAGTTCGACGCCGGGTGGGACGCACTCCGTGAGCAGACCCTGGCCCGCCAGAAGGAGCAGGGCATCGTTCCTGGCGACACCGTGCTTTCCGCCCGGCCCGACGAGATCGAGGCCTGGGACGACATCGCCGACGACCTCAAGCCGGTGCTCGCCCGCCAGATGGAGATCTACGCCGGCTTCCTCGAGCACACCGACCACCACATCGGGAGACTCCTGGACTCCATCGAGGCTCTCGGGGTGATGGAGGACACGCTCGTCTTTCTGATCATCGGTGACAACGGGGCCAGCGCCGAAGGTACGCCGCACGGCACGTTCAACGAGATCATCTCGCTGAACGGGGCGGCCGACTTCGAGACCACCGAGTTCATGGCCCAACGGATCGACGAATTCGGTACTCCTGCCTCCTACAACCACTACGCCGTGGGCTGGGCCCACGCCATGAACACCCCGTTCCAGTGGACCAAGCAGGTCGCTTCCCACTTCGGCGGGACCCGCAACGGAACCATCGTCCACTGGCCGAACGGCATTGCCGCCCGCGGGGAGATCCGCAGTCAGTTCCAGCACATCATCGACGTCGGACCGACCATCTTGGATGTGGCCGGCATCCCGGAGCCGACCTTCGTGAACGGCATCCAGCAGATGCCCTTGCACGGGGTCTCCATGGCCTACGCCTTCGACGACCCGTCGGCTGACGAGCGGAGGGAGACCCAGTACTTCGAGGTGGCCTGCAACCGCGGTATCTACCACAAGGGTTGGACCGCGGTCACCCGACACAGCATCCCGTGGCTGTTCGGCGCCGAACTTCCTGCCCTCGACGATGACGTCTGGGAGCTCTACGACACCACCACCGACTGGTCTCAGGCCCACGATGTCTCCAGCCAGTACCCGGACAAGCTCAAGGAGTTGCAGCGGCTTTGGCTCATCGAGGCGGTGAAGTACAACGTGCTACCACTCGACGATCGGCGCATCGAGCGCTTCAATTCGGATATCGCCGGACGCCCGGTGCTGGTCAAGGGGAACAGCCAGATTCTCTACGGTGGCATGAACCGCCTCAGTGAGAACTCGGTGCTCAACCTCAAGAACAAGTCGCACTCGGTCACCGCGGAGATCACCGTCCCCGTAGGTGGGGCCAATGGTGTCATCGTGGCCCAGGGCGGCGCGTTTGCCGGCTGGAGCCTGTACCTGCACGAGGGCAGGCCCAAGTACTGCCACAACCTGGCCGGACTGATGCGCTTCTACGCAGAGGGGAACGAGGCGGTGCCGGCCGGGACCCATCAGGTACGGATGGAGTTCGCCTACGACGGAGGGGGGCTGGCAAAGGGAGGGACCGCGTCCCTCTTCATCGACGGCCGCCCGGTCGGTGACGGACGGATCAACGCCACCGTGCCCATGATCTACTCCGGAGACGAGACCTGCGATGTGGGCTCCGATACCGGAACTCCGGTCAGCGAGGACTACTCCGGCGAGTCCAGCCGCTTCACCGGGGCGGTCAACTGGGTCGAGCTCCAGATCGGTGACGACAGCCACGATCACCTCATCTCGCCTCAGGAGCTCATGCGGATCGCCACGGCCATCCAGTAGTCGCCTCCCCGGTACCCTGCCCACCATGTCCGGCCCCTGCTGCTCCCCTGATCGACCCGTGGGTGCGGGGCCCTCCGAGAGCCGCGGCGAGGTGACCGGCAGGGGCAGTCCTCCGCCGACCCTGGTGACGGTTCCGGCCGGCCGGTACCGAATGGGTGACGAATCGGAGTGGTCGTACCCGGGTGACGGCGAGGGCCCGGTCCACGACGTGGAGCTGCCTGCGTTCCGGATCGATCGCCATGCGGTCACCAACCGGCAGTTCGTCGAGTTCGTCGACGCCACCGGTTGGCGCACGGACGCCGAACGGTACGGGTGGTCGTTCGTCTTCGGCGGTCTGCTTCCCGACGAATTCCCACCGACCAGGGGTGTCGAGAGCGCTCCCTGGTGGCGTCAGGTGATGGGGGCGGACTGGAGCCATCCCGAAGGACCCCAGTCGGCCGTCTCCGACCGGCTCGACCATCCGGTGGTCCACGTCTCCTGGGACGATGCTCAGGCCTACTGCACCTGGTCAGGGACCCGGCTGCCCACCGAGGCGGAGTGGGAGGTCGCGGCCCGCGGCGGGATGGCCGGCTCACCGTTCCCCTGGGGTGACCAGCTCGAGCCCGGGGGAGTCCACCGCATGAACGTCTTCCAGGGCGAGTTCCCGGGTGGGGACACAGGAGCAGACGGCTACCGTGGCACCGCCCCGGTCGATGCGTTCGAGCCCAACGGGTACGGGATCTTCAACATGACCGGGAACGTCTGGGAGTGGTGTGCGGACTGGTTGGACGTGGGCTACTACGCCGCGTCGCCGGTTACCTCGCCCCCCGGGCCACCGACCGGCTCGTTCCGGGTCCAGCGGGGTGGCTCCTACCTGTGCCACGCCTCCTACTGTCGCCGGTACCGGGTGTCGGCCCGGTTCGGGAGTGCTCCGGACAGTTCGACCGGCAACCTGGGCTTTCGGGTGGTCGCCGGCCTCTGAGGCGTTCGCCCCGTGGCAAATCGCCCGATCAGGGTGATGGTCCCGGCGCACCGGGGTGGGAAGGTGGTCAGATGGCCAATGAATCGTCCACCCAGGCGGCGGAGATGAAGCCCGACCACCCGTCGCCAAGCCAACGGGCGGCCCTCGGCAAGTCAGCCCGGACCATGGCCCCGAGGGCGGCGCAGGAGGTGTGGGAACCGTCCCCGACCCGACCTGATCCGGTGGCACTGCTCGAGAGCCAGGCGGCATCACGGGTCCCCGAACTGGTGCCCATCCGCTACGGCCGCATGCTGGTCTCCCCGTTCACCTTCTATCGGGGAGCCGCACTCATCATGGCATCCGATCTCTCGGCCACGCCGCGTTCGGGGCTGAACGTCCAGGCCTGCGGCGATGCCCACATGAGCAACTTCGGCGTGTTCGCCTCGCCGGAGCGGACGTTGGTGTTCGACGTGAACGACTTCGACGAGACACTGCCCGGCCCCTGGGAGTGGGACGTGAAGCGCCTTGCGGCCAGCCTGGCCATCGCCGGGCGGGAGCGTGGATTCTCCGACCAGGAGCGGGCCACCGCGGTGCTGGCCTCGGCGGAGGCGTACCGCACGGAGATGGCCACACTCGCCACCATGCGGGATCTCGACGTCTGGTACGCCAAGCTCGATGTCGAAAAGGTCATGGGTGACCTGGGTCAGGAGCTCGGCCTGACCGGAAAGAAGCGGCCAGACAAGACGATGTCGAAGGTCAAGGCCCGGGCCGACAAGCAATTGGCCAAGGCCAAGACCCGCGACAGCATGCAGGCTCTGGAGAAGCTGACCGAGGTGGTCGACGGCGAGCTCCGGTTCGTCAGCAACCCTCCCCTCGTCGTGCCCATCGAAGAGCTCGTCTCCGAGGACGAAGGAGCTCTGCTCACCGACCGGATGCACGGGCTGCTCCGCAGCTATCGTCACACCCTCCAGAGTGACCGCCAGCACCTGCTCAAGCAGTTCCGGTTCGTGAGCATCGCCCGCAAGGTGGTCGGGGTCGGCAGCGTCGGGACCAGGGCCTGGGTGCTGTTGATGGTGGGGAGCGATGGAAGTGACCCGTTGCTCCTTCAGGCCAAGGAGGCCCAAGAGTCGGTGCTGGCCCAGTTCGTGGGCAAGAGCCGCTACACCAATCAGGGCGAGCGGGTCGTCGCCGGCCAGCACCTGATGCAGGCCTCCAGCGACATCTTCCTCGGTTGGGACCAGGTCGAAGGAATCGACGGCGTGCAGCGCGACTTCTACATCCGCCAACTGCGCGACTGGAAGGGCTCGGCCGACACCGACCGGATGATTCCCCAGGCCATGGAGGTCTATGCCCGGCTGTGCGGCTGGACGCTGGCCCGGGCCCATGCCCGTTCCGGCGACCGGATCGCCATCGCCGCCTACCTGGGTTCCGGCAGGTCCTTCGACAACGCCATCGCCTCGTTCGCCGAGTCCTACGCCGACCAGAATCAGCGCGACTACGACGCTCTCAAGAGTGCTGCGGCCGATGGGCGCATCAAGGTCGAGTCCGGCGTGTGAACCCTTCTCGTTCGCCGCTGTTCGGTGCCTGCCCAGCGGACAGATCACCCGATCCGGATGAGGACTTCACCGTGAACAACCCCGTACTCTGAACAGACACGAAGGTGAGGAAGGACAGCACATGACCACAGGACCAGTCGAATACATCATCGTCGGATTCCCCGGCAACAAGTTCAACGGGGAGATCGCCCCCGAGCTCATCGCCCTGGTCGAGTCGGGAACCGTCAAGGTCCTCGACCTGATCTTCATCGGCAAGGACGCGGACGGTAATGTCGTGAGCTTCGAGATCGAGGACCTCGAGGGCTTCGAGGCCTTCGCCGACCTGGACGCCGATGTCGGTGGCCTCATCAGCCCCGAGGACATCGAGTACGCCGCCGCCCAACTGGAGCCCAACTCCTCGGCTGCCCTGCTGTTGTGGGAGGACGTCTGGGCCGCTCCGTTCGCCAGGGCGGTGCGAGACTCGGGTGGCGTGCTGCTCGACGGGGCCCGCATACCCTATGAGCTGATCGAAGCCGCCATGGCGGCGCTGCCGCCGGCAGTCTGAACCGTTCCACGACAGGAGAGACGACATGTTGAGAAGACGACCGATCGCCAGGATGGCTGTACGCACGACCGCCGTGGTGGGCACCGCCGCGGTGGTGGGGTCCCACGTGGCCAACAAGCAGGCCGCGGCAGCCCAGCAGCAGGCCCCGGCAGCCGAGCCCGAGTATGCACCGGCACCCGCTCCGGCCGCGCCCGCCCCGGACCCCATCGCCCAGCTGACGCAACTGGCCGCGCTGCGGGACTCGGGAGCACTCACCGAGGCCGAGTTCGACGCTCAGAAGGCCAAGATCCTGGGTTAGTCCCGCCGGTGCCCCGGTCTCGGGGCGTCGCAGCACAGGGGAGGGGAGGGTGAGCCAGGACGTGGTCCCCGCCTCGAATCTGACCGATGAGGCGCCGTCCCCGACGGACGACGGCACAACACCTCCGACCCGCAGGGCGGTGGTGGCCGTCCAGTTCAGACGCCTGGCCCGTGCCATCCGCGAGGGCGATGACGCCCAGGTGGAACAGGCCATCGTGGCGCTGAGCAAGCGCAGCCGGCTCCTCGCCCCCCTGGCCCTCATCGTGGGGGCGTTCTCCATGCTCTTCCAGG
>DAIMIK010000122.1:0-6218 GCA_036722795.1 Acidimicrobiales bacterium | reverse complement strand
ACGTCTGGGGCAGGGCCAGCGCGGCAGCCAGGCTCACCGCGCCACGCATGCCCGACCATCCGAACACGGTGGTCTCCCGCCACGACGCGGCGACACCCTGGCTGGAGCTGAACAGCCGCTGTCCGCCCGGGAGGGCCGCCGCCCCGAACATCCACAACATCCGCCCCACGATCACCGTGGCGACCACCGCGGAGGCCTCGATGACCAAGGATCCGGACCCGCGTTTGGTCAGCGTGTCGAGGATCGGTCGCAGCTCCAGCCCGATCAGGAGGAAGGACAGTCCGGTCAGCAGGAAGACGATCAGGAACGCGCCCGTACAGCCAGGCCAGCTCCTCACGGGCGTCGAGCGCGCCTGGCGCCGGAAGCACGGCACCCTCGGGGAGGCGACCGCAGGCTTCGGCTCGTAGCCGTGGCAACCATGCGGAGACGAAGGCGTCCGGCCAGTCGCGCATGGTCGCGCCCAGGTCGAGATCGACGAGGTGGACCTCGAGCTCCTGCCAACGGCGGCTGGGGAGTACGAAGAGAGGGCGCTCCCTTCCCCCGACGTCACGGGTGCGGTGGCCCCATGCCCCGTCGGGGACGACCCTCCAAGCTGCGTCCAGTGCCTCTGCGGAGCGACGCACGTCATCGAGCAGTTCGGCGGCGCTCCGTCCGGCGCCGGCCTCGATCTCCGCGGCCCTCCCTCCGGGCCCACCCGGGTACTGATCGATGACGTCGCCGGTCGCCGTGGCCTCGGCCCGCCGACGGTGGCTGTCGGCATTGCGCGCCACGTGGGTGAGCAGGTGTCCCACCGTCCAGCCCGGCAGGCGGGTGGCCTGGTCGACCTGCCCGTCGGACAGCGACCCGATGGTGGCCATCAGGCGGGCCTGGGCGTCGTCCACCCGCCGCAGGTCTTCGGCGGGAGCCGCGGGTGGATCCGACACGACCGACAACCTACGCCCGCCCCGACCGGGTGCTCCGACATCGGGTGGGTCCGGTGCCTCACGCCTGGACTACCAACCCTGCGTCCCCGGCCCACCCTTGTACGGACCGACCACGTCGCTGGTGATCCAGCCGCCGTAGAAGCCCCCGGGCTGGGGCTCGACGACCTCCTCGTCGACCAGGCAGGCGTCCATGGGCCCGGGATAGAAGGCCACGTGGCCGGTGATGTCGGCGAAGGCTGCCGTCGGGTGGTCGTATCCCCAGGCTGCATCACGGGCGACGGAGCCCCCCGCCCTGACGTCGAAGTAGTGGGCGACGCCCTTCCACTCGCAGGAGGAGCGGTGTCGGGTGCGGGTCAGGCATCCTGCGAGGACGTCACCCGGCGGCAGGTAGTAGTTCGGCGGGTGGCTGGTCTCGAGGACGCGGAACGCCCCGGTGGTGTCGGCAATGGTGACGCCGCCGAACACCACCCGGATGCGGCGCTCGACCTTCTCCAGCCGGGGAGGCCGCGGATAGTCCCACACCGACTCGCTGGCTCCGCCGCCGTCGGCCCGGTCGCTTCCGGCCCGGCCGGGCCCGGGAGTCGGTGCCCTGCTCATGCCGCCAGCATCCCGCGCCGTGCCCCCGGTCGCTACACGCCTTCCCACAGTCCCACCGGGGCCTGGCCCACCGGGTAGTGCCCCGGCTGCCTGCCACCGGCCGCCGCTCGCTCGAGGCGCTTGTGCATGCCGGGGCTCAGTGCCCCGGCGTTGATCATCTCGATGAACGTGGCGGTGGCGTTGCCGACGTCGAAGAAGTCGCGCTGCCAGCCCCACAGGTGGTTGCCGGCGTAACGGAACCAGCTCCCCCCGAGGCCGGCGATCTCATAGTGGCTGCCGTCCGGTCTGGTGGCATCGGCCACCTGCTTCCACAGACCGAGGATCTCCCCCTGGGTCTCATCGACCAGTATCCGCTGGTAGGGATAGCTCCACCCGCCCAGGCCCTCCATTTCGTACCCGACGGCGTACTCGCGGATCTCGTCCCGACCGACGGCCATGAACTCGTCGTTGGGGCCGACGTTCCACCCGTAGGTGGCGTCCTCGGTGTACATGTCGGCCAGGGGGAGCCAGTCGAGCTGCTCCTCGCAGCGCTGGTTGAGGTCCAGCCAGCGCTGCATCATCTCCTCGAGCTCACTGCGCGGGAACGACGGCATGGATCACTCCTCCTCGATGATTCGTAGTGCTGATGTGGGGCAGTAGCGGACCGCGGCCTCCACCTGGCCGCGCAGCTCTTCGGACGGGCTCTCGTCCACGATGGCCACCTGCTCGTTCTTGGCCAACTCGAAGACCGACGGTGCCTCGGACTCACATACGCCGTGGCCCTGGCACAGGTCGAGGTCGACCGTGACGCGCATCAGGACCAGGTCCATTCGGCGGACGGGTGTGGTTGGGGACTCGACGGAACGGCCACGTGGGCTACCGATTCCTTCGCCGGTAGCGGACCACGCAGGGCTGCTGCAGTTGGATCACCATCTTGGACAGGTCGGCCTGATAGGTGTCCGGCGGCTGGGCCAACTCGAACTCCCAGTCCTCGAGGAGCACCGAGAAGATGGCCTTGAGCTGCATGAGGGCGAAGGCCGAGCCGACGCAGCGGTGGCGACCGGCGCCGAAGGGGATCCACGTCCAGGGGTTGGCCCTGTCCTCTTCGCGTGGCTCGAGGTAGCGCGACGGGTCGAACCGTTCGGCATCTGCGAAGTCGTCCGGAATCCGGTTCGAGACCCAGGGCGACGCGCCGACCATCTCGTCGGCGCGGATGGTGAACTCCCGGAACTGGATGTCCTCCTTCGCCACTCGCAGCAAGAGGATGAGCGGCGGGTGCATCCGCAGCGTCTCCTTCAGCGACGCTTCGAGCCACGGCATCTCGCGCAACGCCTGGTAGCTGACCTCCTCTCCGTTGGCGTAGAGCTGATCGAGCTCAGCGACGACGCGTACGTGCTCCTCGGGGTGCGTCAGCAACTCGATGATCATCCACGACGCGGTGGTGGACGTCGTGTGGTGGCCGGCGAACATCATCGAGATGAACATCCCGGTCACCTGATCTGCGGTGAAGCGCAGGCTGCCGTCCTCGTCGCGGACAGACATCAGGACGTCGAGGAGATCCCGATCGTCGTCGGAAGGCGGCCCGGCGGCAAGGCGTCCATTCATGATCTCCTGCACCAGGGCGACGAGTTCGACGCGAGAGGCGTCGCGTCGCCGGAAGCTCTCGATGGGCGCGTAGGGATCAACGAAGGCAAGTGCATCGGTGCCGCGCTCGAGGTCGTGATACAGATCGGCGAACCGGCGGTTCAGCTGGTCCCGGAACCGCTTGCCGATCAGGCATGCCGATGAGGTGTAGATGGTCAGCTCGGCGAACCAGTCGAGCAGGTCGATCTCCCCCTGCTCGTCCCACTGGGCCACCATCTGCTCCACTTCTCGGGCGATGGTGGCGGCGTGCCCCCGCATGAACTTGTCGCGAAGAGCCTGATTGTGGAGCATCTCGCGCCGCCGTTCCGGTGACGCATCGAAGACCACGCCCTCGCCGAACACCGGCGTCATGAAGGGGTATGCCTCTGCTTGATCGAGCAACTCCTCGGGGGCGCGGAAGAAGAGCTCGTTGGCCTCGGCCCCGTTGAGCAGGACGACGTCCCGGCCTCCCAACCCGAACACCCCGATGTCGCCGCACTCCGCATGGACCCGTTCCAGCAGTGCGATCGGGTCGACCCTCAGCTCCTCGAGGTGCCCGTTCGCCCCCTCGCCACCCGAGACCCTCGGCGGCCTCCGTTGTTCCACGGCGGTGGTCATATTCTCTCCTCGTTCTCAGATCTTGGCTGGATCGGTGCTTCCGGCTGCAGTTCGATGACTGTTGCGTGGATGCCGCGGGGCAGGGACACCACTGCGGCGATGGCCTGGGCAACCCCGGCGGGCCGCATGAAGTTCGAGTGCCGAGCGAATCCCCACGACGCCCACTGCTCGATGACCTCGGCGGTGACGCCCGGGTCCCAGTCCATGCCCATGCCGGTGAGAGTGGGCCCGGGTCGCACGATGGTGGCCCGCACCCCGGTTCCCTCGAGCTCCATCTGGAGCGACCGCGCGTAGCCCTCGAGCCCCCACTTGGAGGTCACATACGCCGCCATGGTGGGGCGGGGTCGTTCGGTCACGTCCGAGGTGACGAACACGACGTCGCCACGGCGGCGGTCGATCATCGACGGGGCCAGGGAGCGCACCAGCCGATGGGTCCCGATGACGTTGACGTCGAGCACCCCTTCGAAGGCATCGGTGCCCGTCCCCAGCACCGAGCCGGCGATGTTCTGGGCCGCATTGGACACCAGGATCTCGACGGTGCCGAGGGTCTGGGCGGCCGCCTCGGCGAACCGCTCGACCGAGTCGGTGTCGGCCAGGTCGAGGTGGACGGCGAAGGCATCCCCTCCCTCGTTCCGGATCGCCTTCGCCGTGTCCTCGCAGGTGGACACCCGTCGGGCCCCGAGGACCACCGGGTGACCCAGTGCAGCCAGGGCCTGGGCCGTGGCCTGGCCGATGCCGGACGAGGCACCGGTGACCACGGCCGGGCGGCGATCGGGATTGGGTTCGAAGCGGGGCATCAGCGGAGTTCCACCGAGGTGGGGAGAGCGGCCAGCCCCCGCACGTTCGTCGAGTGGACGCGCTCGATGCCATCGGGGTCGATGTCGTAGGAGGCCACCCGCTTCGCCAGCTCGCCGAGACCGACGCGCGCCTCCAGCCGGGCCAGCGGGGCGCCCATGCAGAAGTGCCGTCCGCTCCCGAAGCTGACCAGGCGCGAGGTGTCGCGGTCAAGGTCGTACCGATCGGGATCGGCGAACACGGTTCCGTCGCGATTGGCCGATCCGACGAGGAGCAGCACCCGATCGCCTTCGGGGATGGTCCGTCCGTGGATCTCGAGGGGCATGCGGGTCACCCGGAGGAGCATCTGGCTCGACGTGTCGAAGCGCAGGGTCTCCTCCACCCAGTCGGCCATCCGGGCCTGGTCGGAGAACGGTTTGGCCCGTTCGGCGGGGTTGCGCCACGCCCAGTACCAGGCGTTGCCGAGCAGCTTCGTGGTCGTCTCGTTTCCGGCCACCACCATCAGGAAGAGGAAGGCGACGATCTCCTCGTCGGTCAGCTTGTCCCCGTCGATCCTGGCCTCGAGCAGCGACGAGGTGAGGTCGTCACGCGGCGTGGCCCGCCGCTCGTCCACCATGCCCTGGTAGTAGCCGACCAGGGTGAGGGCGGCATCCATCCCCGCCTGGGGGACGTCGAAGACGCCGTCCTCCCGGTGGACGACCAGATCGGCCAAGCGGCGTAGCTCGGCCCGATCCACCGGTGGCACGCCCACCAACTCCGAAACGACGTCCATGGGCAGCTTGCCTGCGAAGTCGGCGATGAAGTCGAAGGAGCCCCGATCGAGAGCGGGCTCGAGGTGCTCGAGGGCGATTTCGCGGATCCGGTCCTCCATCTGGGCGACCTTCGACGGGGTGAAGCCCTTGCCCACCAGCGAGCGCATCCGGGTGTGCCGGGGGGGATCGAGGGCGAGAAACGACATCACCTTGTGTGCGTCCGGGCCGAAGGCGCTCGGATCGAGCGAGACGCCGTACGCGTTGGAGAAGGCGTCAACGTTGCGGAAGGCGGCCAGCACGTCTTGGTGTCGGGACAGTGCCCAAAAATCGAACTCGTCGTTGCGGTAGGCCGGCGCTTCCGCCCGGAGCCGGGCGTAGACCGGATAGGGGTCCTCGTGGATCTCGTAGGCGTAGGGGCTGTACACGACCGGTGCGCCGATCGCCGGCGCGCTCATCGGTCCACTACCGGCAGGGGTGGCGTCGACGTGCCCGCCGGCGTCTCACCGGCCGTTGGCACGCCCACCATCAGTCGGGCGGCCTCGGCGACGAAGTCGGGAATGTCCAGGAAGGACATGTGCCCGATGCCGGCGGTGAGCAGGGCCCCCGAGTAGGTGGTCTCCAGCACTCTCACCACCATGGGGTCCACCCCGGGGCCCAACGCCGCCTCCAGCCGGCGATGGGTGCGGGCCCCGATCCGGTCACGAAGGTGCTTGACCTCCGGGTTGGCGCTCAGCAGGGCCACCGTGCACGCATCGACCAGGGCCGGGCTCTCGGCGGCCATCAGCACCATTGCCCGCACCGTGCCGCGCAGGCACTCCGACATCGACCGGGCCCCGGTGGCGTCGACCGGCGGAAGGGCCTGCATGCGCCTCCAGAGCACCTCGGCCAGCAGGTGGTCCTTGGAGCTGAAGTAGTTGTAGGCGGTGGCCGG
>DAIMIK010000121.1:0-6318 GCA_036722795.1 Acidimicrobiales bacterium | reverse complement strand
TCTCCTCGTTGGGGAGGATCTCGGCGTTGACGAACTCGGCCGTGCGGCGTCGGATGTCGTTGATCTCGGGATCCAGGGCGGGTATCGGCGTCACGTTGATCGCCACAGTGGTCTCCTTGTCGGGGGTCCGGGTTGTCGACCCTCATCATGGCCCAGCGGCGATGTCCCCGGCCCGTCGAGCGGTGCTGCACGCATTTGCCCTGGCTGCGCTCGCGGTCCCGGTCGGGCGGATGGGCTGGCGCCGTTCACGCCGGAACGGGCTCGGCCGACTCGCCGACCTCGGAGGCGGCGAAGCGACCTGGTCGGACGTGGGCCAGGGTGCGGTCATCCCCATCAGGTGTTCTTCGTGGTCAGGTCGTAGATGGTCACGCCGTCGACCGTGGTGGCCGTGAAGTTGGCGCTCACCCAGGAGGCGATCTGCGACGACGGTGAGGTGCCGGAAGTGCCGAAACCGCCCGGGGCGCCGCCGACGCCGCCGACGCCACCGCCGCCACCGCCGATGTAGTAGTGGACGCGCCCCTGGGCCACGTACTCCTCGAACTGGGCCAGCGTGGGGGCCGGGTCGGTCCCGTTGAACCCGCCGATCGACATGACCGGTTCATCGGTGGCCAACTGGTAGCCCGAGGCGGAGTTCGAGCCGGTGGTGGCCGCCACCCACGAGTACCTCGAGGCGTTCTCGCCGAGCAGGGCGACCAACTGCTTGCCGGGCGTCGACCCGTTGAGGAGCCCTCCGGCGTTGCCACCACCGAAGCCACCGGCACCGCCACCTCTTCGACCACCGGGAAAGCCACCGGCGCCACCGGGGAAGCCACCCGCTCCCCCGGGGAAGCCGCCGGCACCACGTCGGAATCCGCCCGGTGGGACGGTCAGCCCGTTGGGCAGTCTGGCCCCGTTGGGAAGGGTGAAGCCGGGTGGCAACGTGACGCCGTTGCGCCCCCCGGTGCCGCCGAAGGCGCGGAAGCCACCGGGCCCGCCGAATCCGCCGCCACCCTGGATGGCCGGTCCGGCCGAGGGGATGGCGCCGCTGTGGGGAGTGGCCGCGGTGGTGAGGGAGTAGGAGGCGGGGCCGGCAACAACCGAGGCGATCCCGAGTCCGGCGATCCCGGCGGCCAGCACGCCGCGGGCCTTGGGAACCAGGGCGATGCCGGCCGCGGCGACCAGCCCCAGGGCGAGGATCACCCAGCGCAGTGCCGGATACCAGTGCGGGCTCCACCCGAGGATGACGAACGCCCAGGCGATGGTGGCCAGGATGGCTGCGGCCAGGGCCAGCCGGGGGAAGGCCTCCCGGCGCCGGCGCCACAGGGTCGAGGCCCCCATGCCCACCAGGGCACCGACGGCCGGGGCCAGGGCGATCGCGTAGTACGGGTGGATGATGCCGTGGGCGAAGCTGAAGGTGGCGCCGGTGAGCAGCAGCCATCCCCCGAAGAGGAGGAACCCGGCCCGCACCCGGTCCGTCCTCGGGGCGCGGCGGGTCAGCCACAACACGGCGACCAGGCCGATCAACGCACCCGGGATCAGCCACGAGATCTGACCGCCCATCTCCTTCAGGAACAGGCGGTCCCATCCGGTCGGGCCCCACGGGCTGCCGCCGGCACCGGCCCGTCCGCCGACGCTGCCCGTCTCGCTTCCGGTCAGGCGGCCGAATCCGTTGTAGCCGAAGATCAGGTTGAGCAGGTTGTTGTCGGTGGAGCCACCGATGTACGGCCGGTGCGCAGCCGGCGTCAGCTGGACCGCGGCCACCCACCACCCGGCCGAGACCACCAGTGCGATGCCCGTGTAGACCAACTGCACGACCCGGCGGCCCAGCTTGGGCGGTCCGGCCAGCAGGTAGACGAGCGCCAGGACGGGCAGGAGGATGAGCGCCTGCATCATCTTGGTGATGAACCCGAACCCGATCAGCGCGCCGGCCAGCACCATCCACCGGGTGCGCCCGCCGTCGACGGCCCGGATGGTGGCATAGGCCGCGCCGGTCAGCGCCAGGGTCAACAGCGCGTCGGGGTTGTTGAAGCGGAACATCAAGGTGGCCACCGGAGTGAGCGCCACCACGACGCCGGCCAGGATGGCCGCCCCGGGGGCGAACCAGCGCCGGACGCACAGATAGAGGAGGCCGACGGTGGCCACGCCTTCGAGGGCCTGGGGTACCAGGATGCTCCACGAGTTCACCCCGAAGAGGCGCGCCGAGATCTCCATCACCCAGAGCGACGCAGGTGGTTTGTCCACGGTGATGAAGTTGGACGCGTCGAAGGAGCCGAAGAAGAAGGCCTTCCAGCTCTTGGTGCCGGCCTGGACTGCGGCGGAGTAGAAGCTGTTGGCCCAGCCCGACTGTCCGAGGCCCCAGACGTAGAGGAACCCGGTGCCGACCAGCAGGACCAGCAGCGAGGGCCGGACCCAGGCCGGATCCTCCGGTCGTCCCCGCACCAGGCGCTTCGGCCAACCGGAGGGGGCACCGGGGATCGGTGGGTCGGCGACGGGGGTGTCGGTGGGCCCATGGCCCGCGTGGTCGTCCCCGACGCCGCCGACGACAGTCGGATCCCCGAGTGTGAGACCCGGGGCCACCCCGTAGGTGGACGTCGGATCATCGGTGACCGTGCCGACGGCGACGGGCACGGCGGGTGCGACGGGTGCGGGCACGGATCCGTCGAGTACGCGTGAGTCGTCGGTCAGATCGGTCGGGTTCATCGGGGCGTCCTCGTCATCGTCGGTTCCTCGTCGCGGTGGTCGCCCGTGCCGAGCATGCCGGGCGCCGCGGCAAGGTGGGTTCCGAAGGCGGGGCGGAAGACCCAGGTGCGCAGGATGCCGAACCGGATCACCGCGGCACCGACGTTGGCGACGGAGACGGCGCAAAGCTCGGGAAGCAGCGAGGTGAGCCCGAGGGCCCGGGTGGCCACAAGTGCACCGGTAGTGAAGGACAGGCTGACGCCGAGCAGAGCGGCTCCCGTCGACATGCGGTGGCTGCGGTCGAGCCCGTGGCGGGCGGTGCCGGCCATGCCACGGTGGGCAGCGGTGTTGCCCAGGCTGCACAGCCCGATGGCCAACGCGTTGGCGGTGTAGCTGCCCAGGCCGGGCTCGAGGGCGGCGAAGAGACCCACATAGGCGAGCGTGCTGACGGCCCCGACCCCGGCGAACCGGAGCAGTTCGTCGGCGAAGACCTCTGGGTCCGTCGTCCCGGATGCCGTGCCGAACGTGTCGACGGTGCCGAAGGCGTCGACGGTGCCGAAGGTGCCGAAGGTGTGAGGCCTCGCACCGGCTCCGGCTCCGGTGCCGGTGGCTCCGTAGCCGGTGCGCCCGTCGCCGCCGGCATCGGAGACGCCGTTCGAGCCCGATCCCGGTCCGGTGCCTCGAGGTGCCGCAGGGCGGGCCGGTCGCAGGACCGCCCGCTGCCTCGAGGCCGGCCCCATCATCCGCCAAACGCCCCGCAGGTCCAACCATGCGGTGTGGGCCACTTCTACCCGTGAATCGATGTCGTCGACCCAGTCGACCGGCACTTCGTGGATCCGCAGGCCGATGCGCTGGGCGGTGACCAGGATCTCCGTGTCGAAGAACCAGGCGTCGTCCTCCACCAGCGGCAGTAGCTCCGCTGCGGCCTCGCGTCTCATGGCCTTGAACCCGCACTGGGCATCGGTGCACGAGCTGCGCAGCGCAGTGCGGAGCAGCATGTTGTAGCCACGCGAGATGAACTCGCGACGGGCGCCCCGCACCACGTGGGCGCCGGGGGCGAGACGGCTGCCGATGGCCAGGTCGCTGTGGCCGGACAGGAGGGGGGCGACCAGGGGAAGGAGGGCGTCCAGCCCGGTCGCCAGGTCCACGTCCATGTACGAGACGACCGGGGCAGTGCTCTGAGACCACGCCGACCGCAGGGCGCGGCCGCGGCCCTTCTGGTCGAGGTGGATGGCCCGCACCCGGGGGAGCGTGGTGGCCAGGTCGAGGGCGATCCGCCAGGTGTCGTCGGTGCTGGCGTTGTCGGCGATGGTGATGGTGGTGACGAAGGGGAACGACGAGTCGAGGTAGGAGCGCAGCGTGGTGATGCAGGCCGCCAGCTGCTCGGCCTCGTTGTAGACCGGGATGACGACGTCCACCTCCGAGGTCGTCTCCGCGGTTCCGGCCTGGTCCTGGTGGGTGCGCGGGAGTTGGATGATGCTCATGCAACCGACTCTGCGGGGTGGAGTTCGGACGCAGATGGGAACCACCTGTGCGTTCCCTGTGGGAATGGGACGGTGCGCCGGGTCCCGCCCCGCCATGGCCGGCGCGCGTGGCGAACCGGGCCGTTGATCATTCGATCGATCCATCGGTCGGACCGGGCGTGGTCGCCGGTCGGGGCCCGGCCGCTCGGTCGGCATCGGGAACGTCGGCCGCATCGACGCTGGCGGCCACATCGAGGGGGAGGGCAACATCAACGGAGCCGGCCGCATCGAAGGGGACGGCCACATCAACCGAGTTGGCCACACCGACCCGGTCGGCCCCGGCCGGGGGAGTGACGGGCAGGTGCACGGTGAAGGTCGTACCCGATCCCACGCGTCCCTGGGCGGAGACCGTGCCCCCGTGAGCGGCCACGATGGCACTCACGATCGAAAGTCCCAGTCCGGCACCCCCGTGGGTACGCGAGCGAGAGGGGTCGGACCGGTAGAACCGCTCGAAGACGTGCTCCGCCTCCTCGGGCTCCATGCCCGGGCCGGTGTCCGCCACCGCGATGACCGCTCCGGTCCCGTCGCTGGTGACGGTGACCAGCGCGGTTGTGCCCGGCGGGGTGTGGGCACGGACATTCCCCAGGAGGTTGTCCATCACCTGGCGCAGGCTTGTGGCATCGCCCATCACCTCGATGGGCTCGGACGCCTCGAAGGTCAGGGGCCACTGCGGCCCCACCGTCGATGCGGTCTGCACCGCTTCCGCACAGAGGGCGACCAGGTCCACCGAGTGGCGCTCCATGGGGCGCCCTTCGTCCAGTCGGGCGAGGAGCAGCAGGTCGGCCACCAGGTGCTCCATCCGGGATGTCTCGCTCTGGATGCCGCCCATCAGGCGCTCGAGGTCCTCCTTCTGCTCGGAGGCGCCGCGCCCGAACAGCTCGGCATAGGCCGAGACGGCGGCGATCGGCGTCCGCAGCTCGTGTGAGGCGTCGGCCACGAAGCGTCGGAGCCGTGCCTCCGAGGCTCGGAGCTGCCGCTCCGAAGCCAGACGGGCACTGAAGGCGGACTCGATCCGCGTGAGCATGACGTTGAGAGTCCGGGCCAGGCGGCCCACCTCGGTCGTGTCGTTCTCACCCGGGACCCGTTCGGTCAGATTGCCGGCGGCGATGGATTCGGCAGTGCGCTCCATGTCCCGCAGTGGGCGCAGGCCGATGCGGACCAGCCACAGGCCGCCGAGCAGGGCCACCACCACCGCCCCGCCGGTGACGGCCAGCTCGACCACGAGGAGGTGGTGGAGCGTGCTTCCGGTGTCGCCCAGCGGTTGGGCCACGATGAGGTAGTTCCCGTTGTTCAGTGTCGACGCCCGGACCCGGAAGGCGGGGCCGTCCGCCTGGGCGGGGGGCGCATCGAAGTAGGCGACCTGGGTGCCGTCCGGGGCGGTCGAGAAGCCGGTGATAGTGCCCGGGAGCTGCGGGGTGTAGGGGTGCCCGTCGACGTAGGCCGGGCAGTTCTGCGAATTGACCACCCCGCCGGAGGGGAACCGCACCTGGACCGCCTGGCTCTGGATGGCGTTGGACGGCCGACGCTCCCCGTCGGAGGAGCCCGGCGGAACGCCTGCGCCCGGCTGGACCGGTCCGGGTCCGGTCAGGCAGGTGAACACCAGGCCCTGGTTGATCACCCGTTCGAGCCCGGCGTGCGATTGGTCGAGCTGCTGGTCGACCCGTTGGTACAAGAAGGACTCCAGGGCCGAGTAGGTGACTACGTCGGCGATGGCCAACGCCACCAGGGCGATGACGCCGATGGCGATCAACAGTCGGCTCTGGAGGGACATCACCTACTCCGCTGCCGGCTCACGAAGTGCGTACCCGACCAGGCGGACCGTGTGGATGACCGGGGGACCGACCACCTCGAGCTTCTTGCGGAGGTAGCTGACATAGGTCTCGACCACGTTGCCGTCCCCGCCGAAGTCGTAGTGCCAGACATGGTCGAGGATCTGCGACTTGGACAGTACGTGGCGCGGGTTGAGGAGGAAGAAGCGCAGCAGGTTGAACTCCGTGGCCGTGAGCGAGATGGGCCGGCCCCCCCGGGTCACCTCGTGGGCGCTCTCGTCCATCTCGATGTCGGCGAAGCGGAGGATGCCGTTGTCCTCGGGCTCGCTCCCGATGCGTCGCAGGATGGCGTGGACCCGGGCCACGAT
>DAIMIK010000120.1:0-6337 GCA_036722795.1 Acidimicrobiales bacterium | reverse complement strand
CGGTGACCTTGACGCCGGTCTCCCACAGGTCGACGGCCATGGCCTCGGAGAAGACCGCCAGGGCCGCCTTGGACGCGTCGTAGGCCGCCTCGCCCGGTGAGCTCAACGGTGCGGCAACGGACGACACGCTGACGATGCGACCGGCTCCCCGCTCCAGCATCTGGGGGAGGAGCGCCAGGGTGAGGCGTACCGGCGAGAGGTAGTTGATCGCCATCACCGACTCGACGGTGGCCGGGTCGAGGCGGGTCACGTGACGGCGCTTGGGGATGCCCGCGTTGTTAACCAGGATGTCGACCCCGCCCAGCTGGTCGACCGCCTCGAGCGCCAACCGGTCGACGGCGTCGTCGTCGGTGAGGTCGAGCGACCACATCCTCGATCCGGGGGCGTGGGCGCGGCACCGCTCCAGCACCTCGGCCAGGCGCTCCCGACGGCGGGCGGCGATCCCCACGGTCGCACCGGCGGTGGCGAAGGCCTCGGCCAGTCCGGCGCCGATGCCCGACGCCCCGCCGGTGATCAGTACCCGTGCTCCCTCGAACGTGTCGGCCACGGCTGCCTCCCCGGTAGCGGTGGGCACCGGTGGGCCCACATCCGTCCGGACCCTAGGCCGACACACGCGGGGAGGCCAACAGGGGCCGGCCGGTCGGGCACAGCTGCCGGCTCAGCGGTTCCGCCACTCGGGCGGCCTCTTTTCGGCAAAGGCGCGTGGCCCCTCGACCGCGTCCTCGCTCGAGAACACTTCCGAGGCGATGGCCGACTCGATGCGGTAGGCCTCCTTCATGTCGACGGCCAGCCCCCGGAGCACCGACTCCTTCGTCTTGCGCACGGCGAACGGGCCGTTGGCCGTGATCCGCCGGGCATACGCGGTGGCTCGTTCCATCAGTCGGCCGGGCCGGCAGACCTCGTTCAGCAGCCCCATCTCGTACACGCGTTGGGCCGACACCCGGTCAGCACACAAGAGCAGCTCCATCGCGGCCGGATAGGGAATCTGGCGGGGCAGTCGGACGGTGGACCCGCCCCCGGCGAACAGTCCCCGTTTGGGCTCCATCACACCGAAGGTGGCGGTGTCCGCCGCCACCCGGATGTCGCAGCCACCCAGCATCTCCATGCCGCCGGCCACGCACGTGCCGTTGACCGCAGCCACGATGGGCTTGTACAGCTTCACGTTGCGAAGGACCGCCTTCACCCCGTCGTCGAGCCGGTAGCCGTCCACCTCGGTGACGCCCTCCTGCTTCATCTGGGACTGCAGGCGGGTGATCTGGGGGATGTAGGTCTTGAGGTCGGCGCCGACGCAGAAGTCGCCGCCGACACCGGTGATCACGGCGACCCACGCCTCGTCGTCATCGCCGAAACGCTCCCAGGCCATCCGTAACTGGGCGAAGTGGTCCATGTCGAGGGCGTTGCGCGCCCCGGGTCGGTCGATGGTGATCTGGACGATGTGGTCGTCGCCGGGCTGGTAGTGGACGGGCATGGAACTCCTCGTTGGTCCGGATCGGTGCTGCTTGTCGGTGCCCGCCGCTCATCGACGGGCGATGGTGGCGCCACGGGCGCCGGGGAGCAGCGTGACCGTCTCCCCGGCCAGGTCGGCATCGTCGGCCGGCGGCTCTTCGAGCCGCGCGTAGGAGCGCGAGCCGTCGGGGAGATCGCAGATGAGCGCCGTCCACTCCGGGCCCTGGCGGGAGTGGACGGTGGAGAAGGTGGCGATCCGGGCCGGGCCCTCGCTCACTTTGGCCACCGCCACCGTGGGCGGTGGCTGCGTGGGTGACGGCTCGGCGGTCCCGGGGGGGACGAAGGACCCGGGACGGGTCGACCAGAGGGTGGCGCCGTGGTGTGCCATGTGCATGCCGACGCCGGTTACCAGGCCGAGTGACCCCGGGTCCCCGCGGAGGGCCTCGGCCATCGCCGAGAGGGCGTGGGTGGCGTAGTTGCTGCCCGGGCCGCCGTGGTACGGGAGGCCCCCGGTGACGGTCAGGTCGGGGGCGTCGGTGATCCCGAGCGCGTCCAGCGCGAACGACAGCGAACTGGCGAAGCACGAGTAGAGATCGAGATGGTCCACGTCGTCGACGGAGACCGGGCCCAACGCGGCCTGGGTGGCCATCCGCAGCGCCGGTGACCGCCACAACTCGGGCCGGGAGGCCATCGTGGGAGGATCGTCGGCGACGCCGAAGCCGCGCAGGTAGACACGCCGGTCGGTGGGCACGCCCAGCGCGTCGGCACGTGCCTCGGTGGCGACCAGCACGGCCGCGGCCATGTCGACGTCCATGACGGCCGTCATGAGCTTCGTGTACGGCGTGGCCACCATCCGGTTGGAGGCCGACGGGACGGTGATCTCGGCTGCGCCGCGGGCGATCGGGAACCAGGCGTGCTCGGGCTGGGAGGCCGCCACCTCGGTGAGGGGAGCGAGGAGTCGACCGAGTTCGTCGCGGTGCTCGGCCGGCGTGCGACCGAGATGGGCCCGCCGGGCGGTGTCGAGCAGGGCAAAGGTGAGGTAGGCCTGGTAGATGCCGTTGGCCGCCTCCTGGCGGTCGAGCGTCAAGGGGAACGGTTGGGCCTGCTCCGGAGCGTGGGACCACGGTGGATCGGGAAGATGGCGGCGGGTGGCGAGAGCTTCGCCTCCGACGACCAGGGCCAGGTCGAGCGCCCCACGGGCCATGGCCGACGCCGCGTCGCCCACCAGGCGCAGGGGGACCGAGCCCCCGAGGCCGGAGTAGGAGCGGTGGGCCGGTTCGGCGCCGAGGCGTTGCGCCAGTCGGGCGCAGGGATCGTCGTACTCCCACGACTGGCAGTAGACGACCTGCAGACTCTGCAGGTCGGTTACCGCACCGGGGCTGCCGGCGTCCGTCGCTGCCGATCGGGCCAACTCCTCCCACATGGCGAGGGGCTCGGGTGCCGGCTCCTCCCGCCAGGTGTGGCGGGCGACGCCGATGATGCACGGTGCCCGAGGATCGACGGGCACGTCAGGACAGGCGCGCCTGGCCGGGGAGCTTGATCGCCCGGTCGGCAATGATGTTCTTCTGCACCTCGGTCGAGCCTCCCCCGATGGTGCTGTAGCGCTGGAAGGAGTAGAGGCGAGTCCACTTGCCCCGGTCGACGGCGTCCGGGCCGCCCCGGGCCAGCACGCCGGCCGGACCGAGCAGGTCGACGGAGAGGGCGGCCAGGGTCTGGGCCAGCGCAGACCACTGCAGCTTGGCAAAGGGCACTTCGGGCCAGTTCTTCTCGCCCCTGATGATCTTGCTCAGGGCCCGCAGGGAGAGGAGCCGGGCCAGTTCGATGTCGGTCCAGGCGCGGGCCAGACGGTCCTGGAGGGCGGGGTCGTCCAGGGCGCCGGGGTTGACCGAGCGCGCCGCCGTCACCATGGCCCGCAGGTCGGCGGCCAGGAGGGAGATCTGCCCGGCGATTCCCACCCGCTCGTGGCCGAGCGTCCCCATGGCCACCGTCCATCCCTCGCCCTCGCCGCCCAGGCGGCTGTCGAGGGGAAGGGACGCATCGTCGAAGAAGACCTCGTTGAACATCTCCTCGCCGGCCATGTCCCGGATGGGCCGCGCCCCGATGCCGGGAGTGTGCATGTCGATGATGAAGGCGGTGATGCCCTCGTGCTTCGCGCCCCGCTCGATGGCGGTGGGGTCGGTCCGCAGGAGGAAGAGGCCCCATCGGGCCAGGTGGGCGGTGGAGATCCAGATCTTCTGGCCGTTCACCACGTAGTTGTCGCCGTCCAAGATGGCGGTGGTACGCAGGTTGGCCAGGTCGTTGCCGGCGTCGGGCTCCGAGAAGCCCTGGCACCAGTGGTCGGTGGCGTCGAGGATCGACGGCAGCCATCTGGCCTTCTGCTCGTCGGTGCCCCAGGCGATGATCATGGGCCCGATCTGCCAGAGCCCGTTCGGGTTGAAGAGGCCCGGAGTGCGGTACTCGGCCATGACCTCGGAGTAGATGATGCGCTGCATGGCGGTGGCGGCCCGGCCCCGGTACTCCTCGGGCCAGTGCACGGCGGCCCACCGGCCCTCGTTGAGGAGGCGCTGCCAGGCGGCCCGTCGCTGCTGGGACTTCTCGCCCGACAGGGACGAGTCGTCTGCCAGCTCCTCGCTGGCGAGGAACGGCGGCAGATGCTCGTCGAGCCACGCCCGCAGCTCGTCGCGGAACGCCTCGTCTTCGGGAGCCAGTGCGAAGTCCACGGGCCTCGAGGCTAGCCGGACCACCGTCTACACTCTCGCCAACATCAGCGATGCCGCCTCGGGGGTGATTTGTGGATTTCATGTTCGATGCGGAGCAGCTGGCCTTGCAGGACGTTGCGCGGCGGGCCATGGGCGAGGTGGGCGGCGACACGGTGCGGGTGCTGGCCGACGATCTGTCGGGCTTCTCCCCGGAGCTCTGGGACCGGCTGGTCTCCCTGGGCTGGACCGGGATGTTGGTGCCCGGCGCAGGGGCGGGGCTCCTCGAGATGTGCGTCATCCTCGAGCAGATGGGCCGGGTCCCCCTTCCCGGTCCGTTCTTCTCCTCCTCGGTGCTGTCGACCCTGGCGGCGCGTGCCCTCGGAGCCGACGACCTCCTCGAGGGGCTCGCCACCGGCCGTCAGCGCGGGACGGTGGCACTGCACGAGCAGGGTCACGGCCACCCGCTGGGCACCGTTCGGTCGCGGGCCCGCCGGAAGGGCGCCGGCTGGGTGCTCACCGGCACCAAGCCGATCGTCCTGGACGGCCACACGGCCGACTGGGCCATCGTGGTCGCACTGGCAGAGGAGGGGATCCGCTCGTTCCTGCTGCCCTCGCCGAAGGCGGAGGCCGTCCCCTCCCTCGACCCCACCCGCAAGCTGTCGCGGCTGGTGCTGGACGACGAGCCGGTCGAGCCGCTGGGACCTGCCGGCGACCAGGCGTCGCTGTGGCGGGGCGTTCTCGACGATGTCTCGGTGGGCCTGGCCGCCGAGCTGGTGGGAGTGTCCGACCGGGCATTGGAGGAGGCGGTCGAGTACGCCAGGGTCCGGGTGGTCTTCGATCGCCCCATTGCCTCGTTCCAGTCGGTGAAGCATCGGATCGTGGACATGTACCACGCCCTGGAGATGGCGCGGGTGGGCGTCCACTTCGCCGCCTGGGCCGCGGACTCCGATGCGCCCGAGCGCTCGCGCGCCGCTGCCATGGCCGCGGCCTACGCCGCCGAGGCCGCGGTCCGGGTGACCGGCGACAACATCCAGGTCCATGGTGGCGTGGGATTCACGTGGGCGAACGACGCCCACTTCCTCTTCAAGCGGGCCAAGCAGAACGAGGTGCTGATGGGCGGCAGCGGGCACCACTGGCACCGCCTGGCCGGCATGCTGGTCACGCGTTGATCGCCGGCCTCCGCCGGCCCCCGGTGAACTGACGGCGTCGGTCTACGGCCACCGACCCCGGGTGAGGAGGTCCGGGCTCAGTCGGGCGCCAGCCCGTGCAGGAGTGCGGCGAGCTCGCCGGTCCGAGCCCGGAAGATGGCCGCCGGATCCTCGCCGCCGTCCAGCACGCCGGCCACGTGCTCGATGAACAGGCCGACCAACAGGCTGCGGAGCATCCGGGCCATGACCGCCTGCTCTCCGGCCCGGCACAGGGGCGGATCGTGTCCGGCCAGCCAGAGCTCGAGGGAGGACTGGGTGGCGGCGAAGAGCTCGGCCCCGACGGCGGAGGCCGTGTCGTCCCCCCGCATCACCTCGCCGAGCATCAGGCGGATGAAGTCCTCGACCTCGAGCATCGACCGCAGGATCTCGTTCAGGAGATCGGCCAGTCCGGGAGCGGGGTCCCGTGCCAGCGAGGGTGGCGACGCAGCCGCCGGGTTGTCGACGAAACCGTGTTCTTCGAGCACTGCCACCAGGAGATCCCTCTTCGACGGGAAGTAGTGGTACAGCGACGCGACATTGAGATCGGTGGCGGCGGCAAGATTGCGCATACTGGTGCCGTCGACACCTTGCTGGGCCATGAGGGACAGTGCGGTGCGCAGGATGTGCTGGCGTTGTGTGGAACCGTCGGGACGGGCCACGGGCTCACGGTCGGGAGAGGGCACCGTCCCATTGTGGACCCTGGGCAGGCGAGCGGGGGCCGACCCCGACGCCAGCCGGCCGGCGTTGCCCAACGAACGTTTGATAGGGTGGCCGAAGGGGGCGGCTCGGGCCGGATGACGGGGGAGTTGGTCGATGCCGATGTATGCAACGGATGCCGCAGACGAGGTCAGGGCGCCGGAACGCTTCAATCCGTTCGAGCTCCAGGACACGGTGTCCGGGGACATCCGCGATCCGTACCCGCGGTTGGGCGAGCTGCGCCGCCGGAGCCCGGTCCATCTGGGTCCGGTCGACCTCGGGGACGGGGCCGCCGAGGTCGACCCGAAC
>DAIMIK010000119.1:0-6459 GCA_036722795.1 Acidimicrobiales bacterium | reverse complement strand
AGATAGAACGTCGACAGGGCCGCTACCGCGGACACCAGCATGCCCATCGGGTGGGCGTCGTAGTGGAAGCCCTCGAGGAACCGCTTGCGTACGTTTTCGTGGATGAACGTGTGGAGCGTGATCTCCCGCTCCCACACCTCGAACTCGGCGGTGGTCGGGAGGTCGCCGTTCAACAGGAGGTAGGCCACCTCGAGGAAGGTCGAGTCCTCGGCCAATTGCTCGATCGGGTAGCCCCGGTAGCGGAGGATCCCGGCGTCGCCGTCGAGGTAGGTGACCGCACTCTCACAGGCCGCGGTGGCGGTGAAGCCCGGGTCGTAGAACCACACCCCGGGGAGCAACTTCGAGAAGTCCGTCGCCGACACTCCCCCGTTCTCCAGGGGGATTTCCAGTGACTGCCCCGTGCGGTTGTCGGTGATCGTGATGCTCTCGGCCACTCGCCTCCACCCTCCTTGGGTTTATCTCTCTGATCTCTGCGTCAATCCTAGATGCTCACCCGTGGGCGTTGACCAACCGACAGGCCGCCGACGCCACCCTCACCCGGTGACGGCGACCAGGAATTGCTGGGTCGATCCGGTCGGGTCGGCCTGGCCGGGCGGGAGCGACAGGGCCACGGTCAAGGTGTAGCGGTGCCCGCCCCCGACCGGTAGCGGATCGACCACGGGTGCCGATGACGAGCCCGATGCCAGGGCCACGACCGCCTGGACCCGGCCTCCCCGCAGTCCGGCGGGCGGCAGGGCCGTGCCGGGCGGGTCCGCCAGGGTCACCGTCACCGTCACCGTCACCCCGGCCTCGGGCACGTTGCCGCAGTTGGTCACCGAGACCAGGGCGGCCAGGGTGGTGGTGGGGGGCACCACCGTCGGGGTGGCACCCGGGACCGTCGACTGCGGGTCGACGCAAGACGTCGACACCGAACCGACGCCACCGACCGGGACGGCGGGGGGGTTGATGCCGACCGCGGTGATGACCAGATGGTGGAACGCCTCCAGCGCCGAGGACGATGCCAGTTGGGCGGCCGTGGCGCCGAGCGACGCGCTCCCGAGCGGAGCGGTCGCCACCGGGGCCGGCACCCACACCGACGGGTGCAGACCGGCGGGAGGGCGCAGGGCGGCGGCCGAGGCCCGCAGCCCCCGGAATTCGGTATCGGCCCGCTCGTAGGACTGCCCTTCTGCGGCCATCTCGGTGGCTGCCTGGTCGGCCGAGATCAGCGTGGCCGGTGGCGCGGGCGAGGTCGCCGACGGTGCGCCGGGGATGGGGAGTGGTCGCATCCCGAGCAGCCGGTCGATGGTCGTGCGCAATGCGGTGGTGGCCGACGCCCGGAGTTCCATCACGTCGGTGAACTGCGACGAGAGCCCACCTTGCGCCGGAGGCGACGCCAGGTTCCTCGCCTGGCGGGCCTGGGCCTGGGTATCGGAGACGGCGGCGTCGAGTCCCTGCTGGAGGATGCCACGGGCCGTGTCGGGGAATGCCGAATTGGTCAGCCCCGGCGCCCGGTTCATCAACGACGACAACTGGGTACCGGTGACGGTCGACGCCTGACCCACCCGGTCGGCCAGGGCGATGTAGCCGGACGTGGTGGCCGACCGATAGCCCTTCGACTGGGTGTGGATGGCGATGAGGGAGCCGGCCACCAGGACCACCGTCACGGCGGCCGCGATGGCGATCAGTACCGACTGGCCGAGGCCGCGCCCGTGCTGGCGACGACGTCTGCGGCTGGCTCTCGGCATCCAGAGGACGATAGTGCCGGGTCCGGGAGCGGACCCCGCAGCCGCCGGCGGGGGGAGCCCCTCAGCCGACCCCGGCCGACTCGGTGTCGCCCACCCCGTCGGCCGACGTCCCGTGCGAGCCGGCGGTGGCCAGGCTCGAGGACGTGCTGCGCCACTCGACGGTCGGCAGGATGGCGGCCGGATCCACCCGGCTCTTGTACTGCTCACACACGGCCAGCAACGAGCGGACCACCGAGGCGGTCAGGAGGTTGGGCACCAGGCCCAGGTCGAGCAACTTGGTGTGCGCGGCCCGGTAGTAGTGCTCCTCCTTCTCCACCCGCGGCGTCGGCGGATGCTCGATGGTGGCGCTTCCGGTGTACTCCTTGACGACCATCTCTGCCATCTGCTGGATCGAGAAGGACTCCGTGAACTGGTTGAAGACCCGGAACTCCCCGCGGTCGGCGGGGTTCTCACAAGCCAGCTCCACGCAGGCCAGCGTGTCGAGGATGTTGAGCATCCCCCGGGTCTGGCCGCCCGCGCCGTAGACGGTCAGCGGGTGGCCGGTGACCGCCTGCACGCAGAACCGGTTGAGCACGGTGCCGAAGACGCCGTCGTAGTCGAACCGGGTGGCGAGGTCCGGGTGGAGGCTGGTCTCCTCGGTCTCGTGGCCGTACACGATGCCCTGGTTCAGATCGGTGGCCCGGATGCCCCAGATGCGACAGGCGAACATGATGTTGTGGCTGTCGTGCACCTTGGACAGGTGGTAGAAGGAGCCCGGCTGCTTCGGGTAGGGCATGACGTCGGTGCGGCCCCGGTGGGTGATCTCGATGAATCCCTCTTCGATGTCGATGTTCGGCGTGCCGTACTCGCCCATCGTGCCCAGCTTGACCAGATGGATGTCCCGGTTCTGCTCGGCGATGGCGTAGACCAGGTTGAGCGTGCCGACCACGTTGTTCACCTGGGTGTAGACGGCATGCTTGCGGTCGATCATCGAATACGGTGCCGAACGCTGCTCGGCAAAGTGCACCACCGTGTCCGGCTCGAACCTGGCGAGCGTCTCGCTCACGAAGGTGGGGTCGGTGAGATCGCCCACGAAGACGTCGATGTCATTGCCCGACACCTCCTTCCAGCGGCGGACCCGCTGTTGGAGGCTGACGATCGGGATCAGCGTGTCGACCCCCATCTCCAGGTCGTAGCCGCGGCGTGCGAAGTTGTCGACCACTCCCACCCGGTGACCCTTGCGGGACAGGTAGAGAGCGGTCGGCCAGCCGAGGTAGCCATCTCCTCCGAGTACCAGGATGTTCACGCGGTGTCTCCTTCGTTTCCTGTGCCGCACACCTGGACCGGGACGGATGTCCACCGGAGGGTACAGACCCCATTGTTTCTAGTATCCCCACCTTGGAATTCCATGAGAATCGCAACGGAATCGTAATACTCGGCCCCGAACAGGACGAATCCGGCCTCCGGGCAGGCTGGAACGGCCCCGGACCGGGGACCGGATCGCTCCGGGTCACCGGTCGGGCGACGCCGGGAATCAGAGGGCGTCGGCGTCGGGGAGTGGCACCCCGGACGCCACACCGGCCACCTCGCGGTCGCCGTCAGCCGTCAAGAGCGCGGAGGCCACCAGTTCGGCCGCCTGCAGCGGTCGGGGTGCGGCGTCGACCGGAACGGGCTGGGCCAACTCCCGCTCCCCCGCGCCGACCACGCCCATCTCTGCGAACCGGCGGGCCGTGACCAGGACCCTGCCCTCGAGCGAGCCCACCGCCTTGTTGTACGCGGTGACGGCACCGGTCAGGCTGCGGCCCACCCCCGCCATGTGCTCGCCCAACACCGAGATCCGCTCGTACAGCTGGGCTCCCAGCACCTGGACCTGTCGGGCGTTGTCGGTGAGCGCCTCCTGCTGCCAGCCGTAGGCGACTGCCCGCAACAGGGCGATGAGCGAGGTGGGCGTGGCCAGCAGCACGTGGTTGGCCACGGCGTACTCCATGAGCCCGGGTTCGTGCTCGAGCGCGGCCGTCAGCAACGGGTCGCCCGGGATGAACGCCACGACGAATTCGGGCGACGGATCGACCCGCTTCCAGTACTCCTTCTTGGCCAGGGCGTCGACATGGGCCTTCATCTGTCGACCGTGGTTGGCCAGGTGGGCCCGGCGCACCGACTCGTCCTCGGCCTCGTTGGCGTCGAGGAACGCCTGCATCGGCACCTTGGCGTCGACGGCCACGTTCTTGCCACCCGGCAGGTGGACCACCATGTCGGGCCGCATCCGCCCGGAGTCGCCATCGGAGCTGACCTGCTCGGAGAAGTCGCAGCGCTCGAGCATGCCGGCCATCTCCACCACCCGGCGGAGCTGGAGCTCCCCCCACCGTCCACGGGTCTGCGGGCTCCGCAGGGCGGTGACCAGGTTGCGGGTCTCGCGCTGGAGCTGGTCGTGGGACGCGGACAGCTGGCGCATCTGCTCGGTCAGCGCCGTGTAGGCCCGTTGGCGCTCGACCTCGAGGCGCTGCATCCCCTCGTCGTACTTGCCCAGCTGCTCGGCGATGGGTGTCAGCAGTCGGCTGATCTCCTCCTGGCGCTTGGCCAGATCGCCCTCGGCGGCCTGGCGGGTCTCCCCCAGGCGGGTATCGGCCAGCACCAGGAACTGGTCGGCGTTCTGACGGAGCGCCTCGGACGAGAGCCGGGCGAACTCGTCGGTCAGTTGCCTCCGGACGTCGTCGAACGACGCCTCCCGCTCCACCGCCGCCCGGCGCGTCTGGTCCAGTTCGGCCTCGAGGCGGGCCTGGGTCGTCCGGGAACGGGTCGACTGGCCCGAGCGCACGAGCAGCCCGACAGCCAGGCCCAGCACACAGCCGGTCAGCAGTCCGAGCAGGAGTCCTGTGAGCATGGCGTCCCTCCACGTGCCCGATGGGGTCCCCCGTCCGGACGGAGCGGGGTGGCGCCCCGGGGGTCCGGGACTACCGGCACGGTCGCGTCGGATCGTACCGACGGGGTGTGACGGGATCGCGGACAGCGGCCGTACGGGCAGGGGCCGACGGGCGGGCGGAGCGGGCGTGGGACGGACGGCCCGACGGTTCCCTGTGTCAGCATGGGCCGATGCACCGCGTCGTCGTCCTGGGGGCCGGATTCGGCGGGTTGTCGGCCGCCCGGGCCCTCATCGGCAAGGACGTGGCCGTCACCATCGTCGACCAACGGAACTTCCATACGTTCCAGCCCCTCCTCTACGAGGTGGCCACAGCCGGGCTCGACTCGGGCGACGTCGCCTACCCGATCCGGGTCATCTTCGGGAAGGCCGACAACGTGACCTTCCACATGGCCTCGGTCACCGGCGTCGACTGGGACCTCCGAGAGGTCCTGCTCGCCGACACCCAGTCGCTGCCCTTCGATTCGCTCATCGTGGCCAGCGGCGCCACCGCCAAGTTCTTCGGCATCCCCGGCGCCTCCGAGCACAGCTTCCCGCTCTACACCCTCACCGATGCCCGACGGCTGCGGGATCACGTCCTGCGCCGCCTCGAGGACGTCGACGCCCATCCCGACGGGGCGGCGGCACGCGGGGCGCTCACCTTCGTGGTGGTCGGAGGGGGCCCCACCGGCGTCGAGGTGGCCGGTGCCCTCGCCGAGCTCCTGGACGTCGCCGTGCGCCACGACGGATTCCGGTTCGACCGGGCGGCCGGTCGGATCATCCTGGTCGACGCCCTCGACCGCCTCCTCACCCCGTTCCGCGAGTCGGCCTCGGAGTACGCAGCGGAAACCCTGGCCGGACGGGGCATCGAGCTCCGCCTGGGCCATCTCGTCAAGGCGGTCCGGGCCGACGCCGTGGAGCTCGAGGACGGAACGGTCATCCCCACCCGCACCGTGGTGTGGGCCGGCGGCGTAACGGTGGAGCACACGGTGGCCGGCGACATCGGCGCCCCTACCGGACCCAACGGGCGCCTGGTCGTCGGTCCCGACCTCACCGTCGTCGGACACGAGGACGTCTACGCAGTGGGCGACGCGGCCGCAGTGCTGTGGGGGGGCTCCGGACCCGACGCCGAGACGGTGTGCCCCCAGGTGGCCCAGGTGGCCATCCAGTCGGGTGGCCACGCGGCGCGCCAGATCGTGGCGAAGGTCGCCGGACGGCCGACCACCCCGTTCTCCTACAAGGACAAGGGGATCATGGCCACGATCGGCCGACGGGCCGCCATCACCCAGTTCCGCAGCGGCCGTGTGGTCCGGGGGACGTTCGGGTGGCTGGCCTGGCTGGGACTGCACCTCTTCTATCTGGTCGGCTTCCGCAACAAGATCGTGGTGTTCATCAACTGGTCGTGGCGCTACCTGTCGTGGGGCTCCGGGCCCCGGATCATCGTCAGCGAGGAATCGGTAGCCGCCTCGGACGACGGGGACGGCCCGCCCGGGACCTGACACCCGGGGCCGACCCATGGGACCGACCCGACCGTCGGCGGTACGGTGGGTAGATGGAGTCGCCCCTCGAGCAGATCGACCGCAAGGTCATGCAGCTGTTCGCCCTCGTCGGCGACTCGGTGTCCGGGGCGACCCACGCGCTGCTGGCCGGTGACCGCGAGGCGGCCAAAGAATTGGCCGACCGGGACGAGGTCGTCGACTCGCTGTGCCACGACATCGAGGAGCTGACCCTGCAGCAGCTCACGGTGGCCGGCATCACGTCACCCAACCAATTGCGATACCTGGTCACGGTCATCCGCATGCTGCCCGACCTCGAGCGCAACGGCGACCTGGCCGAGCACGTGGCCCGACGGGCCGCCCG
>DAIMIK010000118.1:3958-6492 GCA_036722795.1 Acidimicrobiales bacterium | reverse complement strand
TGGGACGACACCCTCGACATCCTGGCCGCTTCCGGTGTTCCCGCCCGCACCGTCGTGCACTGCTTCACCGGGGGGCCGGAGGAGGCCCGCCGGTGCCTCGACCTCGGGACCTTCCTCTCGTTCAGCGGGGTGGTGACCTTCAAGAACGCAGACCAGGTCCGGGAGGCTGCCGCCCTCTGCCCCCTGGACCGGCTGCTGGTGGAGACGGACGCTCCGTTCCTCACCCCGGTTCCCCATCGCGGAACCCTCAATGAACCATCGAGGGTTCCGGTGGTGGGCGCGGCAATAGCCCAGGTCAAAGGGGTTGAGACTTCAGTGTTGGCCGAGGTCTCGACGCGTAACGCGCGGGCCCTGTTCGCCCTCTGAGGCCGCCGCCCTCCGCCATGTGATTCCGCTCACAAGAGGTGCCCGGCGTTTTCCCAGGCCAGGTGCCGCGTTTGACCGATGGGCACGATCCCCCTAGCCTGTCGCTTGCGGCCGCTCTTCAAAGCGGTCGTTTTGCTTTGACGAAGTGGTGCGTGCATCCGGCGCACTCGGGCCGACTTGGAGGAGTCGACCCCGTCCGTCCCCCATGGGCCGGACCTGGCCCGTGGGCTCGCTCCGAAGAGAGGTGGCCCCGGAGGTCAGCAGACTTCGTCCCATAAGGAGTGTGGAGTCCTGAGGACCAAACTGAAGAAGGGGGGCCGACCCGGTGTCGCGCTCCTCTTGTGCGGAGCCGTGCTGATCGTGCCGCTCCTGTTGATCCAAGGCGGTTCGGACGCGTCTGCGTCGACGACCGCAGGCGGCCATCCGGCCGGTTCCCGGTCGGCGGCCGGGACGAGGGGCACCGCCCCCTCGTGGAAGCTGACCTCGGCGGACAGGGCGCACACGTCCTCGTCGGGGTCCGGAGGTCCGCAGGTCCAGGGCGCCGCCCAGACCACGACCACGACCACGCCGGCACCCGTCCCGACCACGACAACGCCGGCACCCGTCCCGACCACGGTGGCGGCACCGGTGATCCGGCATGTCGTGCCACCCCCGACGACCACGACGGCCACCGCACCCCCGACGACCACGACCACTCGGCCGGTGGTCACCGCGGCCGCGGGCACCGCCACCTCCGGGCAGGTCACCTACTACGACCATGCGCCGGGCACGTGCGCCAGCCCGTGGCTGCCCTTCGGCACGGTGGTCCGGGTGACCAACCCGGGCAACGGCGCGTCGATCTCCTGTGTGGTGGACGATCGTGAGGCCGACACCCAGCGGTCCATCGATCTGGCCACGAGCACATTCGCCGTAATCGCGCCCCTGTCCCAGGGCGTGATCGACGCCCAGCTGAGCTGGTGACGGCCTGCCCGCAGCGCCTCCCCACGACCGGAAGGTGACACACTGACCACGTGACCCACGGCCGAGCCGAGATTCACGAGCTGCTCCTTGCCCACGACCTCCGGCCCAGCCGGGCGCTCGGCCAGAACTTCGTGGCCGACGGCAACACGGTCCGGCGTATCGTGCGGTTGGCGGGGATCACCGAAGGCCGCCGGGTGGTCGAGATCGGGGCCGGGCTCGGCTCGCTGACCCTGGCGCTGGTCGAGGCCGGTGCCTCGGTCACCGCGGTGGAGATCGATCGCCACGTGCTGCCGGTGCTCCGCTCCCAGGTCGAGCCCCACGGGGTCCGGGTGGTGGAGGCCGATGCCCTCACCATCGACTGGTCCGGGCTGCTCGGCACCGACACCACCTGGTCGCTGGTGGCCAACCTGCCCTACAACGTGGCCGTGCCCCTGGTCATCAAGGTGCTGGAGGAGGCCCCCCAGGTGTCCTCCCTGCTGGTGATGGTCCAGCGCGAGGTGGGGGAGCGGCTGGCGGCCCGGGCCGGGGACGAGGCCTACGGGGCGGTGTCGGTGAAGGTCGCCTACTGGGCGACCGCGGCCGTGGTGGGGCGGGTGTCGGCGCAGGTGTTCATCCCGAGGCCGCGGGTCGAGTCGGTGCTGGTCCGGCTCGACCGGAACCCCGATCGGACAGGGGCCTCCGGCCGTGGTGGTGCGGAGGGCGGAGGGGCGCAGGACGGTTTCGCACGGGGGCCCGGTTCGCCGTCCTACGACCGGCTGTTCTCGGTGGTGCGGGGCGGGTTCGCCCATCGGCGCAAGATGCTCCGCCGATCCCTCGACGGCCTGGTCCTCCCCGAGGCGTTCGAGGCGGTCGGCATCCGGTCCACGGCGCGTGCCGAGGAGCTCGCCCTCGACGAGTGGGAGCGCCTTGCCGGCTGGCAGCCGGGGGAGAGGGCCCAACCGGGGGAGCACCCGGCCGAGAGTGGCCGGTGACCGCCAGGGCCGCCGTAGGTGGGGTCGACCCGAGCGCGGGCGCCCCGGTGGAGCTCACGGCGCCGGCGAAGCTCACCCTGTCGCTGCGGGTCACCGGCACCCGGCCCGACGGCTACCACCTGCTCGAATCCGAGATGGTGACGCTCGACCTGGCGGACACCCTGGTGGTGGGCCCGGGGCACGGGCTGACCATCTTCGACCGGATGGGGCCGGTGGGACCCGGCGGGGACGGTGACG
>DAIMIK010000118.1:0-3948 GCA_036722795.1 Acidimicrobiales bacterium | reverse complement strand
CCCGCGCCCCGGACCGGGCGGTGGGGGCGGCAGCTCCCCGGGCCAGTGGCGATCGACGTCCCTCCCCGCCGGCCCCGACAACCTGGTGGCCCGGGCGCTGGATGCGGTCGGTCGGAGCGCACGGGTGCACCTGACCAAGAGGATCCCTCCCGGTGCCGGCCTCGGGGGAGGATCGGCAGACGCCGCGGCCATCCTGCGGTGGGCCGGCTGCTCCGATCTGGCGCTGGCCGCCGGGCTGGGCGCCGACGTTCCCTTCTGCCTGACCGGCGGGCGGGCGATGGTGCGGGGCATCGGCGGGGAGCTCACGCCGCTTCCCTTCGAGGCCCGGCGCTTCACCCTCCTGCTGGCGCCCTTCGGCGTGGACACCGGTGCGGTCTACCGGGCCTGGGACGAGCTGGCTGCGGCGGGTGGTGGGGAGCGCCCGGGCGGGCGGGCCAATGACCTCGAGGACGCGGCCCTCGTCGTCGAGCCCCGGCTGGCGCCGTGGAGGCAGGCACTCGGCGAGGCTGCCGGGGTCGAGCCGCGCCTGGCCGGCAGCGGTTCGACCTGGTTCGTGGAGGGCGCTCCCGAGGAGCTGGGCCTCGACGTCGGGCCGTGGCTGCACCTGGGTGCCGAACGGGCACTGCTGGTGCCAGCCAGGACCACCCCGCCGCTCGGGTAGGGCGTCCGGACAGTGAGGCGGCTGGTCGGACAGAGGGAGGGGATTCGAGCGTTCGAACCGCCGACCCGCGAGCCGAACTACTTGCCGGCGGCTCTCCGCTGCCAGCGGGTGGCCTTCAACATCTTCTTGTGCTTCTTCTTGCGCATGCGCTTACGGCGCTTCTTGATCAGGGATCCCATGTCGACCGGCACCCTAGTCGACCAGGACGTTTTGCGCCATGTGGCGGCCCTTTCCCGGCCGCCCACGGCCGTCCCCGGGACGAAGGGCGGGGGCCGACTCAGTCCTCCGCCCGGCCGGCGGGGTGCGGGGCGGTGACCACCGGCAGGGCGAACCGGAACAGGGCCCCGCCACCGGGCGCATGGTGCACGCTCACGCTGCCGCCCTCGTCCCGGGCCACCTGGGCCACGATGGCCAGCCCCAGGCCGGATCCGGGCCGGCCACGGGCGCCGGGCGCCCGGTAGAAGCGGTCGAAGATGTGCTCCATGTCGGTGTCGGCAACCCCCGGGCCGTGATCGCGCACCACCAGCACGCCGTCGGCGCAGGTGACCTCGACCACACCTCCGTCCGGGCTCCACTTGAGGGCGTTGTCCAGCAGGTTGTCGATGGCCCGCCCGATGCGCGCCGAGGAGCCGGACACCCAGGTGGGCGACACCCGGGCCTCGAAGGCCACGTCACGGCTGCGGCCGTGGGTGGTGGCGACCTCGACCGCCTCGAGCACCGCCGTGTCGAGCCGGATGGGCTCCGAGGTGAGCCGGGGCTGCTCGCCCCGGGCCAGCTCCGCCAGGTCGGCCACCAGGGTGGTCAGCTCGTCCAGCTGGGTCAGCACATCGCCGATCAGCACCTCTCGCTCCTCGGGGGCCAGCTCCTCCATGCGGCGGGCGACCTCCATGTTGGTCCGGAGGCTGGTGAGGGGGGTGCGCAGCTCGTGGGAGGCGTCCAGTACCAGTTGGCGCTGGCTCTCCCGGGAGGTGTCCAGGGCCACCAGCAGCCGGTTGAAGGCCCGTCGCAGACGGCCCAGCTCGTCGGGACCGCCCGGGTCGAGCCGCCGCGAGACGTCGGTGGTCTCGGCCAGCTCCTCGACGGTGGCGGTAAGGCTGTTGAGCGGGCGCAGGACTGTCCGCCCGACGCCGAGCCCGAGCAACACGGCCAGGGTCACCCCGACCAGCACGATCAGCCACAAGGCCACCGCCAGGTGGCGGAGCTCCTCGTTGACGCCGGTCAGGGGGGCGGTGATCTGGAGGGCACCCCCGCTGGTCAGCTGCACGGGAAAGTTGTTGCCGCGGTAGGTGTAGCCCGGTGAGAGCGCTGAGACGATCTCGCGGACGGCCGTGCCGTCCACGGTGGTCGAGAAGAAGGCATCGGCCCGCGTGCCCTGGCTGGCGGCAACCTGCCTGACCGTGTCGGTGATCGACAGCACGGCGGGATCGGCCGGATTGGTCTGGCCGTTCGACGACACGACCTGGGAGCAGTTGCCGGCAGCGGTGCCGCAGGTGTTGGCGATGTTGTTGTTGGCGACGAGCAGTCGCGACGTCTGGCTCAACGTCACGTCGATCGACCCCACCAGCGAGTTGTAGGCCACCAGGTAGGTGGCCACCGACCCGAGGACCACCACCACCAGGACGGCGGCGGTGGCGGCCAGCACCAGGCGGGCCCGGAAGGTCACGGCCGGCTCTCGCTCGACGTCGGCGCACGGCCCGTCATCACCGGTGTCCGGTCACCGTCGGAGGGCGCGGCTCACGGCTCACGCAGGACGTAGCCGACTCCCCGGGCCGTGTGGATCAGCCGCGGTTCGTCGTCGAGCTCGGTCTTGCGGCGGAGGTACCCCACGTAGACGGCCAACGAGTTGGTGCCCGAGTCGAAGGTGTACCCCCAGACCCGGTCGAGGATCAGCTCACGGGTCAGCACCTGGCGGGGATGGCGCAGCAGGAGCTCGAGGAGGTCGAACTCGATGCGGGTCAGCGTGAACTGCCGATCCCCGCGCCGCGCCTCACGGGTGACCGGGTCGAGGCTCAGGTCGGCGAAGTGGAGGACCTCGCCGGCGTCCTCGGGGCGCCGGCGGAGCAGGGCCCGCAACCGGGCCAGCAGCTCGGCCAGGGCGAACGGCTTCACCAGGTAGTCGTCGGCACCGGCATCGAGGCCCTGGACCCTGTCGTTGATGGCGTCCCGGGCAGTCAGCATGAGGACCGGAGTGTCATCACCGGCCGACCGCAGGCGACGGCACACGTCCAGTCCGTCGATGGTGGGCAGGCCGATGTCGAGGATCATCGCGTCGGGTGGGCGGATGGCGATCTCCTCGAGTGCCGGGGGCCCGTCGGTGGCGAGGGTCACGTCGTAGCCCTCGAGCCGGAGTGCCCGATTGAGCGCACCGCTCACCGCTGGATCGTCGTCGACCACGAGCACCCTCATCGGGCCGGGAGCCTATCGGCATCGTGCCTCGTTGCCGCAGCACGCCGGCCGGGGCGCACCCGGTGCCCGCGGGCAACGGCTCGGCGGGAGCGACGACCCACGGCCTGCCACCGTGCTCCGGACAGGCGGTGGAGCCCGACAGCGGGGCTAGCCTGTGGCCGTCGCCGGTCGAGCAGCCGGCGCCCGTTCCGAGGTAGTTCAATCGGCAGAACGCTGGCCTTTGGAGCCAGATGTTGGAGGTTCGAGCCCTCCCCTCGGAGCCGAGCAGATCCGCCGTGCTCCTGGAGCGCGTGGTGTGGAGGGTCAGACCCCGGCCTTGCGGGCCCGGCTGCGCTGGCGGCCCCGCGTGGCCTGGTCGAGGACGACCTTGCGCAGGCGGACCGCCTTGGGGGTCACCTCGACGCACTCGTCGTCGGAGATGAACTCGAGGGCCTGCTCCAGGGAGAGGAGCAAGGGGGGAGTCAGGCGGATCGCCTCGTCCGCGGAGGCCGAGCGGATGTTGGTCTGCTTCTTCTCCTTGGTGGGATTGACGTCCATCTCCTCGTCCCGGGCGTTCTCCCCGACCACCATGCCCTCGTAGACCTCGGTTCCGGGCCCGACCAGCAGGATGCCGCGCTCCTGCAGGCTCATCAGCGTGTAGCCGGTGGTGAGCCCGCGCCGGTCGGCGACCATCGAGCCGTTCCGCTTGGTCTTGAGCTCGCCGTGCCAGGGCTCCCACCCGTCGAAGACGTGGTGGAGCATGCCGGTCCCCCGGGTCTCGGTCATGAACTCGGTGCGGAAGCCCACCAGGCCGCGGGCCGGGACCCGGTAGTCCATGCGCACCCACCCGGTCCCGTGGTTGACCATCTCGATGAGGTTCCCCTTGCGGAGGGCCATCAGCT
>DAIMIK010000117.1:2663-6527 GCA_036722795.1 Acidimicrobiales bacterium | reverse complement strand
CCGCTGTCCAGGTTCCGCATGGAGGCGACGACCCGGTAGCCGTGCACGGCGGCGACGACGGAGGTGGACTGTCCGATGCCGGGCGATGTTCCGGTGACGAGGACCACGGGTTGGGGCACGGGGGCGACCTTTCCGGTGGGTGTGCCCCCACAGTAGGGAGGCTGGGCACCCGTCACAACGGGCGGCCCCGGGCGGGTGGCGCCGGTGAGCCGGCCGGCGGCGAATCGCCGCGGCGCGTGCCGATCGGTACCATCGACGTTCGGTGACCTCCCCCACGACGGACTCCACGCCTGCCCGCCCCGTGTTCGATCCGTACGACCCCCTGTGGGCGAGTGACCCCTTTCCGCTCTACGCCGACCTGCGGGAGCGGGCCCCGGTGCACCGCAACGACCTGGGCTTCTGGGTGGTGGCGCGCCACGCCGACTGCCTGTCCGTGCTGCGCGATCGGCGGGCCAGCTCCGACAGCCTGAACGTGGCCGTCGAGCGCATGCCCGAAGGCTTCCGGAGGCCGGTGGTCGCCGACGACCCCATGGCCGCCGCCATGCTCGAGATGCGGCCGTTCCTCTTCCGGGACCCCCCGGACCACACCCGCCTGCGGGGCCTGGTGTCCAAGGCGTTCACCCCCAGGGTGGTGGAGTCGTTGCGGGCCCGGACCCAGCAGGTGGTCGATGAGCTCGTCGATGCCGCCCTGGAGGCCGGCGAGGTCGACCTGGTCGACCGGTTCGCCTATCCGCTGCCGGTCCGCATCATCTGCGACCTGCTCGGCGTGCCGGTGGAGGACCAGGACCGCTTCAAGGTCTGGTCCCACGCCCTGGCCCGGGGCCTCGACCCCGACTTCCTCCTGACCCCGGAGGTGATCGACGCCCGGGTGGTGGCACTCGGCCAGTTCGCCCAGTACTTCTTCGAGCTGTTGGCGGAGCGTCGGCGGGCGCCCGGCGACGACCTGTTGAGCCGGCTGGTGCAGGCCGAGGACGGCGGCACCGTCCTGAGCGAGGCCGAGCTGCTGTCGACCAGCATCCTGTTGCTGGTGGCCGGCCACGAGACGACCGTCAACCTCATCGCCGGCGGTGCCCTGGCCCTCCTGCGCCACCCCGATCAGTGCGAGCGGTTCCGCACGGATCCGGCGGTGACCCGGAGCGGGGTGGAGGAGATGCTCCGGTACGTGTCCCCGGTACAGCTGACCGGTCGGGCGCTGACCGAGGACTTCGACCTCGGCGGGGTCGGGCTGAGGGCCGGCGACTTCGCCATGCTCCTGCTCGGCTCGGGCAACCGCGATCCCGAGGCGTTCGACGAGCCGGAGCGCTTCGACGTGGCCCGGTCACCCAACAACCATCTCGGCTTCGGCTTCGGGATCCACCACTGCCTGGGGGCGCCCCTGGCCCGGATGGAGGCGCAGGTGGCCCTGACCTCGTTGGTCAGGCGCGCCCCGGATCTGGCCCTCGCCGTCGACGACGTCACCTACAAGTCGAACATCGTCCTCCGGGGGATGGAGTCCCTGCCGGTGGCCATGCGCGGCTGAGCCTGTGCTCAGAGCGACGCGGCCCGGTCGAACACCGGCTGCAGCACGTCGAGTGCGGAGCGGACCTGGTCGGTCCCGAACGGCAGGAGCAGGGCGGCCACCGCATCGGCACCGGCCTCGGCGTACTGCTCGGCGGCGTCGGCGTCCAGGGGCTGGAGGTACGGGCACACCGTGACGGTCACGTCCTCACCGCGCCGGCCCTGCTCGTCGAGCAGGTCTGCCAGCCGGCCCAGCGGCGCGGCCATCTGGTCGGGGGTCCGGTTGAAGCTGTGCCACCCCTGGCCCGCACGGGCCGCCCGGGCCAGGGCGGCGTCGCTCTCCCCGCCGATGTGGATCGGGGGATGGGGATGCTGGACCGGCTTGGGGAACATCGAGCACGGGTCGAGGGAGTAGAACTCGCCCTCGAAGGAGGAGGTCTCGTCGCACCACAGGGTGGTCAGCACCTCGAGGTACTCGTCGGTCCGCCTGCCCCGGTGGGGCCAGGGCACGTTGACCGCGTCGAACTCCTCTTCGAGCCATCCCACGCCCACACCGAAATCGACCCGCCCGTTGGACAGCCAGTCCAGCGTCGAGACCTCCTTGGCCGTGTAGACCGGGTTGCGCTGTGGCAACAGCACCATGGCGGTCCCCAGCCGGACCGTCGAGGTGTGGGCGGCGAGGAACGACAGGGTGGACAGCGGCTCGAGCAGCCCCGACCCGGCAGGCATGGGGATGCGGCCGTCCTCGGCGTAGGGATAGGTCGAGGCGTACTCGTCGAACAGGACGACGTGCTCGCCGACCCACAGGGTGCCGACCCCCCGTTGCTCCGCCTCGGCGCCGATCAGCGCCAGGAGCTCCGGGGTGGAGAAGGGGTTGACGGTGGGAACCCACAGGTCGACCCGCACGGGCTCAGACCGGCGCCGAGGGAGCCACCAGCGGCCACGGGCGCTCGCGTTCGGCGATGCGGGCCAGGTCGAGCAGGAGTTGCTCCTGGTGATGGCGGCCGATCACCTGCAGGCCGACCGGCAGGCCGTCGACCAGGCCCGCCGGGATGGTCACTGCCGGATTGCCGGTGAGGTTGGCGGGGATGGTGAGTGCCCCGTTGTTGCCGATGGCCTTCTCGAATCCGTGCTCGGCGATGAGGTCCACCGTGCCCACCGTGGTGGGCATCGGCCCGGCCGCCGCGAAGGCCACGTCGGGATTGGTGGCGGCCAGGATGAAGTCGGCCCGGTCGAAGACGGCGGCCATCGCCTCGTTGACCTCGATCCGGAACATCTCGGTGGCCCCGGCCGTCTGCACGTCGAGGTTGTGGGTGGCGATGTTCATGCCGAGTTGCACCTCGGGGGAGAGGTCGTCATTGCACTCCGGATACCGGTCACCCAGCTCGCCGGCCAGGCCGATCAGGTTGGACATGGCCCACTCGAGCCCGCCCTGGGGAAGGTGGACGGCGACGTCGACCCGGGCGAGGCCGGCATCGGCGATCAGCGCCTCGGCCGCCTCCACCAACAGCGCAACGACCCTCGGCTCGACGATGGCCGATCCGAGGTCGATGGAGACCACCGCCCGCTTCCCGGCCAGATCGAAGGAGTCGAGACCGGCCTCCCATCCCTCGACGCGGGGCAGGCTGAGCGTGTCCCGGGAGTCGAAGCCGTTGCACGTGTCGAACCAGCGGGCGGTGTCCCGCACCGAGCGCGACACGCAGCCGAGCACCACCGTCAGCGGTGGGTTCAAGGCCCCGGGGCCCCGGGGGATGCGCCCGAAGGTCGCCTTGAGGGCGAACATGCCGCTGAACGCGGCCGGGATGCGGAGGGAGCCGCCTCCGTCCCCGCCGGAGGCGATGGGCACCAGGCCGCCGGCCACGGCCGCGGCCGTCCCACCCGAGGACCCGCCGGGGGTGCGCTCGAGGTCCCAGGGGCTGCGGGTGGTCCCGTGCAGCCTGGTCGAGGTGAAGTTGGTGCTCCCGAACTCGGGAGAGGTGGTCTGCCCGGCGAGTACCGCACCGGCGGCCCGCAACCGGGCCACGTGGGTGATGTCGTGGTCGGCCACGCGGTCGGCGAAGACGAGGGAGGCCTCGGAGAACGGCCATCCCTCGACGGCGTCGAGCTCCTTGATCCCCATGGGGACCCCGCCGAACGGGAGGGAGGTGTCGGCCGATGCCGCGGTGGCCCGGGCCGCCTCGGCGTCCACATGGGCGAAGGCGTTGAGCTCCGAGGACCCGATGACGGCCAGCGATGCGTCGAGCGCCTCGGTCGGGCTGATGGTGCCGGCACGGAATGCGTCGACCAGTGAACAGGCGTCTCCCAGCCACGGTGCATCGTTCATGGCTGAGGACGCTACTCCCGCCCGGTGGGGTGACGCCTGCCGGA
>DAIMIK010000117.1:0-2563 GCA_036722795.1 Acidimicrobiales bacterium | reverse complement strand
AGTGGGCGGAGCGGGCGGAGCCACGGCAACACCGCCCCGGGGTTTAGCGTGTGGGGATGAGCGACTTCCAGCAAGCCGACAGGCAGACGCCGGGCCCCCCCGAGCCCGCCGGCCAACCGCCGGTCGCCAAGTCCGCGCCCCGCGCCCCCCTGACCCTGGCCATCGACATCGGTGCCACCGGCCTGAAGGCATCGGTGCTGGACGCCGACGGCGCCATGGTGGCGGATCGGGTGAAGCTACCCACGCCGTACCCGTTGCCCCCCGACCGCCTGATCACGGTGTTGACCAAGCTGGTCGGGCCGCTGCCCAGGGCCCAGCGCGCCTCGGTCGGCTTTCCGGGCATGGTGCGCGGCGGCACCGTGCTGTCGGCCCCGCACCCCTCCTCCGTGAGCGGTCCCGGAAGCCCCACGGACCCCCGTCTGGCCAAGCTGTGGTCGAGGGTCGACCTGGCCTCGATCCTGACCGGGGCATTCGGGATCCCGACGAAAGTGGCCAACGACGCCGACGTACAGGGTGCGGCCGTCGTCAGCGGCCGGGGCCTGGAGCTGACGGTCACCCTCGGCACCGGGTTCGGGACCGCGCTGTTCTACGAGGGGGAGCTGCTGCCCCATCTGGAGATCGCCCACCAGCCGTTCCGGAAGGGAGAGGACTACGACGAGCAGCTGGGGGAGGTCGCTCGCAAGGAGATCGGCCTCGATCGCTGGCACAAGCGGGTCCACAAGGCGATCGCCAACATGCGGGCGATGATGTTCTTCGACCACCTCTACATCGGCGGGGGCAACTCGCGGCGCCTGATCCGTCACAACCTGCCCGACGACGTGACCATCGTCGACAACTCGGCGGGGATCCTCGGCGGCATCAAACTGTGGGAGCCCTCCCGACCGGCCGCGGACCGGACCGGCGACTGAGCCCGGCCCGGTCCGCGGCCGGGCCTTTCGGTCAACCCATCCAGCCCCTCCAGCGGCGCTCGAGCTCCTTCAGCTCCTTCTTCCAACCCTTTCGGATCTCACCGGTGGCCTCGTGCTGGACGGCGACCAGGGCGGCGATGGGCTCGGAGAGGTCGGGCCGCTGCTCGGCCAGTGACTCGAACCAGGTGATGGAGAAGTAGGCATCGTGGAGGTCACCGAGCTTGGTCTGGAGCCGCTCGGCCGCCCTGGCCGTCTTGCGGGCCGGGCCGCCTTCGACCAGCGCCACCGTCTCGCAGCCGTACCGGAGGTTCTTCATCCGGATGCGCAGCTTGTGGAGGTTGGCGGCAGAGGAGTCCTTGCGGGCCACGCGGGCCGCCCCCCGGACATCGTGCCAGGCTCGGCGCAGCATCGGGGGCAGCACCTCGGTGGCCGGCTTCTGGGCCTTGGCCTTGAACTCCGGGCCGTCCCACAGCACCATCATCTGCTCGGTCAGTTGGAACCGGCGTGGCCTGCCCCGCTCCTCGGCGATGCTGGCGAGCGCCGCGGTCGTGCGCGCCATCACCTCCGCCTCGAGGCGGACCACCTGGTCGGGCCCGATCACGCCGGGTCCCTTGCCGGTGATGATGTCCCCCATGATGTGGAGGTCCCGGGACTCGCCCAGCCGGTTCCCGTACCAGGCCAACTCCGCCCGCAGTGACGTGCCCCACGCCGGGTCGAGCACCAGTCGGAACGTCCGCAGATCGGACCGGATCCGCCGCATCGCCACCCGGCTCTGGTGGATCCGCTCGACCTGGGTCGGCCTGCGCTCGGTGCCGGCCAGCGACTCCACGGCGGACTGGGCCCACAGCGGTCGGGTCCCGAGCTGGATGTTCAGGGCGTCCACGGTCTCCCACCGCCTGTCGTCGTCGACCAGTTCGTCGCCCATGTCGTTGAGGAGGAAGGTGCGCGCCGACATGGCCAGCACCCGGTGGAGGACCATGCCGGCGGTCGGCTCGGGGAAGTCGGTGGCGGCGGGGGCGCCCGGCTCATGACCGACGTGAGGCTGCAGACCGAGGGTCGGCAGCTCGCCGTCTTGTGTTGATTCGACTGCCATGGAACGGGCCTCCTGGCAACAGCCTATGAGTGCGCCGAGACTCCTGTCACCGCGGAGGGCGGAGCGGGCCGGTTCCGGCGCCGGAGAACGGCGCCCGGGTCAACCGGGCCCGAGAGCCGCTTCGACCAGCTCCTGCACCAGGCCCACGCCCGGTTCGTGGCGCGGGCTGAGGATGCCCGAGGTGTAGAGGCCCGAGGCCAGGTTGGCCGGTACCGCCTCGCAGATCAGCCGGTCCTCGTCGAGGATCCCGACCGAGCTGTCCACCGCGGCCTGGGCCTCGGCATCGGCGGTGTCCGGTGAGAAGAAGAAGGTGTACTCCACCCGGGTGGTGGCCGGCCCGGTCGGCCAGTAGCTCTCGAGGCACATGCCGGAGTGGTAGCGGTTGAGGGCCAGGCCGGGGAACCGCCAGAGCCAGGCCCCGGTGGTGACCGAGCCGTCCCTGGCCGGTGCGGAGTGGATCGACGCCGCGCCGACGATCTCCACCTGGTAGCGGAACAGGTCGACCTGTCGGTTGCGGCGGGGGTGGACCAGGGGGATGTGGTAGCCCTCCTGGTGGTTCTCG
>DAIMIK010000116.1:0-6589 GCA_036722795.1 Acidimicrobiales bacterium | reverse complement strand
TCGAGGTGGGTCGGCATCTCGAGCCCCGTAGAGGGCGACGACGGCAACGGTGACATCCTCCGAGGGGGGCACCGAGCCCAGCGGCGAGTCTGCGAGCGCTGTCTCGACGGTCTGTTGGGCGAAGCGCATCCAGGGCGCGATGCGACCGGCTACCTCGGCACCGAGCCCGGGGGTCGAGGAGGAGCCGGCGATCATCTCGACCAGAACCGACACGTAGCCGGCGTCCAGATCCTCCCGGAAGATCGACGCCGCCACCTCCACCAGCTCGGTGGGCGAGCCTACGCTTCCGACCGCCGCGCCGTAGTGCTCGAGCCGGCCATCGCTCACCGCATCGAGCGCGGCTAGCAGCAGGTTGGCCACGGAGCCGAAGTGGTAGAAGACGAGGCCCTGATTGCAGCCGGCCCGCCCGGCGATCGTTCGCGCGCTGGCCCTGGCAATACCGTCGACCTTCAGCGTCTCGACGGCGGCGTCGATCAGGACCCGACGGGTGTCGCTCTCCCCCGCGGCCTCCCGTGGGCGGACCCTGCTCGCGGTTCCCGAATTCGCCATGGGCCACCTGCCCCGACCTCTGAATGCGCGTTCGCCTTACCCAATCGCTCAATACTCACCGATGGCGAGGCCGCGTCGAGGCCGCGTCGAGGCCGCGTCGAGGCCGCGTCGAGGCCGCGTCGGCCGGACAGGTGCCACAGCGCCCACGAGGGGGCAGACTTGCCGGGACTCGAGCCCGCAATCCACCGGGAGGCACCCATGGCATCACGGATCGCAACCCTCAGCATCGACGCGGTGGAGCCGCTGTCGCTGGCCCGTTTCTGGTCGGCGGTGCTCGGATGGGAACACGGCATCGACGACGACGGCGACGTCTGGGTGGAACCGGGGGTCGGGCACCCGGACCACGGGGCGGTCCCGCCGCTGCTCTTCCTGGCCGTTCCCGAATCGAAGTCCGTCAAGAATCGGCTCCACCTGGACCTGCGCCCGGACGATCAGGAGCGCGAGGTGGAGCGGGCCGAAGCGCTCGGGGCCACCCGGGCGTCGGTCGGCCAGACCGGGGACGAGGGGTGGGTGGTGCTGGCCGATCCCGAGGGCAACGAGTTCTGCGTCCTCGGGATCGGTTAGGGCCGGCGCCGGACCGGTCGCCAGCTGGTCGGTCCGGCGTCTCCTACGACTCGGGTGCCGCCTTGGACTCGGCCGCCTTGGACTCGGCCGCCTTGCGGTACGCCTCGAGCTGGTCGAGGAGCGGCATGCGCTCCTGCCCCACGGTCGAGTCCAGTCGCGCCGCGATCTGCTCGGGCGTCCACCGACCGTCCGCGTACACGGCCCGCACCTCGCGGGGCTGGTTCCACACGGCGATCTTCGGGCCGACCGACGTGTAGACCTGGCCGGTCACGTGCCTGGCCTGATCGGACAGGAGATAGACCACCAGCGGCGCCACGTCCTCGGGATCGCCCATCTCCGCCAGCGCCATCGGGACATTGGCCGACATCCGGGTGCGGGCCACCGGGGCGACGGCGTTGGCGGTGATGCCGTACCTCTCGAGACCGGCGGCCGCGGAGCGGACCAGCGAGACGATGCCCCCCTTGGCCGCCGCATAGTTGGCCTGGGCCACGCTGCCGGCGAACGCACCCGAGGTGAAGGCGACCAGAGATCCACCCCCCTCCTGCTTGCGCATGACGGCCGACGCCGCCCGGAAGACCGTGAAATGGCCCTTGAGATGGGTCTCGATGACCGCATCCCACTCGTCCTCGGACATGTTGAAGAGCATCCGCTCCCGCAGAATGCCCGCTATGGCCACGATGCCGTCGATCCGGCCCCACCGCTCAACGCCGGCACCGACGATCTTCTCGCCGCCCTCGAGGGTGGTGACGCTCTGGGCCACGGCCACTGCCTCGCCACCGCCGGCCTCGATCTCGCCGACCAGGGTCTCGGCCACCTCGCTGGTGGGGTCTTCGCCGGCCATCGAGACACCGATGTCGGCAACCACCACCCTGGCCCCCTCGGCTGCCGCGGCCAGCGCCACCGCCCGACCGATGCCACCACCGGCACCGGTGATGGCCACGACCTTGCCCTCAAGGAATCCACTCATGGCGTGCTGCTCCTCTGCGTCGATTGCCGGCGGGCCCCGCCCCGGAGTGCCGGCGCCCTGTACGCCGGACCGCACCCGGTGGCGGTTGACCGAATACGAGAACCTGTTCTAGCGTCCCCACCGGGACGGCGCCACCCCGGTCCTCATCCTCGGGGCGGCCGGCACGGGCGACACCACCGGGCGGCGACACGACCCGCGGAACGGCCCGAGGGGCCGGGACGTTCCGATCCGAACACCCGGCACCAGCCGGCAAAGCAACCGGCAATGACCGGCGTAGGGGGTAGCAGAGCATCATGGGCGATCTGGGATTCTGGGCAATGGCACACGAGGATCCGGGGCATCTGGCTCTCGTGGCGCCCGACGGCGTCGAGTACACCGCCGGCCAACTGCTGGGGCGGGCCAACCAGGTCGTGCACGGCCTCCGCAACCTCAACCTCCAGCCCGGCGACGTGGTGGCCACCCTCCTCCCCAACTGCGTGGAGATGTTCGAGCTCTATCTGGCCGCCCTGCAGGCCGGGTGGTACCTGGTGCCCATCAACCACCACCTGATCGGCCCCGAGGTCGCCTACGTCCTGCAGGATTCGGGAGCCAAGGCCTTCGTCGCCCACGAGCGGTTCACCGACGTGGCCCTCGAGGCGGCAGAGGAGGCCGAGCTCCCCTCGTCGGTGTGCTTCGCCGTCGGCGAGATCATCGGCTTCGGCTCCTACGCCACCATGCGGGACAACCAGCCCACCGACGATCCCTCTGACCGCACCATCGGCGACGTCATGAACTACACCTCGGGAACCACCGGAAACCCGAAGGGCGTGTTCCGGCCGCTGAGCGGGGCCACGCCCGAGGAGATGGCCCTCGGCCTTTCGGGGATCCTGTTCCTCTTCGGGGTGCAGCCCCGGGAGGACAACGTCCACATCGTGGGCTCGCCCCTCTACCACACCGCGGTGCTGCGCTACTCGGGCGCCTCCGTCCACCTGGGCCACACCGTGGTGCTCATGGACAAGTGGATCCCCGAGGAGATGCTCCAGCTCATCGAGAAGTACCGGGTGACCACCTCCCACATGGTGCCCACCCAGTTCCACCGGCTGCTGGCCCTGCCCGAGCATGTCCGCACCAGGTACGACGTGTCCTCGCTCCAGCACATGATCCACGCCGCCGCACCGTGCCCGGTGGACGTCAAGTACAAGATGATCGAATGGTGGGGCACCGCCATTGACGAGTACTACGCTGCCTCCGAGGGTGGCGGCACCCTGGTCACCGCCGACGAGTGGCTGCTCAAGCCGGGCACCGTCGGGAAGCCGTGGCCGATCTCGGAGATCGCCATCTTCGACGACGCTGGCGACAGGATCGAGGAGCCCAACGTGATCGGCACCGTGTACATGTCCATGCAGACCGGTGACTTCTCGTACCACAAGGACCAGGAGAAGACGGCCGGCAATCGCATCGGCAAGTTCTTCACCGTCGGCGACGTCGGCCTGATCGACGAGGACGGCTACCTGTTCCTCCGCGACCGCAAGATCGACATGATCATCTCCGGCGGGGCCAACATCTATCCCGCCGAGATCGAGAACGTCCTGCTGGGCTTTCCCAAGGTCGGCGACGTGGCCGTCTTCGGTGTCCCACACGAGGACTGGGGCGAGGAGATCAAGGCCGTCGTCGAGCCGGCCGAGGGCGTCGCTCCGTCCCCCGAGCTGGCCGAGGAGATCCTCGACTACTGCGCCACCCGGTTGGCCAAGTTCAAGACGCCCAAGTCGATCGACTTCACCGAGGCCCTTCCCCGGGACCCCAACGGCAAGCTGTACAAGCGCAAGCTGCGCGACCCCTACTGGGAGGGCCGCTCCAAGATCTGACCCGCGCCGGTCAGGTCGGCCGTCACCGGCACGTCAGGGGTCGCCCCAGTCGGTAGTCGATAGTCACGATCCCCGGACTCCTGGGTTCGCACGCCGGCAATCTGCGACCAGCCCTTTCGCTCGTGGAAGGTGCGGGCCCGACGGTTGGTGCCGAGGTACCACGGCGTGGCCGCGGCACAGCCGTCGGCTGCCAGCAGCTCCAACGCCCCGTAGTGGAGGGCCCGGCCGATGCCCCACCCCCCCCAGGCGTGGGGCGTCACGTCGAGCGTGTAGAGCTCACCGGTGGCGGGCCCGGCGTACTCGTCCCGGCTCGGACCCACATGGGCGAAGCCGGCCACCCCGCCCCCGACCTCGACCTCGACGACCACCAGATGATCGCGCGAGGTGGCGTCGATGGTCACCGCCCAGTGCCGCGCCCGGTCCTCGACCGACAGGCCGGCGAGGAACACGGCGGACCGGAGCCCCGCTTGGCCCTTCTGCCACGAGACCACGTGGACCGCAGCGATGGCGGGCGCATCGTCGGGCACGACCTCGCGCACCGGCACCGTCCCGGGTGGACCGGGGGTCGCCGAGGGCTCCGCCACCGATGCCTCCTCTGCGCCCTGCGCTCAGGGGGAGGGCGGCTCGGGCGGGCCGACCGAGCCCTGGACGTCGGATGCCGCCCCCACCCGGATGGCCTCGGCCCGGATGGCCTCCAGCATGAGCGGGTCGGCGCTGTCGACGTTCCCCTCGGCGATGGCGAGGAACTGGGAGGGCTCGACCTCAATGAACAGCCCGTCGGCTTCGGCCGTCAGCAGGTCGCCGTGGTAGATGCCGGCCCAGGTGTGGATCTTGCGACCGTCGCGGCGGAGGCACCGGGCCTCGACACGGAGGTCGGTCCGCAGCGGCGTCGGCTTGCGATACCGCACCTTCAGGGTTCCGGTCATGCCCGGGTTGCCAGCCACCATGTTGGCCGCGCCCAGCACCTCGTCGAAGGTCTCGGCGATGACGCCCCCGTGGACACAGGTGGGCGGCCCCTCGTAGGCGTAGTCGAACCAGGCCTCGGCCCGAATCTCGCGGTAGCCACCGTCGACGCCCTCCACCACCAGGACCCGGACAGGCGGGGCGATGGGATTGACCATGCCCATGATCGGGCTCGTCGGGAAGAACTCCTGGGCCTCCCGCGAGATGTCGGGCTGTTGGCGTGAACGCCTCGGCCCGGCACGGGCGGCGAGGCGTTCGCCGACGGCCTCGATGGCCTCCGCCGCCTCGATGATGGCGTCGTCGTCGAGCTGGGACGCCACCGTCATGGTGATGATCGGGCGCAGGGCGGCGGCCAATCGACGACGGGGGTCCTCTCCGGACAGGTCGGAGCCCGGGCTGTCGCTCACCGGCGTTTGAACTCGGCGAGCCGCTTCTCAGCGAAGGCCTTCTGGCCCTCCTTGGCGTCCTCGGTGGCAAAGATCGGCCAACCGAGCTCGAGCTCGATCATGAGGGCCTCCTCCTCGGGAATGCCCTCGGTGGCCTTGACCGAGGCCTTGATGGCCTCGACGGCGAGCGGGCCGTTGGCCCCGATCACCTCGGCGATCTCGAGGGCCGACTCGAGCGCGGTCCCGTCAGGCACCACCCGGCCGACGAGTCCGATCTCCTTGGCCTCCTGGGCCGATACCTCCCGGGCCGTGAGCAACAGGTCCATGGCCACGGTAAAAGGGATCTGGCGCCGAAGGCGCACCGTCGAGCCGCCCAACGGGAAGAGGCCGCGCCGTGCCTCGAAGACGCCGAACTTGGCCCCTTCGCCGGCGACCCGAATGTCGGTGGCCTGGAGGATCTCCGTGCCGCCGGCCACCGCCCATCCCTCCACCGCGGCGATGAGCGGCTTCTTCAGCGAGTAGTGTCGGAGCAGGGCCTTCCAGTGGAGATCGGGGTCCTCGGCCATTCGCTGCTGGACCGACTCCATGCCGGGCCCGGACATCGACTTCAGGTCCATGCCGGCACAGAAGGTGCCGCCGGCGCCGGTGAGGATGGCGCACCGGATGTCATCGTTGGAGTCGATCTCCACCCATGCGTCGGCCATGCCGACCAGCATGGGCCCGGAGAGCGCGTTCTTCGCCTCGGGGCGGTTCATGGTCACGACCGCGGTCGAGCCGAAGCGCTCGTAGGTCAAGTGTTCGGTTCCGGTCACAGTGCTCCTTTCTCAGGGGCGGACCACGGGTGGCCGTTGCCCCTCCTGCGACTGGGCGCCGCGGGTCGTTCGGTCGACGTCGCCGACCGGAGGTCGGCGAAGTGGTGAATTAGAACGCATTCTACTTTCCGCCGGGTCCCGGGGGCTTGAGGGGCGTGCTCATCCCCTCCGAGCGGCCGCCTGGTCAGGAGGCGAACGCCGCCTCGGCCATCCCCACGATGGGCCGGTTGAGGGTGAGCCCGCCGGTGGATCCCTCGAATCCGGCGTCACCGAAGGAGAACACGCCGCCGTCGGAGGCCACCAGCCAGTAGCCGGCACCGGTAGGGGCCGGTGCCATGCCCACCACCGGTCGGTTGAGTCGCAGAGCACCCGTCGAGCCCTCGAAGGTGGCCTGCCCGTAGCTGAAGACGCCGCCGTCGGAGGCCACCAGCCAGTAGCCGGCACCGGTGGGGGCCGGTGCCATGCCCACCACCGGTCGGTTGAGTCGCAGAGCACCCGTCGAGC
>DAIMIK010000115.1:0-6678 GCA_036722795.1 Acidimicrobiales bacterium | reverse complement strand
GTCACTGGTGCGGGCACCAGCCCGACCGGGTCACTGGTGCGGGCACCAGCCCGACCGGGTCACTGGTGCGGGCACCAGCCCGACCGGGTCACTGGTGCGGGCGGGCCCGTCCGACGGCCGTCGGAGGCCCTCGCACCGCCCTGCGGGAGCTCATATAGGAGACAGCCCCCACGGCGGCGACCACCGCCATGACCAGGTTGCCGACGGCGATGGGCAGGGACAAAACGACCGGACACAACGAGCCGATCACCCACAGCAGTTGCAGCTGTGCCTCGAACCGGGCGAAGGCCCGGCCCTGGTCCGACTCGCGCACGTGGCGTTGGACCAGGGCGTCGAAGGAGGGTTTGGCCACCGCGCCGGCCGCCCCGACCGCCATGGCCACCAGTGCCTGGAGCCACCGGACGGGGAAGTACCCGCCGAGGGCGGTGGCCACCGCCACCAACCACAACGACCCGGTGAGCATCTGTTGCTCGCTCAACACCCGCCGGATCCTGGCTACGCAAAGCACGCCGACGAGGGCTCCGGCGGTCAGGGCACCGAGCAGGAGACCGAACCACCAGGTGGCAGCACCCTCCCGCCGGAGGCCGAAGGCGTAGAGGAAGGTCAGGAAGCCGAGGAGGGCCTTCTGCACCGACATGGGCATCAGGGCCAGGATCACCTCGGTGTCCGCCATCGGCCGGAATGCGGCCAGGTCCTCCTCGTCGCCGGCCCAGCTCTCGTCGAAGTCGGGGGCGAACTGCACCTCGGTGGGCACGGGCACCCGGGCCGCCGCCCCGCGGTGTCGGCGCTGCAGCTGGCGTCGGACCGGCAGCCGGGCCCCGGCCACCACCGCGGCGGCGAACACCGCAGTGTCCGCCCACAGCACGCGGGGCGCCCCTCCCAGCTTGAGGATCGCCACCGCCGGAAGGGCGAATGCGAAACCGGACAGGGACGCCAGGAGCCCCAGCCGGGCGTTGAGGGTGGCCAGGTCCGGCTCGACGGTGTCCACCCCGGTCACCGGGTCGTCCACGTGGACGACCGGGGTGCCGTAGGGAGGGGTGGGCCTCGGCCCTTCGGCGCCCGGGGGCCCCCGACCGAGGTCCTCCGCTGCCACACGGTGGTCCGGCTCGACGCCTCCTCCGTCGGCGGGTGTGTCGTCGAGCATGCCCAGCGCGGCCATCTCGGGGACCAGCGCCCCCTTGGTGACCAGGTACACCTTGGACAGCACCAGCATGAGGAAGGCCTCGGGGAACAAGAGGAGCGAGTGGATGTCCCGGGCGATGAACGGGCACAGCGCGGCCCTGCCCAGGGCCGAGGTGACCACCATGGCCCGACGGGCCCCCCGGCTCCGGTCGATGAGTGGGCCCAATGCCGGGGCCACCACGGCGAAGGGGCCCATCGTCAGCAAGAGGTACAGGAGGACCTTGTCCTTGGCCGCGGTGGGAGAGATGGAGAAGAACAGCGAGCCGGCCAACGAGACGGCGAACATGGTGTCCCCGGCCATCATCAGCACGTGGGTCAGGGCCAGGCGCCCGAAGGGACGACGCTGGTCGAACAGGTCGGTGATGGCCGACCGGGCCAGACGCCGGAACTGGTCACCTCGCTCCCGAACGCCCACGACGGCATGGTAGGCGCCAGGTGCGGTGGGGATAGCATGTTGCCAAGCCACATCCCCCGTGATTCAGGAGAATCGAATGCCCGTCAGCGCCTACGTGCTCATCCAGACCGAGGTCGGAAAGGCCGCCACGGTGGCCCGCACGGTGGCCTCGCTCGATGGCGTGACGGCAGCCGAGGGAGTGACCGGGCCCTACGACGTGATCGTCCGGACCCAGGCCGGAACCGTCGACGAGCTGGGACGGATGGTGGTCGGCAAGATCCAGCTGATCGAGGGGATCACCCGCACGGTCACCTGCCCGGTGGTCAACCTCTGAACCTGGTCGTCGGTCGTCGGTCGTCTGGTCGTCGGTCGTCGGTCATCGGTCATCGGTCATCGGTAGGACGGCGCACCGGCCGGCCGGAGCGCCGTCCACCTGGTCGGCGTGCGTCCCTATCGGATGGCGCCCGACGCCCGGAGGCCGTTGATCTCCGCTTCGGCCACGCCCCAGTCGGCCAGCGCCTCGTCACTGTGCTGGCCCGGGTTGGGCGGGGGCCTGCGGATCGAGCCCGGGGTACGCTCGAAGCGCGGCGACGGTGACGGCTGGACCACGCCTGCCACCTCGGTGAACGTGTGCCGGAACCGGTTGTGCGGATGGTCCGGCGCCTCCGCCGGCGACAGCACCGGTGCCGCACAAGCGTCGCTCCCCGCGAAGACGGCCTCCCACTGGGCCCGGGTTTTCGAGGCGAACACCCGGGAGAACCGCTCCTTCATCTGCGGCCACGCCTCGCGGTCCATCTGGCCGGGCAGCTCGTCGCCCGCCAGCCCCATCAGCCGGATCAGCTCGGCGTAGAACTGCGGCTCGATGGCCCCCACTCCGACGAATCCCCCGTCGGAGGTCTCGTACACCTCGTAGAAGTGGGCACCGGTGTCCAAGAGGTTGGTACCCCGCTCGTCCTTCCAGATGCCCGCGGCCCGCAGCGTGTAGGTCATGGTCATCAGCGACGCGGCCCCGTCGACCATGGCCGCGTCGACCACCTGCCCGGCACCGGTGCGTCCGGCACCGATGATGGCGGCCAGCATGCCGTAGGCGAGCAGCATGCCCCCGCCGCCGAAGTCACCCACTAGATTGAGCGGTGGCAGCGGGCGCTCGCCGGCGCGACCCAACGGCTCGAGAGCCCCGGCCAGTGCGATGTAGTCGATGTCGTGGCCCGCGGCCTGGGCCAGGGGCCCCTGCTGCCCCCATCCGGTCATCCGCCCGTAGACCAGCTTCGGATTGCGGGCCAGGCAGATGTCGGGCCCCAACCCGAGGCGCTCGGCCACCCCGGGCCGGAACCCCTCCATCAACCCGTCGGCCCGTTCGAGCAACCGGAGCACGAGGGCCACGCCGTCGGCGTGCTTGAGATCGACGGCCACCGAGCGCCGACCGCGGTTCATGAGGTCGACGTGGGGCTCCTGGCGCGGCGGGTAGGTCGCCCGGTCGGAGCGGTCGATCCGGATGATGTCGGCACCGGCATCGGCGAGCATCATCCCGGCAAACGGGGCAGGGCCCAGGCCGGCCAGCTCGACGAACCTGACGCCTTCCAGCGGGCCGCTCATCGCGCCCCGCCCACGACCGGTGCCGCCCCGGTCGGGACGGGGCCCAGCGGACAGTCGTCGATGGAGATCCTCATGCCCGGATGGTGGCCCGTTTGGCTCCCGGGGGTCAAATGAGGCGGGTCACCGGCCGTCACTCCCGCACCCGGCCGGTGGTCGGCGCTCAATCCTCAGCCCACGGGAGGACCCGGTGGATCGCGCCCGACTCGACGTCGTAGCGCCAGCCCTCCACGCGGAGGCCGGCCGGCAGGAGCCCGCAGGTGTGCACGGCCTCGACGTCGGCACGGAGCGCCCGGTCCGGGTCGGGCATCGACAGGAACTCCCAACCGTCCGATCCCTCCGCCCCCTCGGCCCGGAGGCTCGACCGCACGTCTTCCTCGCTTCGGTCGGCCAGCGCGCAGTCGGTGTGCTGCATGACCGCGATCTCCCGGACCCCGAGGAACCTCGTCGCCAGGACCAAGGACCGCAGCACGTCATCGGTCACCCGTGCACCGGCGTTGCGGAGGATCTTCGCATCACCGGGCTGGAGCCCCAACATGGTCAACGGCTCGATGCGGCTGTCCATGCAGGTCACCAGGGCGAACTGCTTGGCGGCCGAGGCAGGGATCCCTCGGAGCGCAAACGTGGAGGTGTAACCGCGATTGGCCTGCAGCAACTCGTCGAACATGGCCAAGAGCATGGCAGAACAGAGCGCCGGCCCATGCCGGCGGGCCAGCACCAGGGCGGCCCTCCCCCGGCGCAGATAGCCTGGGGGTCGAGTCTCCGGATCGAGCCCGGCGAGGAGCCAGAGGGTGCCACAGCTCCGACGAGCCACAGGACCCGGTCGGGTCAATCTGATCGGTGACCACACCGACTACAACCAGGGAATGGCCCTGCCCATGGCCATCGGCCTGGGGGTGGACGTCGAGTTCACACCGGCGGAGGAGCTGCGGATCGTGGTCTCGTCGACCGCCTTCGGGGACGAGGAGCTCCCCATCGACCTCGTGCCCGATGCCCACTCGGTGGCCCTGCTCGAGCCGCCGTGGATCCGCCTGATCGGAGCCATGATCGGGCTGGCCCGGCCCGACCATGGCGGCAGGGTGCGCATCGGGGCGACCCTCCCCATCGGAGCGGGCCTCTCGTCGAGCGCCGCCCTGTGCGTCGCCCTGGCCGAGGTCTTCGGCGTCACCGGGCCCCCGGTGGGCATCGCCAGGCTCTGCCAGGAGGCGGAGCACCGCTCCGGCGTTCCGGTGGGACTCATGGACCCCCTCGTGTGTGCGGGCGGCCGGCGGGGTCACGCTCTGCTCATCGATTTCTCGACTCTGGCCACCCACCAGGTGCCGCTGCCCGCGGAGGCCGAGGTGGTGGTGGTCGACTCCGGTCACCGCCGGGCCCTGCGCGACTCGGAGTACACCACCCGGGTGGCCGAGTGCGAGGCGGCCGCTGCGGTGATCGGCCCACTGGGCCTGGCCGGGGCCGCAGACCTGTCCGGCCTGCGCGATCCGGTGCTCCGCCGGCGCGCCCGGCACGTCATCACCGAGTGCGAGCGGGTGCGGCGTTGCGCCGCTGCCTTCACCGCAGGAAACCTCGGCGAAGCCGGGGCGCTGATGACCGAGAGCCATCGCAGCCTGGCCGAAGACTTCGCCGTCTCGACACCCGGGGTCAATGCGCTGGTCGCCCATCTGGAGTCGCTGGACGGCGTGCTCGGCGCCCGCATGACGGGGGCCGGCTTCGGGGGCTGCGTGGTGGCCCTGGGCCGGCCGGGCGCAGTCGACCTCGGTGCGCTCCCTGGCCGCGGATGGCGGGTGGAGGCCACCGACGGGACCGTCGCCGCCCGTTCGGTCCGCCACCGGTCCGGGCCGACGGGCGATTCCACCTAGGCGGAGCCGACACCCGGGTCGGGGGGCGGGGCCATCCTCCGGTTCACGATCCGCTGCAGGATCACCGGCTTGCGTACGTCCTCGATCCACCGGACCTCGTCCTCGTCCTCGACCCAGTACACGAGCTCGAGGCGACCGGTGCCGACCAGGCGTCGAAACGGGGACTGGACCACCCGGGTGGACTCGATCCGGGACAACCGGATCTCCCACTGCCGGCGGGACACCACCCCCCAGTACTCGACGATCCGGAGCGGGGTGAGCACCAGGCCGGTGGTCCTCCACCGCACGACCCGCACGGCGAGCCATGCACACGGGACGGCCACCACCGTGCCCTCCACCCAGTGCAGCGCCACCGACGTGTGGGGAATGCCGACATCGAGGGCGATGCCGATGGCCACCGCGGCCAATGAGAGCACCAGGGGGCCGGACAAGTAGGACCAGTGGGGCCGGATGTCGACCAGGACCTCCTCGCCGGGAAGGAGCTGCAGCCGGCGAGCGGCCAAATGCCTCAGCCCAGCTTGCCGGCGATGGATCCGGCCGAACGGAGCACCGTGCCGTCGGCCCCCGCCGCCGAATAGGCGTGGGTCGGTCGCTGGCGGGCCTCGTCCAGGAGGTCGGCCAGCAGGGTGGCGAACGGCACTGCGGGTGCCACCCAGAGATACCGGGCCAGGGAACCGGGCACGGTGTTGACCTCGTTCACCACGAACGACTCGCCGTCGGAGAGGTAGTCGATCCGGGCAACGCCCCGGACCCCGGCCAGCTCGGCGATCCGCTCCGCGGCGTGGCGGAGATGCAGTTCGAGCTCGGGCGGGATCTGGGCCGGGAGCTCGCGACTGGCTCCGGCCATTCCCTCGCCGGCCACGTACTTGTCGCGATAGTCGAGGATGTCGGCCGACCCCGAGGAGCGGATCGGCCGCTCCACCGCAGAGAGCTGCAACGTGGGCCAGGTGCGCACGCCGATCTGAAGGTCGCTGAGGTCGGGGCGGTAGGGCTCGAGCACGGCGCCCATGCGCAGATGGGGATTGGCGGACAGGCGGGCCTGGGCGGTGGCGAAGTCCTCGACCACGTCGATCCCGATGGAGGAGCCCCCGAACCGGGGCTTGACGATGAACGGCCCGTCGAAGTCCGGCGGCTGGGCATGGGGCGAGAGGAGGAGCCGCGGCAGCGTCGGGAGGCCGGCATCGGCGACCACCGACCCGAAGGCCAGCTTGTCCATGCCCAGTGCCGCCCCCGCCACGGTGGGACCGGCGTAGCGGATGCCGGCCAGATCGAGGGCGGCCTGCAGCGTGCCGTCCTCACCGGGCCCGCCGTGGCAGCAGACCAGCGCCGCGTCGAGGTCGAGCGTCCGGGCCCGCCCGAGCCGTCCGCCGGGCTCGGAGAACCCTCCGCCCGCCGCCGCCACTAACTGCAGCCGGGTCGCTCCCTTCGGCACCCCCTCGAGGAATGCCTCGGCCTCGAGGGACGGGTCGACCTCGTACCACTCCCCCGTCTTCGACCAGAACAGGGCCCGAAGGGTGGCGTGTGAGGCCCCGGGCCCGTCGGCGAGGCCGCGGGCGGCCTGCAGGCCGGTCAGCACGCTCACGTCGTGCTCGGGAGACGGACCTCCGAAGATGACGGCGACTTCGGGCACGGTGGGCTGACTCCTCCGAT
>DAIMIK010000114.1:0-6718 GCA_036722795.1 Acidimicrobiales bacterium | reverse complement strand
CGCAGGCGAGCGACCAAAGAACCTGCTGGATACCGCCTGCTCCGGAGGGCAGTGAGAACGAGTTCAATGATCCCTCGATGACCGACGGCACGGGACTCACGCCGCTCTCGTACTGGACGTACCTGCAGGACATCGTCAACCGGTACAAGAGCTCACCGGCCCTGGGCATGTGGGAGCCGATCTCCGAGGCGGAAGCGTCGACCTGCCCGCCGCAGTACCAGCCGTTGAACTGCAGCGGTCACCAGACCTGCCGTGATGAGGCCGTGGCGGCGGCTGCCCTCCGCCACTTCTTCGACACGGTGGGCGGTGACGTCCACGCCCTCGATCGGCAACACCTCGTGGAGAGCGGACTGCTTGGAGGAGGCCAGTGCGGCACCCAGGGGTCGGACTACCAGTACGCGTCGGCGAGCCCGGGCATCGAAGTCCTCTCCTGCCACGACTACTACTGACCATCCGCCCTGGGCGGCGACCAGTGGAACGGGCTCGGCGTCCGACTCCAGCAGGCGGCGCTCCTCGGGAAGCCGATCATCGGTGGCGAGGTCGGGATGATGGCAGGCAACTCCCCTGGCTGCCTCAGCCTGGCGGCCCGAAACGCGGACGTGCGAGCCAAGGAGCAGGCGCAATTCCAAGGCGGGAGCAGCGGGCTCCTGGAGTGGAACTGGGTCCCGTCCACGACCTACTCGTGCACCTATGACGTCGCTCCGACCGACCCGCTGCTGCAGGCCGGCAGCGTGCTCACCGGATCGTGACGAGGCCGGCTGGTGCCGGCACCACTACCCGCAGTGAGCGGCCTCCGGTCTGCGCAGAGCGGCGCGCGGTCGAGACGTCGGACCACCTCACGTAGGGTGGGGAGATGGTGAGGAAGTCCTTCAAGTGGGCAGGCCGCCTGGCCGTGGTGGCCGCACTCGCTGCCGTAGCGGCGCGACTCCTCGGATCGAGGGCAGCGTCCGGCCGGGCAGGAGACGGAGTGCTCCCCTCCATCGGGGGCGACACCTGGGCGCCGGTTCCCACCAACCCGAACCAACGGGGCTGAGCTTCGGAGGCGACGTCGTCAACCGCCCCGACCGACATCCCTCCAGTGGGCGCGTTCTCTCATCTGCCTGATCGCAACCACCACCGCGGCAACGAAGAGAGCCACAGCCATGATCACCGACAGCACCCGGTGCCTGTGGTCGCCCCATGCGAGCAGCGCAAGGATGACGGTGAGGGCCACCAGCCAACGGGCGAGGTGCACCGGTCCGTTCATCCCGTATCTGCTCGCAACGCCCGCCGCCCGGTCGGCCTCGAGGCCGCCGACCCCGGCACCACCGTTGAAGGCGGGCTCGCCCTCCCGGGGGATGGCAACATCCCACGTCGAGAATCGGTCCTGGCGCGTCTCCTCGGGGGTCTGTCCTTGCCAGTCCTGCCCGACCACCTGGTCGGGGCGGGGCTCGTCGGTGGACACCGCGTGGGTCGTCCAGACGGTTCCGTCGAACCAGCGGGCCCAGCCGGTCCGGTAGCGATCGGGGTACCACCCGGCATGAGGGGACGACGCGCTCTCCGGCACCACACCGTTCTCACCCTTCCGGCCCGTGGCGGGCCGGAAGGGAAGGCTCACTCCCCCGGCGCCGCCCACTGCGACACGTGGTCGCACGCGCCGACCTGCACCGAGTACTCGAGGTAGAACTCGTCCCGACCCCGCTGCTGGGCCGCCTGGTGACGGGGGTCGTCCCGCCAGGCGCGGTGTGCCTCGGGCGTGGCGAACGTGATCAGGGACACCCGCTCCCCGTCCTCGGCGGCGAAGGTCTTGAAATCGACGAACCCCGGGGCCGCCCGGGCGTGAGCTTCCACCTCCCCGGCCAGCCGGAGGTAGGCCTCCACCGTGTCCACCCTACGACGGCTGCGGAAGACGGTGACGACCTGGTCCTCGGAGAATGCCGGCCGGTTCACGGCGCTTGCGTCTGCCACGTCTCCCCCGCTAGGACTCGACGGTGTGCACGTCGCTGATGCCCTGGGCTGTCTGCAACAGGGCGAGGGCCTCGTCGGGCACCTTCCCCTCGGTCGACAGCACCATGAGCGCGGTGTGGCCGGTGGCCGACGGGCCCACCGCCATCGACGAGATGGACACCTCGGCGTCACCCAGGATCGTCCCCACCACACCGATCATCCCGGCCCGGTCGTCGTTGCGCACCACCAGCATGTGGGGGGCCGGGGGCACCTCAACGGTGTGGTCGTCCATCATCACCAGCCGCGGCTCGGCCCGGGGGCCGGCGAGGGTGCCGGCCACCGAGTGGTCGCCGCTGCGCAGGGTCATCAGGTTGACGAAGTCATGGGCGGTGACCGTCGAGGTCTCCCGCACCTCGAGCCCCCGTTCGGTGGCCAACTGCGGGGCGTTGACGTAGGACACCGGCTCCGCCGTCCCTGCCGCGAACAGCCCCTTGAGCACCGACAGGGTGAGGATGCCCGTGCCGGCGCCGGCCAGGCCGCCCTCGTACTCGATCTCGAGGGTGTCGGGCAGCCCGTCGTTGAGGCACGACAGGATCCGGCCCAGCTGCTCGGCCAGCCCCATGAAGGGGCGGACGGTCTCGGACACGTCGGCGGCGGCCACGTTGACCGCGAAGGGGACGAAGTCGCCGTTGAGGGCGAGGATGACCTGCTCGGCGATGGTCACCCCGGCCTTGTCCTGGGCCTCGGCGGTGGAGGCGCCCAGGTGGGGGGAGACCACGACCGACGGCAGCTCGAACAGCGGCGACTCGGTGGTCGGCTCCTTGGCGAACACGTCGAGGCCGGCACCCTGCACCTGGCCGGAGCGGATCGCCTCGGCCAGCGCCTCCTCGTCCACGATCCCCCCGCGGGCGGTGTTGATGATGCGCAGGCCGGGCTTGGCCTTGGCCAGGAGGTCCTTGCCGATCAGCCCGAGGGTCTCCGCGTTCTTCGGCAGGTGGACGGTGACGAAGTCGGACTGGGCCATCAGGTCGTCGAGGTCCATCAGCTCGACCCCCATGTGCCTGGCCCGGTCGTGCGAGACGAAGGGGTCGTAGGCCACCAGCCGCATCCCGAAGGCCAGGGCCCGCTGGGCCACCAGGGCGCCGACCCGGCCCAGGCCGACGATTCCGAGGGTCTTGCCGTGCAGCTCGACCCCTTCCCACTTGGAGCGCTCCCACTTCCCCGCCACCAGGGCGGCGTGGGCCTGGGGGATGTTGCGGGCCTGGGCCAGCAGCAGGGCCATCGCCTGCTCGGCGGCCGACAGGATGTTGGACTGGGGGGCGTTGACCACCATCACCCCCCGCTCGGTGGCCGCGGCCACGTCCACGTTGTCGAGCCCGATGCCGGCCCGGCCGACCACCACCAGGTCGGTGCCTGCCTCCAGCACCTCGGCGGTCACCGTGGTGGCCGAGCGGATGACCAGCGCCTGGGCGCCGACGACGGCCGCGACCAGCTCCTCGGGGGACAGCCCGAGTTGCACATCGACCTGGTGGCCGGCCTCGGCCATCAGGTCCAGGCCCGGCTGGGCCAACTTCTCGGTGACGAGCACCCTACCCATGGTGTTCCTTTCTGTTGCAGATCAGAGACAGTTTGCCTGCCGACGCCACCCGATCGATCGGGTGGCCCGGTGGTCGAGACGAAGCGCAGACGGGGAGGTCGGCTCGGGCCCCGGCCTCACCCGGCGTCGCCGAAGAGCTTGGCCAGCCGGTTGACGCCCTCCACCAGGTCGTCGTCGCCCAGGGCGTAGGACATCCGGAAGTATCCGGGGGCACCGAACGCCTCGCCGGGCACCACCGCCACCTTGGCCTCCTCGATGGCCAGCTCGGCCAGATCGCTGCTCGAGCTCGCCTTCCGGCCCCGGATGTCCCGCCCGTAGAGGCCCTCTACCGAGGGGAACACGTAGAAGGCGCCCTCGGGCAGGACGCAGGTGACCCCGTCGATCTCGTTGAGCATGGCGTGCATGATGAGCCGGCGACGGTCGAAGGCGTGGCGCATCTCCGCCACCGCGGCGAGGTCGCCGGACACCGCCTCCAGCGCCGCCCGCTGGGACACGTTGGCCACGTTGGAGGTCTCGTGCGACTGCAGGTTGGTGGCTGCCACCACCACGTCGGTCGGCCCGATCATCCACCCGACCCGCCAGCCGGTCATGGCGTAGGTCTTGGCCACGCCGTTGACCACGATGCAGCGGTCGACCAACTCGGGCACCACCACTGGCATCGAGTGGTGCTCGGCCCCGCCGTAGACGAGGTGCTCGTAGATCTCGTCGGTGACGACCCACAGGTCGTGGCCGACGGCCCACCGGCCGATGGCCTCGATCTCGTGGCGCGGGTAGACGGCCCCGGTGGGGTTGGAGGGGGACACGAAGAGCAGCACCTTGGTGCGGTCGGTGCGGGCCGCCTCGAGCTGGCCGACGGTGACCCGGAAGCCGCTCGCCGCGTCGGTGGCGATGACCACCGGCACCCCACCGGCCAGCCTGATCGCCTCGGGGTAGGTGGTCCAGTACGGGGCGAGCACCAGTACCTCGTCGCCCGGGTCGCACAGGGTGGCGAACGCGTTGGCGACGGCCTGCTTGCCGCCGTTGGTCACCAGGATCTGCGATGCCGACACCTCGAGGCCGGAGTCACGCCGCGTCTTGACCGCCAGGGCCTCACGCAGCTCGGGGAGGCCGGCGGTCGGGGTGTACTTGTGGCAGCGGGGGTCGCGGCACGCTTCTGCGGCCGCGGCCACGATGTGCCCGGGGGTGGGGAAGTCGGGCTCGCCGGCACCGAAGCCGATGACGTTCTCCCCCTGGGCCTGCAGGGCCTTGGCCTTGGCGTCGACGGCCAGGGTCGCCGACGGGGAGACGGCCGCTATCCGGGCGGAGATACGGTGCTCGGTCATGGCGCCGGGGTGCACCGGGCGCAGCGGCAGACCGGGCCGGTTTCTGTCTCGTGGGCCATGATGCCATGATTCCATACGTGACCGACGCCCCTGACATCGCCATCCCCGCCCACCTGCTTCCCGCCGACGGACGATTCGGCGCCGGGCCCTCCAAGGTGCGCCCCCAGGCCGTCGAGGCGCTGGCCGCGGTGGCGGGCACCTACCTCGGGACCAGCCACCGCCAGAAGACGGTCAAGTCGGTAGTGGGTAGCCTGCGCGAGGGCCTGGCCCAGCTCTTCTCGCTGCCCGCCGGCTACGAGGTCGCCCTGGGCAACGGTGGCACCACCACCTTCTGGGACGCCGCCACCTTCGGGCTCATCGAGCGCCGGAGCCAGCACCTCACCTTCGGCGAGTTTTCCGCCAAGTTCGCCACTGCCGCGGCCGACGCCCCCCATCTCGACGACCCGGAGATCATCGCCTCGGAGGTGGGCACCCACCCCGAGGCCGTGGCCCGCGACGACATCGACCTCTACGCCCTGACCCACAACGAGACCTCCACCGGGGTGATGATGCAGATCACCCGGCCCTCGGGTGCCGCCACGCCAGCCGCCGGCGGGGGCCTGGTGGCGGTGGACGCCACGTCGGGGGCCGGTGGCCTCCGGGTGGACCCAGAGCAGTTCGACGCCTACTACTTCGCGCCGCAGAAGTGCTTCGGCTCGGACGGCGGCCTGTGGGTGGCCCTGCTCTCCCCTGCCGCCCAGGACCGCATCGCCGCCATCGCCGCCACCAAGCGGTGGGTGCCGGCGTCGATGGACCTGACCATCGCCCTCGACAACTCGCGGCTCGACCAGACCTACAATACGCCGGCCCTGGCCACCATCTTCCTCTTCGACAACCAGGTGAGATGGTTCAACGAGCAGGGTGGCCTGGAGTTCTCCGTCGGCCGCAGCGACAAGTCGTCGGAGATCCTCTACACCTGGGCCGCACACTCGGACTTCGCCACCCCGTTCGTCGCCCGGGAGCAGGACCGCAGCCACGTGATCGGCACCATCGACTTCGACGATTCGATCAATGCGGCTACGGTGGCGGCCGTGCTGCGGTCCAACGGCATCGTCGACACCGAGCCCTACCGCAAGCTCGGGCGCAACCAGTTGCGGATCGCCATGTTCCCGGGCATCGACCCCGACGACGTCGCCGCCCTGTGCGGCTGCATCAACTACGTGGTGGGCGCCCTGTCCGGCTGACCCCGGCCCGATTCAGCCCCGGCCTACGGAGCTCTCTGCCGGACCGTCGATGGCAGGCGGTTCGCGACCACCAGGCGTTCCGCCTCGGCTGACGTCACTTTGTGTTCCCTGAGGAACCGCGGGTCGTTCGCCCTTCGTTCAGTTGGCACTGTCAGGATGCGAGCGTCTCGCTGAGGATCCGCGTCCACCGGCCGCAACCCGTCTCGTTGGTGGTGCCGGCGAGTGGAGGGTCCGAACTGGCGACTATCGCGTCATCTACGAGATCCATGATGATGAGCTCCTCGTCCTTGTTCTGCGGATGGTCATCGCCGCGAGGTCTACGACCGCTGACACGACTTGTCGACGGAAAGTACCGGAGGGAACGTGAGACCGGGTCTTCGCTGCGCCCCGCAACATTGCCGGCTCCGGGTCGGTCCCCACCTGGCTCAACCGAGGGGCGCTTGCTACAGAGAGCGCCTTCACGCCCCGCTTGGATCGGCTTCTTGGGCGAGACGGGCAGGGAGTTCGTCGTGGAGCTCCACGGTGACCCGCTTCATGGTGTGACCGCAGGTGTGGTCAGCCGCCGGACACGTCCTGGATCTTCTGCTTCCCTGCCGTGACGAACGGCATCATGTCGCGCAGCTGGGCGCCCACCTTCTCGATGGGATGGT
>DAIMIK010000113.1:0-7084 GCA_036722795.1 Acidimicrobiales bacterium | reverse complement strand
CACGGCGTCGCCGAAGGCGAACACCCCACCGTCGGAGGCCACCAGCCAGTAGCCCCTTCCATCAGGCGTGCCGGCGATGCCCACGATGGGCCGGGCCAGGTGGAGCGATGCGGCCGACCCGTAGAAGCCGGCGTCGCCGTACGTGAAGACCCCGCCGTCGGAGGCCACCAGCCAGTAGCCCGCCCGGTCGGGCGTGGTGGCCATGCCCACGATGGGCCGGGCCAGATCGAGCGTGGCCGTCGAACCGAAGAAGAGGGCACCACCGAAGCTGAAGACACCCCCGTCCGCGCCCGCCAGCCAGTACCCCGACCGGGTTGGCGGCGGTGACGGAGGCCCGGGCAGGCCGGCCGGGCCGACGAAGGCATGGATCTGTGTGGAGGAGGGGGCGAGCACCAACCCGTCGGCCGCCGACGGGGAGGGGAAGGACGTGGGCGTGGACCCGATGGCGAACTGCTGGGCCACGTCGCCGTTGGACGTATTGAGAGCGTAGAGGTTGCCGTTGCCGATCGACCACACCAGGCCCCCGGCCACGATCGGGGAGCCGTGGGCGCCGCTGGTTGTCTTCCACAGAGCGGTCGGCGGCCCGGCACCGGGTGTCACTGCCCGGAGCCCGTCGCCGCAGGGCACGTACAGGGTGCCGTTGACGTCGGCGGAGCCGCCGTCGGGGTCAGAGGAGCAGAAGTTGGGCGTCGACGGGACACCGGCACCGACGTCCCCGAGATGCGCCTGGTTGAGCAGGTAGGCGGTCTTCGCCTTGCCCACCTCGAATACGGAGCCATTCGCCAGGAGCGCGGGCGTTGTCGAGCCGAGGTCGCGGTCGTTCGCGTTGTCGTCGGGCCAGTTCGCCGGTGCGAACCAGTCGAGGAGCTGCATGGTGGGGCTCAGCTCCAGGACGCTGTCGCTCTGGTCGTAGGTGTCCGACGGCTGGGTGTGGGCACTGTTGCCCGTGGCCACCCACACGTTGCCCTGGGCGTCGATCGAGGGAGCGGCACCCCCCATCCACACCGCACCCTGGCTGTCACCCGGCTGGTCGGCCACGATGTAGGTGGAGGGCGCCGACCCGTCCTCGGGGGCCGAGACCACCAGTCCGTGGTAGGGGCCGCAGTCCCCGGAATTGCCCCCGAACCCGGCGATGACCCGGCCGTCGGTGAGGGCCAGCGAGGCCCGCTGCAGCTGGTAGGCCGGATGGGTCCCGGGCGGGTCGATCACCTCGTTGAGGAGCACCGCCCCGGTGTAGGTGTCCAACCCGATCAGCCGATGGGCCGGGTTGTTGCCGGCGCCCTCCATGGCCACCACGAAGATCTCCGAGTGGCCGGCGTCGATGACCGGCGTGGAGGTGATCCCGACGGTCGGTGAGATGTTCCCGCACAGGGTGGGTTCGTCCGGACCCGGCACGTAACTCTGCGGGTCGAAGGGGGTCCCCACGTGGGTCGACCACAGCACGGCCCCGCTGCTGGCGGCCAGGGCGTAGACCGTGTCGTTCTCCGTGGCGGCGAAGACCCGCCCGGTGGCCACCAGGGGCTGGCCGTAGAGCTGGCCGTCCAGGGTCGGCGAGGTCCACGCCGGGCCCGCAGGCGAGAACGAGCTACCCGAGGCGTCGACCCCCGTGCGCAAGGGGTTCTGATCGAAGGTGAGCCAGTCCGAGCCGGTGACCGCAGAAGGCCGAGCTACAGCCGGCGAGGCGGCCGATGCCGTGGGGACCGCCATCGCCGCCACTGCGGCAACGGCGGCGGCAACGGCCACCAGGTTTCGTGGACGGATGACGGAGAACGAGAGCATCCTCCACTTCTACAGGAGTCGGTGTCCCCTCCGCCACGTGGGTCGCAAGCGCACGGTCCGCCGCCGAACCCACGCTGGGGTCAGATCCGCTCGATGATGGTGCCGGTGGCCAGGGCACCACCGCAGCACATGGTGATGAGCGCCAGATTAGAGTCGGACCGCTCGAGCTCGTGGAGGGCGGTGGTGATCAGCCGGGCACCGGTGGAGCCCACCGGGTGGCCCAGGGCGATGGCCCCGCCGTTGACGTTGACCTTGTCCCAGTTCACCTCGTGGACCTTGCCCCAGGACATGACCACCGAGGCGAAGGCTTCGTTGATCTCGATGATGTCGATGTCGGCCAAGGTCATCCCCGCCTTCCGCAACACGTCGGTCGTGGCGGCGATCGGGCCGTCGAGGTGGTAGTAGGGATCCGAGCCCACCAGGATCTGGGCCACGATGCGGGCCCGGGGGCGCAACCCGGCCTCGCCAGCACGGGTCTGGGACATCCAGAGCACCGCAGCGGCACCGTCGGAGATCTGCGAGCTGTTGCCTGCGGTGTGCATCCCGTCGGGCAGCACCGGCTTGAGGGCGGCCAAGCCCTCTCGGGTGGTGTCCCGGGGGCCCTGGTCCTTGGTGACCAGCGTCTTCCCGCCGGTGGTGCCGTCGGGACCGACCACGGGAGCCTCCAACGGGGCGATCTCGCGGTCGAACCGGCCCTCGGCCACCGCCACGGCGGCCTTGCGCTGCGACTCGAAGCCGAGCCAATCGACGTCGTCGCGGGTGATGCCGTACTTCTGGGCGATCCGCTCCGCCGCGTTGAACTGGTCGGGCATGTCCCACGGGAACTCGTCGGGCCGCGACTTGCCGGGGCCGTTGTAGGCGTTGGCTCCGAGCCCGACCCGGCTCATGGCCTCGACGCCGCAGGCGATGCCGGTATCGATGGCATCGGCGCTGATCAGGTTGGCCACGAAGTTGTTGGCCTGCTGTGCAGATCCACACTGGCAGTCGACGGTGGTCGCCGCCACCTCATAGGGGAACCCCTGGCTCAGCCACGCCGTGCGGGTCACGTTGGACGCCTGTTCGCCCGCCTGGGTGACGCAGCCACCGACGATCTGCTCCACGTCGCCCGGGTCGACACCGGCCCGCTTGACCAGTTCGACCTGGGCATGGCCCAGGAGCTCGGCGGCGTGGAACCCGGCCATCCATCCGTTGCGCTTCCCGATCGGAGTGCGCACTGCTTCGACAATCACCGGCTGGGCCATCGTGGATCCCCCTTGGAGGTCTCGGGTAACGGACTGGGTGCTTCGCGTGGACGTGGGCTCGGGTCGTTGGGCCGACCGGGTACCAGCAGCGCAAGTATAGAACTGGTTCTAGGGGGCAGTTCCCCCTTCCCGGGGCCGTCCGCAGGCCCCACCGAGCCGCCTCGGGGCGGTCGCCCGGCGCTACGAGGTGCCGTCGGCCCAGTCGACCTGCACTGCTCCGATCTCGCCCGGGTGGCCCCTCATCCAACGGCGGGCGAACGGGCACAGGGGGACGACGGTCAGTCCGTCACGGGCGGCCCGATCGACCGCTGCCCGCACCAGGCGGCCCCCGAGACCCCGGCCGCCCAGCGGACCGGGGACGCCGGTGTGCACGATTGTCATCCGCTCGCCCTCGACCATATACAACAGCTCTGCCACCTGGCCGTCGACGGCCACCTCGAGGCGACCCTCGGCAGGACTGTCCACCACGTCGCTCATCAGGCACTCACTTCCCCCGGGGCCACCGCTCCGGCTGTCCCGTCGAGACGGATCTCCCCGGTCAACCGCGGTCACCCGCCGGCCATTCCCGACCGGTGCACCATGTCCTCGCCTCACGACATGGGCGGTGGGCCGTGTCCCCGGGGGAAAGCCGGCCGCCGTGGCCGGCAGCCTCCCCCCGCCGGGCACCGCCTCGGCCACCGGGCCGATTGGAGTCGACGGCACGGCCGACGAGGAAGCACAATGAAGGCAATGGGTCAGCCCCGCTCCAGCGCCAGAGACCTCACCGTCCTCGCCGTGCCCTTCTACTTCGGGAGCATGGCCGTCGAGTACGTCCTGTTGCACCGACAGGCGTCCCAACGGGGACCCACTGCCGCCGACTACGAGCGGCGTGACACCCTGGCCAGCCTGACCATGGGCGTCGGCAGCCTGGTGGCGCCCTTGGTCGTCCCCCGGTTGCTACGGCCGATCACCCCGGGCCGGGGTCGATTCGGCAAGGCGTTCGTGGCCGCGGTGCTCGGAGCAGCCGCCGTGACCACCGCGGCCGACGTCGTGGCCCGGCGGGCCGCCGGCCCTCACCGCGGGGCCGGGCCGGTTGCCGTCGGGCCGTCGCAGCCGGCCGATGACGCCGGAGCCGGCGGGGAGGTCCCCCCGGTCGACCCCGATCGGCGGGCGGCGGGCGCCCGGGCCCGCGGGATCGCCTCGGTCGGCGGAGTGGCGACGATCGCAATGGGAGGGGTGGCGGTGGCCGCCACCTGGGCCTCGCGCACGACACCCCAGCGGCTCTGGCGGCACCGGCTCCTGCCCGAGCTGGGAGCGGGGCCCGTGGCGCTCGCCCTGGCCATCGTGGGGTGGGACTTCATCTACTACTGGAACCACCGGTTGATGCACGAGAGCCGGTACATGTGGGCGGTCCACGTCGTGCACCACTCCAGCGAGCGCTACAACCTCTCGACCGCTCTGCGCCAGCCGGTCGCCGACGCACTCGGGACCTCCGTGCCCTACGGCGCACTGTGCCTGGTCGGTATCTCACCCGAGCTGGTCGCCACCGCCCGGGGGGTGAACCTCCTCTACCAGTTCTGGATCCACACCGAGACGATCGGCCGGCTGGGCCCTTCCGAGGAGGTGCTCAACACCCCCTCCCACCATCGCGTGCACCACGGGTCCAACTCGCAGTACCTCGACCGCAACCACGGCAGCATCCTGATCGTCTGGGACCGGCTGTTCGGCACGTTCGAGCGTGAGGACCAACGCGTCGTCTACGGCCTCACCAAGAACATCGACACGTTCAACCCGACCCGGATTGCAACCCACGAGTACGCCGACATGCTGCGCGACGTGGCTCGGTCGACCGGCTGGGGCGAGCGCATCTCCCACGTGGTGCGAGGCCCCGGATGGGCAACCCGGCATCGTGGCGACACGGCCGTCGAGTCGCCGGCCGTCGCCACCGGTGTTGAGCCAGTGGGGTCCCCCTCCCCGTAGCTCTTGGACGGCGCCGTGGTCCCGAGTGTCCGGGTGCGCCCCTGCCGGGCCGGGAGATCGGAACGAGTGGCAAGTACGCTGCACGCTGCCGGTCGGCGTCGGGACAGAGCCGCTCGGTGTCGCATTCGGCCGAGGCACACCGGAACGGACCCGTCGGCGGGCTCGCCGTCTGTCCGGGAGCGACGTGATCGGAGATCTCCGCGGTGTGCCCGCTGTGGAGTCCCCTGCATTGGCGCTGTGGGCTGGCGGCCGGCATCGGGACCCCGGCCGCCAGTCTCGACCAGGCACCCGTGAACCACCCTGGTCCGGCGGGGGTTCGAGGGGTCTCCGGGCTCCGGACCACTCGGCCTGATCCGGGAAGGCCCGTCCCATGCGAGGGTTCCGGCGAGTGGTGGCGAGCCTGGGGCCGCTTGCCGTGACGAACACGTCACGCGGTGGTCAGAACTCGGCGACCACCCGCGCTCGGCGGGGCACCGAACACGTGGGCGCAACTACTGGTCCGCACCACCCGCGGCTATCGGGAGGAAGGTCCTCTTGACTTCCACACCACGGTGGCGCGGCCCGGTGCCCGAGACCAGGCATGCTTGACGATATGAACGGACTGCTGCACTCCGACGACGATCGCTCCCAGCGCAATCGGATGCTTGCAGGCGACCTCTATCGCGCAGACGATCCGGAACTCGTGGATGCACGCCTTCGAGCCAGTCGGCTGATCGACCGGCTCAACGCCGCCCTGGCCGAGGAAACACGCGAACTACGGCGCATCCTCGGCGAGCTGCTGGGCTCCTTCGGAGCCGATAGTGAGATCCGTCCGCCGCTGTTCTGCGAGTACGGCTCAACTCTCCACGTGGGCACACGGACCTTCATCAACTTCGGGCTGATGGCGCTCGACGTGGCACCGATCACGATCGGAGACGACGTGCAGATCGGTCCGAACGTCCAACTCCTGACGCCGACCCACCCCCTGGATCCCGATCTGCGCCGAGCCAAGTGGGAGGCGGCAGAGCCGATCGTCCTGGCCGACAACGTATGGCTCGGCGGGGGTGTGATCGTTCTGCCTGGCGTCACCGTCGGAGAGAACACCGTCGTCGGAGCCGGCGCGGTTGTCACCATGGATCTCCCCGGGGACGTGGTCGCAGTGGGCAATCCTGCCCGGATCATTCGCTCGAGGCGGGAGGAACGGTAGGCACCCGGGCGGAAGGATCGGCATCGGGTCGGGGGTCGGCTCCAAGGAGGTCGGTTCGGGCAGCCAAGGACCGACGTAGCGGGACCGGTCGCGGCCGATCGCCCGTACCCGATCGATCGAGTGGCGGGTCACAACCGTCGTCAGCCAGGCCGCAGGGATGTCCCGGGACTCCCCGTTCTGCTCCAAGCGCAGCCACGCCTCCTGGACGGCGTCGTCGGCGTCGTCGGCGTCGTGACGCGAAACCGTCATTCGACACGCAAGTTCCAGCACACGCGGGCGTTCAGCCTCGAAGGTGACCAGCGACGCCGGAGAGGTCGGCAACGAGAACAGCTTCCCGGCCCGTAGTGCTCGAGCGCCGACCAGCGGAGCGGGCGAACCAGAAACCGTCACACCGAGGGTCTTGAGGGCAGCCCAACCCGCACCTCTGTCGTAGAGTGCGTGGGGCCCTCTGTTGAACGTGAATCCGCGCCGATGGTCGCTCTGGGCACGGCCCCCGAGTCGGTGAGCATCGACGAGATGGACGGTCGATCCATTACGCGCCGCCTCGGCCGCAGCGGCCAAACCTGCTATCCCTCCGCCCACCACAACCAATCGGCATCTCCTTGCATCGCGCCCTCCTCGGCTTGTCCAAAGAATTGACGTGTGTGGTTGGGCGAATGTGACACGGAATCTGGCGAAATGTCCCCTGACGCCGATGGGTGGGCCCGTACAACACCCCTGGGGTGGTTCCGCCCAGCAGCTCGGGCGCCTTGACACAAAGAGGTTGAGCCTTTGTCGCGCAACCCGGTGACAAGCGGAGGAAAGCCAGCCGATTTGAGCCCGGTCCGGGGAGACGCTCAGGTACCCGATGGTGACTCCCCCGCAGGCCGTCAGTCGGTCAGGGGTGCGCGGACACGGGGGAGGCCCCTGCCCCGACGGG
>DAIMIK010000112.1:0-7385 GCA_036722795.1 Acidimicrobiales bacterium | reverse complement strand
GCTGGTCCTTCACCAAGGGCGACATCAGCCCAGGTGTTCACATCGGCGTGGTGACGGGAGCCCCGGGCGCTTGGGCCGAGCTGTTGGCAGCCCACTTCTCGATGCTGTACCCGGTACCCGACGACGTCTCCGACGAGGCCGCGGTGATGGCCGACCCGTTCTCCGTGTCCTTCCACGCCATCGTGCGCAATCCGCCCCTGCCCGGCGGAAAGGTGCTCGTCTACGGAGCGGGTGCCCTTGGACTCAGCAGTGTGGCCATCCTCACCGCCCTCTACCCGGGAGTCGAAGTGGCGGTCGTGGCACGCTTTCCGGTCCAGGCCGAGATGGCCCGGCAGTTCGGGGCCTCACTGGTCGTCCCCCACGAACCACGCTCGGAACTGGTGGAGGCCCTGGCCGACTGGTCGGGAGGTGTCCTCCACCAGGCCTTCGACGGCCTGCCCATGGCCCACCCCGGGCACATCGACGCCGTATACGACTCGGTGGCCAAGCCGGAGACCTTCGAGGTCGGCGTCCGGGTCCTGGCCGAGCGGGGACGCCTGGTCTACACCGGGGTCGCCATACCGGGGCGGTGGGAGTGGACACCCGTCTACTTCAAGGAGATCGTCATGGTCGGCTCCAATGCCTTCGCCATGGAGGAGTTCGAAGGGATCCGCCGTCACGCCATCGAGCACTACCTGGCTCTTGTGCAGGACGCCAGGATCGACCTGACCGGCATGGTCACCCACCGGTACCCGCTCGAGGGCTGGTGGGACGCGCTGAGGGCGCTGGCCCGACCCGAGGTGAGTGGAGTGCTCAAGGCAACCTTCACCCCCAACGGCGATCCGTACAGGTGATCCCGCTGAACCTATCGGGCGGCGGCCCGGACCTTGCGGCATTCAGCCGTCCGGGCCCAACGCCTCGAACCGGGCGAAGCGGCCGGACGCCGCTGCCGCCCACACCGGATCCGGATCGACACGGCGCCCGACGCGTGCCCAGCTGTCGGAGACACTGAGGGAAGTCTCGAGCCCGGCTGCCATCCGGGCCAGGAACGCGGCACCGAGTGCCGCACCCTCGGGGACGGCCACGGTGTCCACCGGCAGCCCGGTGGCGTCGGCCACAGCCCGCATCCACGGCAGCGACCGCGACCCTCCACCGGTGGCCACGATCCTGCGCGCCCCGAAACCAGAGCGGCCCACGACGCTCCTGATCACGAATCCACTTGCCTCGTAGGCGGCGCGCACCAGTGATTCGGGGCCCTGGGTGATGTCGATCCCGTGCACGCTGGCACGGAGCCGTGTGTCGTGGAACGGGGTTCGCTCGCCCCTCAGATAGGGGAGCCAGATCGGTATCCCCTCGGGGTCGCCGGTCCGTTGTTCGCTGGAGGCCAGGCCCCCGGGGGGCGCCGAGCCTCGCCGGCCACGCCCCCCTACCGCTGCGTGCACCCAATCCGCAAACAGCGCGCCGGCGTTGCTGGGTCCGCCGATGAGCACCTGCCCGGGCACCGTGCTGGGAAAGGTCGTGAGTCCGGGCACTTCGTGCCACTCTTCGGTCACCACCCATACCACCAGGGTCGCCCCGAAGATGGCCAGTACGTCGCCAGGTCGGTCGGCGCCGGAGACGATCTGTTCGCAGAACGCGTCGATCGACCCCCCGCCCACCGCCGTCGGCGTGCCCGGGATCGAGCCGGCGGACCGCCCCAGCGGCCTGACCAGCGAGACCTGGCGCTCCTCCACCCCCAGACGGGCGAGGGCCTTCCGGTCCCATCGGCCCGAGGCGTACAGGTCGCCGAAGGACGTGGCCGTGGCCGAGTCGACCGCGGGGACACCGCCCAGCGCGTGCGTGGCCACCGCCTGACAAGGCCAGTAGCCGGACGCACCCGGCAGCTGATCGGAGGCCCAGGCCAGCATGCGGCTCCATTCGTCCCGCTCTCCCCCGTTGTCGTCTATCCGTCCACCCCGGTCCCCGTCCGTCCGGGAGTCGCGGGCCCGTGCGTCGCCATAGAGGAGACCGGGCAATCGGGGGATGCCGCGACGGTCGACGGCGGTGATCGACGGGACCATGGAGGTCACGACCACGCCGGCCGCCGGCCCCTCGAGTGCGGACGAAACAGCGGCAAAGGCCCGGCGGGGGCCCCGGCGCCAGGCCTTGGCCGCGTCGTGCTCGAGGCAGTCCACCGTCGGTGTGCCCACCCGATGGGGCACCCTGGTCCGTGCTACAACCGTCCCTCGGGAGTCCACCGCGACCGCCTTGACCGACGTGGTGCCGACATCGACTCCGATGGTGCAGTCGGCACCCTCTGGCCGGCTCACGGGACCGGGGCCTGCGTCATCAGCTGCCTTTGTGCGCGCGAAGCCGTCGATGGGTGGATGATACCCTCCGGCACCACCCTCGATACGAGCTAGGGGATGCCGATCGCATGTCCGGACGACGACCAAAGGCACTGGCGACCGCCGCCGTGCGCGGGCCCGGACTCGACCTGCTCCACGAACTGGCCGACCTGACCCTCGACTCATGGCTCGACCAACCGACGCTCCGGATCTATGACGCCCGGCAATTGGCCGATCGGATGGAGGCGGAGGACGCCACCATCGCCATTGTGGAGAGCGACCGCTGTGCCGGCCCGCTCTTCGAACGGCCCTTGCTGGCTGTGTGCAGCTGCCGGGGTGATCCGAACAACGTCGACATCGCCGCGGCCACCGCCGCGGGAGTGCCGGTACTGCGGGCCCCCGGCCGCAACGCCGACGCTGTCGCCGAACTGGCAGTGGCGCTGCTCTTCGCCGCCTCCCGTCGGGTGGTGGCGGCCGACGCCGATGTGCGCAGGGGGGACATCTACAAGGATGGGACCATCCCCTACCAGCGCTTCCGGGCATGGGAGCTCGCCGGACGGACCGTCGGACTTGTGGGACTCGGTGCGGTCGGCCGAAGCCTCCGATGGCGGCTCCGTGGCCTGGGCATGGAGGTCATCGCCCACGACCCCTATGCGGACGAGTCCACGGTGACGCTGGAGGAGCTACTGGCCCGATCGGATGTCGTGTCGCTGCACGCTCCGGTCACTCCGGAGACTCGCGGCATGATCGGAGCCGACGAGTTTGCCTCGATGCGCGACGGCGTCGTCTTCCTCAATTCCGCCAGGGCGGCGCTGCACGACACCGACGCACTCGTGGCCGCTCTGCGCTCGGGGAAGGTGTCGGCAGCCGGGCTCGACCACTTCGAGGGTGAGGCTCTGGCCGCCGATCATCCGCTCACCGAATTCGAATCGGTGGTGCTCACCCCTCACATCGGCGGTGCCACCTACGACACCGAGTCCAACCACACCCGGATCATCGCCGAGGACCTGTGCCGGCTTCTGGCCGGAGCCCGACCCCTCAACGTCGTCAACCCCGAAGTGCTGGAGGGCCGATGACCCGGGAGGCCCGTCGGCGGCGCCCTCCCCGGGAGACCTAGGCTGCACCGGTGCCGGCCCGGGGTCCCTCCATCCGTCTCCTGCCACGGATCGACCAGGAGAACCGCTTCTTCTGGACCAGTGGGTCCGACGGCCACCTCCGGTTCCTCCGCTGCAGCCACTGTCGCCATTTCGTGCATCCCCCTGCCCCCCGGTGCCCCGAGTGCCTCTCCGAGGACCTTTCCCCCGAGGTCGTCAGCGGTCGGGCCACTGTGGTCGCCCACACCGTCAATGTGCAGGAGTGGATACCGGGAAGTGCGCCCTACCTGATCGGCCTGGTGGCCATCGACGAGCAGGAAAGCGTGCGCCTCACCACCAACCTGGTCGAGGTGGAGCCGGAGCACGTCCGCACGGGCATGGCCGTCGAGGTCGTCTTCGAGCACCTCGACAACGTCTACCTCCCTCTCTTCCGCCCGGTGGCGGAAGGAGCCGGCCCGGCGTGAGCGCGGCCACGGAGCAGCCGCTCGAACGCCGGGCCGTGATCTCGGGAATCGGCCAGTCGGCGGTGGGCCGGCACCTCGGGCGGACCGACATCGATCTCACCATCGAGGCCTGCCTGGCCGCCGTGCAGGACGCCGGCCTCACCCGCGACGACATCGACGGGCTGGCGACCTATCCCGGCATGGGTACCGGCACGCCGGGGTTTGCCGGCCCGACAACTCCCGAGGTGCAGGACGCGCTCCGCCTCCGGCTCGGCTGGCACGATGGGGGGGGAGAGGGTCCCGGCCAGATGCGCGCCCTCATGGCGGCCTGCCTGGCCGTGGCCGCCGGGCTTGCCCGCCATGTACTGGTCTACCGGACGGTGTCAGAGTCCACCGCCCAGGGCTCTGGGGGTCGCCAGGGTATCGGCGGTGGAGCGGGCGGTGATGGGGGCGTCCCGAGATTCTCGGGCTTTCTCCAGTGGACACTCCCCTTCGGTGCGGTCTCCGCCGTGAACTGGATCGCCCTGGTGGCCCAGCGCCGGATGCACGAGTTCTCGCTGACCAGGGAGCAGCTGGGCCAGGTCCCCCTCAACGCCCGCCGCAACGCCGCGCTCAATCCGGCCGCCATCTACCGGGAGCCGATGGATCTGTCCGACTACCTCGGGGCCCGCATGATCTCCACCCCGTTGTGCCTCTTCGACTGCGATGCCCCGAGCGACGGGTCGACGGCGTTCGTCGTGTCCCACCGCGACTATGCGGCCGATGCCCCCCATCCCGCCTGCCACGTCAACGCGGTGGGCACCGCACTTCGGGGTCGTCCGAGCTGGGACCAGTTCGACGACATGACAACGATGGCCGCCCGTGACGCCGCTGCCTCAATGTGGGATCGGACCGACCTTCGACCGTCCGACGTCGACGTGGCCCAGCTCTACGACGGCTTCTCCATCCTGGCCATGGTGTGGCTGGAGGCCCTGGGCTTCTGCGGCCGGGGCGAGAGCGGGTCGTTCGTCGAGGACGGCACCGCCATCGGGCTGCAGGGCGTCCTCCCGCTCAACACGGCGGGGGGGCAGCTCTCCGGAGGCCGCCTGCACGGCTTCGGGCTCATCCACGAGGCCTGCGTGCAGCTCCGTGGTGACGCGGGGCCGCGCCAGGTGCACCGGCGGGGCGGTGGACTCCCCGAGGTGGCCGCCGTCAGCAACGGGGGTGGGCCGATCGCCGGATCGCTGTTGCTCACACGGGGTTCGGGCTGACAGGTGACGACGCAGCCATCAGATGGGCGGCCCGGGTGGCCAGGGCGGCCAACGTGAGGGTGGGCCCGTAGCCGGCCGACGTCACGAACACCGAGGAGTCGGCCACCACCACGTTGTCGAGCTGATGCAGACGCCCGGCGGGATCGACAACCGATCTGGTGGGATCGGTGCCCATGCGCACGGTTCCCATGTTGTGCCTGCTCTCCGGAACCCCTGGCGGCGACCCGGCATTGCCGCCTCCCGGCGAGGTGGTGACGGCGGTCCACTCTGCTCCCATCTCCTTCAGGATGGCACTGAGCCGCGGGCCGCAGTGCTCCGAGGCGGCGAGCTCATGGCGGCCGGCCCGATACGTGATCCGGGCCACCGGGTAGCCCCGGGCATCGCGGACGGTGGGGTCGAGGTCGACCCGATTGCCGGCGTAGGGGAGGTCCTCGCCCTGCATGATGAAGGCCCACAGGCGGCCGCGGATCGGAGAGTCCTCCATCAGGCGCGAGTGGTGCTCGCCCCACGGGTAGTGCTTCGCCTCCATGATGGGCAGGGCGGCACCGCTGTACTCCACCATCCCACCGCGCAGCCAAGGCAGCCCGGCCTCGGCCGCGGCTGCTCGGGCGTCGGCGTCCCCGACGATCATGTCGTCGTGCACATGGGTTACCGCACGGCCCCGTTCGGCGTAGGTCCGGATCGGCAGCGAGCCCACGGCGAGGGTCTGGAAGTGGGTCATCAGGTACCTGCCCACCAACGGGTGGTCGAAGTCCGACAGGAGGAGGAGGCGCGGCGTCTCGATGGCCCCGGCGGCGAGCACCACGTGGCGGGCGGCCAGGAAGCGCCGGACACCGTCGGGGCCGGTCAGCTCCACCCCGGTGGAACGGCGCCCCTCGATTCGTACCCGGGAGACGAAGGTCTCGGCGAGGAGCTCGGCCCGGCCGCTGGCCATGGCCCGACGGAGCATGGCCAGCGGATCGCCCTTGGCGTGGATGGGACAGCCGAAGTAGGAGCAGAAGCCACAGTTGTTGCAGGCCGGCCTGCCGTCGTAGGGAACGCTGTTGGCGGCGGTGGGTGCCGGGTAGGGGTGGTACCCGAGCCGTTCGGCGGCGGCGATCGAAAGGGTGGCACCGAACATCGGTGGGCCCGACGGCATGGGAAAAGGCCCCGAACGGGGACCGGCGAACGGATTGGAGCCGTCGGTCCCGGCGACACCGACCGATCTCTCCACTTCGGCGTAGTAAGGCTCGAGTTCGTCGTAGCCGACGGGCCAGTCGGCGACGTCCGCCCCCGGCTGCGGGCCCAGCGTCGAGTGCAGGCGGAAGTCGTCCGGCATGAAACGGGGAACCTTGCCGTCGGCATGGGTGCCGCCCCCGCCCACGGTGGACGGAACCGAATTCACGTCGCCGACGTGGCTGTGGTCCCCATCGGCCTCGCCGGTCCGGAAGGTCCGGGGCTCGACCAGGGGGTCGGGTCCGAGAAACTGGCGGCTGACGAATTTGATCTCGTCATTGGAGAAGTCGGACGCCGGACTGGTGAGGTCGGCAGGGTCCAGCAGATGGTTGCGCCCCTTTTCGACGACGACCACCGACCAGCCGGCAGCGGTGAGGACGTCGGCCACGGTCGCCCCCCCGGGGCCCGATCCGACGATCACCGCATCGACCGTCACGGCTTCGAGACCTCGGCATCGGTCCATCCACGCGGTTGTACGTCCCCGGCGAAGCCGATGGAGCGCCAACCGATCCCGTCTCGATTGCCCCCGTACTCCGGTGCCCCGTACAGGCCTTCGCAGGAATGTTGGAACAGCAGGTCAGTGAAGTCGGGCCGCGATCGAAGGCGGTCGTCCCGCTCCTCGGGCCCCACCTCGCAGAAATCCTCTCCCAGTGCGGCCAGACCGTTGCGGTAGCGCTGCTGGAGACCGACCACCGGTCCGTTGAACTCGCGCTCGGGCAGGCCACAGGATCCTTCGATTCGCATACGCCACGCCAACTCTTCCAGTGCGGACAGACGATGGAAGCGGTCGAAGGCAGCCGCCCCCCCGTGGCGTCCCGAGGTGGGCCCCCCGGCCCAGATCCTCGGCGGGTCGAAGCTGAAGGCGCCGAGCAGTTGGTCGATGTAGTCGGGCACTCCGGCGGCCATGGCGCCCGGCCCCGAGTCGCTCGGTGGGATCACCCGATCACATGCAGCCGACAGCGTCCGATACTCGAGGCCGGTCAACCACACGGGCACCGGATCACCATAACAAGCCGGTCGGGAGTCGGCGGTCGGAAGGGCCGGCGTCGCGTGTCCGACCGAACGCCTCCCCGCGAC
>DAIMIK010000111.1:0-7457 GCA_036722795.1 Acidimicrobiales bacterium | reverse complement strand
ACCTTACCTGCAACATCGCCATCCGGTCGGTAGGGTGAGACGGTTCGACCACGGAAGGGAGGGAGCCAGGCATGAAGTCCGAGGCAACCTGGAGATACATCCATTCGGAACGGTCCGACATGGCAGACACTTGGTCCACCCTCACTTCCGCCCAGTGGGCCAATGCGTCGTGGTGCGAAGGCTGGACCGTGCAGGACACCGCCGGCCATGTCCTCGCCGCCGCCGAGCAAACACCGTTGAACTTCTATAGGGAGATGATATCTGCTGGCTTCCGATTCAACGTCTTCGCCGACCGAGCAGCAAAGAGGCTCGCGACGATCGGTCCGGATGAGTTGGTCGCTCGCCTGCGTGCGCGGACAACGACAACCAACCATCCGCCCGCCCCGGTGATGGCCATGCTCGGCGAGATCGTCGTCCACGGTGAGGACATCCGTCGACCTCTGGGACTGAAACACACGTCGCCCGAGGGCGCTCTTGTCGCCGTCGCCGACAGTTGGAAGAACTCGAACCTCCTGATCGGGGCGAAGAGACGGATCACCGGACTGAGACTCCGGTCCACAGACAGCGACTGGTCACACGGCGATGGTCCTGAAGTCTCTGGACCGTTGATCTCCTTGGTCCTGGCCATGACCGGTCGCAAAGGTGCGCACGTCGATCTCAACGGAGAGGGCCTAACGATTCTCGCTAGTCGGCCCTAGATACCGTCAGCGACCGGTCGTCCCGGATTCCCTCGGAGGGGCCTTCGAGGGGTGCCCTAGATCGCCGGGTGGGTGGGACACTCGAACCGGGCCACGGCCGCCCGCATCGAGGTCGCATCTAGCCCGCCCTGTCCAAATATGTCCTGATCAGAGCCAGGGTTGTCTGGGCTATCGGCACCCGAGGCGGTCCTGTCCTTCCTGCGCCAGCACAAGCCCCTGAGCGCCCACGGCAGGATTTGAACCTGCGACACCTCATTTAGGAAACGAGTGCTCTATCCCCTGAGCTACGTGGGCGGGCCCGGCCACGGGATCCTACGCCCCCCGACCACACGTCGGGGGCCCGAGGTGGAGGGGACCCGGTGGGCGCGCCCACCGGGTCCGGTCGCCGCCGGGCCCCGACCCCCATCGCCACGGGGGACGATGACGAGCGGCCGCCCCAGAGGCCCTACGATCGGTCCACATTGCTGATCCACACCACCGAGACACCGGAGACGACATCATGAGCCAGGACGCAGACTGGTCACCCGACCAGCCATTGGGCACCGAGACGTTCGAGCAGGGCGACGATGCGATCGCCGAGGAGGCCCGGCTCGATCCCGAGATCATGGAGATGATCGAACTCGATCCCTCGCTCGACCCCACCCTGCAGGTGGACGAACGCGAACTCGAGGAGGTCGGGACGGAGTTCGACGATCCCGAGGACCTGGTCGTCCTCGACGGTGGCATCGACGATCCGGACGGCCTCGGCGGGCCGACCAACCGCGCCGTCGCCCGGAGCAAGGACGACGAAGGCTGGGACCTCGACAAGCCACTCGTGGGCGGCACCCGAACCGACCCGGATCCGGATCCCATCGACTGAGGGATTCCCGAACCGACCACCGCGTCCGGACGGCAGGGCCTCAGCGCAGCGCGCCCACTTCGACGAGGACGCACCGGGTGCCGCTGTAGATCGTCGGCATGCACTTGTTGCAGTGGATGCACAGGCCGTCATCGGCCACGCCCTTCTCCCACCGTGAGACCAGGTCGGGCTCGCGCAGGAGGGCCCGGGCCATGGCCACGAACGAGAAGCCCTCGGCCACCGCACGCTCGACCGTGTCCAGGCGATCGACGCCGCCGAGCAGGATCAGGGGCATGCTGAGGGCAGCCCGGAACTGCCGGGCATAGGGGAGGAAATAGGCCTCTTCGAAGGGATACTCCCGCAGGAACCTCGATCCCACCGCCCGCAGGCCGACCCGGAGGAGCGCGGGCTGGGTTGCCGCGAACTCGCGCAGTGGCACCTCGCCCCGGAACAGGTACATCGGGTTCGAGAGCGAACTGCCCCCGGTCAACTCGAGCGCGTCCAGTGCGCCGTCCTCCTCGAGCATGCGTGCGAACTCGAGGCTCTCCTCCATCCAGAAGCCACCGGGGACCCCATCGGCCATGTTGAGCTTGGCGGTCACCGCCACGTCGCCGCCGACCGCCTCCCGCACGGCACGGACCACCTGGCGGGGGAATCGGGCGCGGTTGGCCTGGCTCCCTCCCCACTGGTCGGTGCGCCGGTTGAGCCTCGGGCTGAGGAAGGCGCTGAGGAGGTAGTCGTGACCGAGGTGGATCTCGATGCAGTCGAACCCTGCCTCCACCGCCCTGCCCGCCCCGCGGCGGTAGTCATCGGTGATCCGGGCGATGTCGTCGTCGGAGACGGCCCGGGTCACCGTCCCACCGGCGCTCATTCGACGCGACGGTGCAAGCGACGGCGAACGATTCGATCGCGCGTTGGCCACCGGGCCGGCGTGCCCGAGCTGGGCCGACACCGCAGCCCCGTCGGCGTGCACGGCCTCCGTCAGCCGTCGCAGGCCCGGAACGGCCTCGGCCCCGAGCACGACGCAGTGCCGGTCGGTGCGCCCCTCGGGTGAGACGGCCAGGTAGGCGACGGGCGGCATGGCCGCACCACCGGCCGCCACCCGCCGATGGAACGCGATCAGCTCGTCGCTCACCGCACCCTTGGGAGACGCACCCTCGAAGGTCGCCGCCTTGATGATCCGGTTCTTCAGGGTGATCGGCCCGAGGCGCGCCGGTCCGAAGACCGCCCGTCCCGATTGGTTGCCCGTATTCGCCTTCGCCGTCACCCGGCACCTCCCAAGGTGGTCACCGGGTCATTCTGCCGCCAACGCGCCGGACTCGCGTACCGCGGCGAGCACGGCACCGGCCAGCCACGGATGGCAGACCACCAGATCGGGCAGCCACGGATCGGGCTGGGCGTAGCGCAGCGGCGTCCCGTCGAGTCGGGTGGCGTGGAGTCCACCGGCCAGGGCCACCGCCACCGGAGCGGCCGAGTCCCACTCGTACTGCCCCCCGGCGTGGACGTAGACGTCGGCCTCGCCACGTATGACCGCGGCGATCTTCGCTCCGGCGGAGCCCATGGGCACCGTGACCGCCCCCAGCCGCTCAGCCACGAACTGGGCGAACCCGGGTGGGCGGCTGCGGCTGACGACCATACGGGGCGTTGCGGCCGGTGGGGCGAGCGCCGGCGGCTCTCCCGTCGTCAGCACGACGCCCACGGCCGGCAGGGCCACTGCCCCGACCCGGGGCGCGCCGTCGACGGCCAGGCCCACATGGACCGCCCAGTCCTCCCGGCCCTCCGAGTACTCGCGGGTGCCGTCGAGCGGATCGATGATCCAGACCCTCCCGGCTGCCGGTCCGAGGGGAACCGACTGGTCGGCCTCCTCGGACCGGATGCGATCACCGGGGAACCGGCCGGCGATGCGTCGCGTCAACAGATGGTGCGACCACTGGTCGCCCGCCTTGCCGAGGGCCCCTCCCCCGGCCGATCGGGCCCGGAGCTGCATCAGCCCCCGGCCGGCCTCGTGGGCGAACTCCCCCGCGACCCGGTCCTCTTCGCTCAACCCGCTGTCGCCCACCCGTTCCCCCACGTTCCGCCCGACCAGCCCGTCGACCGCCACCGCGCGCTCCTGCCCGGCGCTATTCGGCGGACACCCTGCACGAATGAGTGCAGTGTCGTTCTCACGTCCCACCGAGAAGCTCGCGCAGCTCCTGCAACCGATGGGGGACGACCCGCCACCACGTCCATCGTCCCCGCTTGTCGCCGACGATGAGACCAGCCTCGACCAGGACCCGGGTGTGATGGGAAACGGTGGGCTGGCTGCGCCCCAATGGCTCCTCGAGGTTGCAACTGCACACCTCGCCGCCCGTCGCCACCAGCGAGAACAGGCGCAGGCGCACCGGGTCGCCGAGGGCGGCGAACACCCTGGCCATGTCGTCCGACTCGGAGATCGACAACGCCGACTCCGTCAACGGGGCGCAGCACGCCATGTCGGCGACCCCGGCCCGCTCCCCCTCCGGGCCCCCAGCCACGAGCGTCGGCCAATCCCCTGCTACCACGGTCGATGGCATCTCGTCCTCCACGATGCCCATCCTATTGACAACCATCGATTCATGGGCCACAGGTGTCGGGCGCCCAGCTGAACCCGGTCATCACCTCCATCGATCGCTGGTTCGGAGGAGTCGACACGGCCACCACGTGCGGCGAGACGATCGCCACGTTCGGCCTGGTGCTCATCGTCTTCGGCACGGTCCAGATCGGCCGGACGCTGGCGGTTCCCTTCGCCGTGGGGGCGTACATCGGGGCCGCCTACTGGTTCACGTCGTCGACCAGCTTCGCCAACCCGGCTGTGGCGATCGCCCGCATGTTCACCAACAGCTTCGCCGGGATCGCCCCCTCCTCGGTGCCACCGTTTGTCGCCGTCGAGCTGGTGGGCGGGGCCATCGGCGCGGTGACCATCGCCGCGCTCTACCCCCATGTGCGAGCCCGCGCCGACCAGCTGCTCGTCCCCCACGAGCGGCCCGCCGGGTCATGACCGTCCGTCCGCCGGAGGTCCTGTTCCTCTGTGTGCACAATGCCGGCCGATCCCAGATGGCCGCCGCCCTGCTGTCCGACCTGGCCGGCGACCGCGTGGTGGTGCACACCGCCGGCTCCGAGCCGGCCGACAGGCTCAATCCGGCGGTGGTGGAGGCCCTCCACGAGATGGGCCTGGACATCACCGGCAAGGTGCCGACCAGGCTCACCAGCGAGATGGCCGCAAAGGCCGACGTCATCGTCACCATGGGTTGCGGGGCCAGCTGTCCTGTCTTCCCCGGCAAGCGGTACCTCGACTGGGAGCTCACCGATCCGGCCGGCCTGCCCCTCGACCAGGTCCGGGTGATCCGGGACGAGATCGCAGCCAGGGTCGCCGGCCTGTTCGACGAACTGACCTCTCCTTGACCGGGGGGCGCGGCCACTGCGGTCCGGTCGGACCCGGGCGCCGCACCTCGCTACGCTCCCCCAGGACATGCCGACCCCACCCGTGATGAGCACCGACGAGTTGCAGCAGTTCCTGGCCGACGCATTCCCGAGCGCGGTGGTGCCCTACGTCGTCGAGGAGATCACCGGCACGGGCATCAGGATGCGGCTTCCGGTCGGGGAGGCCGACAGTCGACCCGGCGGTACGGTGTCCGGTCCGTCCCTCATGGCCCTGGCCGACTCGGCGGCATGGCTGGCAATCGTCGGGCAGATCGGGCCGGTGGCACTGTCGGTGACGACCAGCCTGCACATCGACTTCCTCCGCAAACCGGCCCTGGTCGACGTGGTGGCGGTCGGCACCCTGCTCAAGCTGGGCAAGCGGCTCGGAGTGGTCGAGGTGGCCATCTACTCGGTCGACGGCGAGGACGTGGTGGCCAAAGCCCAGGTCACTTACTCGATTCCCCCTCGCTGACCACCCGTCGGCCACGCGTCCGGCCGACGGTCCCCCCGAGCCTCCATTGCGTGCGCCATGGGTCCGTGCCACCATCGGGGACAGTCGTCAAGGGGGAACAGAACATGCATGACCTCGTGATCCGAGGCGGAACCGTCGTCGACGGTACCGGGGCACCGGCGCGCACCGCCGATGTCGCGGTGGACGACGGGCGCGTCAGCGGCGTCGGATCCTTTGCCGGTGAGCCGGCAGCCCGCATGGTCGATGCCGACGGCCTGCTCGTCACCCCGGGGTGGGTGGACATCCACACCCACTACGACGGCCAGGCCACGTGGGACGACGTCCTGGCCCCGAGCAGCTCGCACGGCGTCACCACCGTCGTCACCGGCAACTGCGGCGTCGGGTTCGCACCGGCCAAGCCCGATCGCCACGAGTGGCTCATCGGTCTGATGGAGGGTGTGGAGGACATCCCCGGCACCGCCCTGTCCGAGGGCATCCAGTGGGAGTGGGAGACGTTCCCCGAGTACCTCGACATCCTCGACCGACGGCGGTGGACGGTCGATGTCGGCACGCAGATCGCCCACGGGGCGGTGCGCGCCTACGTGATGGGCGATCGGGGGGCCCGCAACGAGCCGGCCTCACCGGAGGACATCCGCACCATGAAGCAGGTGGTGAAGGAGGCCATCGCCGCCGGGGCCTTGGGCTTCTCAACCTCGCGCACCCTGGCCCACCGGGCCATCGACGGCGAGCCGGTGCCCGGCACCTATGCCGCCGAGGACGAGCTCTTCGGGATCGGCAGCGCCCTCGGCGAGCTCGGCGCGGGGATCTTCGAGCTGGCCCCGGCCGGCACCGCCGGGGAGGACGTCATCGGGCCGAAGAGGGAAGTGGACTGGATGCGACGGCTGTCGGCGGCAATCCACCGCCCGGTCCCCTTCGCCCTCGTCCAGGTGGACGCCGCGCCGCAGCTGTGGCGCGAGCTGATGGACGAGTCGCTGCGCGCCGTGTCCGAGGGCGCCGACCTCTGGCCCCAGGTGGCCGGCCGGGGCTTCGGCCTCCTCTCCGGGCACTTCACCACCTACTGCCTCCTCGACCAGATCCCCGAGTACCAGGACCTGAAGGGGAAGGGCCTCGAACCCGACGAGCTGATCGCGGCGCTGCGGACACCCGAGGTCCGGCGCGCCATCGAGTCGTGGGAGCCCGACCCGGCAGCGGCCGAACGCATGGACCAGGCATATCGCACCACATTCACCCTGGGCAGCCCGCCCGAGTACGAGCCGGGGCCGGAGCGGTCGCTGGTGGGCATCGCTGCCGCCACCGGGCGCACGCCCCTCTCGGTGGCGTACGACGCCATGCTCGAGGACGACGGGCGGGGCCTCCTCTACGTCCCCATCCTCAACTACTCCGAGGGCGACCTCGAGCCGGCCCGGGAGATGCTCCTGCACCCCCGTGCCGCGTCCGGCCTGGGCGACGGTGGGGCCCACTGCGGGGTCATCTGCGACGCGTCGCAGCCCACCTTCATGCTCACGCACTGGACCCGCGACCGTGTGCGCGGCGCGCGGCTCCCCCTCGAGTGGATGGTGAAGAAGCAGACCCACGACACGGCCCGTCTCTACGGGCTCGGCGACCGGGGCACGGTCGAGGTCGGTGCCGTGGCCGACATCAACCTGATCGACTACGAGCGCCTGCAGTTGGGCAACCCCCGGGTGGTGGCCGACCTGCCGGCCGGCGGCAAGCGCCTGCTCCAGGACGCCACGGGGTACGTCGAGACGATCAAGTCGGGTGTGACCACCTTCGCCGACGGCCACGACACCGGTGCGCGCCCCGGAACCCTGTTGCGGGGCGCCCGCTGACCTGCGGCGGGCTAGGTCAGACGGCCTCTTCCAAGACCTCCTAAGCAGTAGATCGCGCGCTGGGATTCCGCTGGGGTAGCTAGCCACCACGTCTGCCATGTCATGGCCGTCTGCCCCACGCCGCTACCGTCATCGGCGCGATCACCGTGGTGTTCGGATCCTGCAGGGCCGCCACGGCCTGC
>DAIMIK010000110.1:0-7582 GCA_036722795.1 Acidimicrobiales bacterium | reverse complement strand
CGGACCGCCCATGGTCCCCGTGTCGATGGTGGTCTCCCCGCTGGTGGAACAGCCCCGGTGGGGGATGCCGGTGGTCCGCCGGCTCGACGCCGGCCCTCTCGAGCTGCTTGCTGGTCGGGAGTGCCTCCAAGTGCCCGAGCAGGTACCACAGGTACCACAGGCCCCACATCACCCTGAACAGGTCCTTGATCATGCGGCGCACGACAACGATGGGGCGCGACAGCCGCATCCGACCGCAGCGCGCGCTCTGTCCGCGGCCCACGTCTGCTGTGTGGCATCACGGGAACTGTCCTCTCGATCACCACCGCGAGGACAGGGCTCGTCGCTCTCGGGGACGGCGGGGCCGAGAGCGGAGCCCCCTGCCGGTGACCGATCACGCCACTGCCGGCGCGGATCACGCAGAGATCCTCGACGCACGCCCCCGGTCGTTCCGGGCCAGCCACGGTTGGTTGGCCGGGTTGTCCGGGTCGACGACCCCGACCGACGCGAGGTGCCGGCACACTGGCGATGCGTGGGCAGAGGGCACCGGGCGATTGCGATGCCCGAGGAACTGGCGGATCGAGCCGTTCGACTCGAGTTCGAGGCAGTAGGCCAGCGCGCCGTTGACCTCGATCCCGAACAGCAACGACCGGCCGCTCGCCACTGCAGGCCCGTATCTGCCCACGCAGTTCCCGAGACGGGCACCCCATGCCGCGAGTTCCGCCCCGCTTCTCGGGATAACCAGGCGGAGGTCTTCGTCGATGGTGATGCCATGGAGTTCGCTGATGCGTTGTGGATGCCGCAGCAGATCCACGGGCCGATCGGGCCTCTCGGGCACCCTCGGCGGCAGGAGCGCCCTCCTCCGCGGATCCCGAGGTCGAGGCAGCGGCTCGGTGGGCGGTTCGGGTGGCCGAATCGCCGGAGCGGCAGGAGCACCCGCTCGAGTGGGGCGTCGGGCACTGGGCACAGGGGCTCGTCGCGTGGCTGCGTGGGTCTCCCGGGCCGGCAATGGTCGCCACCCGCCGCGCTGGGGGTTGGGATCCACGGGGAGGAGGCACCGGCACTGGATGACGAGGTCCTCGAGACGGTTCGCGATGCGTCGGGGGAGCAGGTGCCCGACCTGGGGGAGCGTCTCGATGAGCTCGGACAGCAGCTGGCGTCGGCTGACCTCGTCCAGTGCGTCGCACAGCAAGCGCTCGGTCCGCACCGGCCCGAGTAGTGGGGCGATCCGGCGAAAGGCCGTGACCTGCTCCCGGGTCGGCCAGGTGGCTGACCCACGACTGACGTCGGCCTGTCGCAGCACGCGGGCCAGTCGATCCGGCTCGAGCACAGGCTCTCCCATGAGTGCGAGGCCGAGCGGCAGAAGGCGGACGACGGGCCGGTCATCGCCCGATTCGGCCACATCGTCACCAGGCCCCTCGCTCCCGGCCCCGGAGGTCGCTTGCACGAGGCCGGAGGCGAGTGAGGCCACCACCGGTCGGGTGGCCTTGGGGCCGAAGGCGGCTCCAGCTGCAGCTCTTGCGGTGTCCTGTGCGAGCACCGGAGCGGCCCATCGTGGGATCTCCCTGAGCGGCGACGCCCCGCGGTCGTAGGCGGCGCCGAGGAGTGGGAAGGCAGCGCCACCGATGGTGCCGTTGACGCCGGCCACATCCGGGTCGATGGGCCGCCAGGCCGAGACGAGGTCGGCCAGTCGTGCGATCCAGCCGGCCACGATCGATCCGCAGGATCCAGGCCGGCAGGACCCCCCTTCGATGGCGAGCACCTCCTCCAACACCGCCGGTTGGATGGATACGTCGATCACTCTGGTCGTCGGCAGGAATGCCATTCCGACGCCCAGGCGCTTCCCCCGGGCTGTGAGTCGGAAAGCCGATCGCCCGGCCGAGGGTGAGGGGCGTCGGTCGCCGCTGCTGATCCCGAGCAGTGCTCCTTCGTGGTCCGATTCCCACGACAGCACCCATCCGTCGACCTCGAGTGTCTCCATGGAGGTGAAACTATCGAACAGACGTTCGTCCTGCAGGATGTGCCGGACGCCCTGGCAGCGGGCTTGCTGCGTCCCTCATGGCCGGCGCCGGCCCATCGAGGCCGCGGCCGCAGTCGACGGTACTCCGAACGTCCGGTGGAGAACCCGGTCGGGTTTCCCGAGAGACCCGAGAGGAGCGTGCGTCCGGGGCAGGCCGAGGCGTTGGGCCCGCCCTGGCGCCCGAGTCACAGCCCGTCGCTATGTTGAGCAGGTGCCGTACCCCGGACCAGCGGAACTCGGCCGAGGCGTCGTCGTCCTGCCAGGGAGCGACCCGCCCGACCCGTGGATGTCATGCCAGCGGGTGAGGGTCGGCGACGCCGAGCTGGGACACCCCGGTGCGGTGGTCGGGATGCTGCACCAGGCGTGGCTCGAGCGCCGGCCGCAGGTGGTCGAGCTGGCAGCGGACCCGAATGCTCTGCGGGCTCCCCAGCGTCACGACGGTCCGGTCCACGGCCTGACTCCCGCATTCGAGTTCGCCGTGGAACGGCTCCAGTTCCTGGTGTGGGCCAATGCCTATGACTCCCGGGGCGGTGCGCCGATCTGGTGGCATGGCCGGAAGGCCGCACGCCGATTCGCGGCCATCGGCGTCGCCGAGGAGGGCCCCGCCGACATCGTCCTCGCCGATGGCACGCCGCTCTACGTCGACGGTGGGCCCCCCGATCCACCGGCGATTGCTTCCGGAACCGGTGTGGTCCACCGCTGGGGTGCCGAGGAAGGGCGGTTCGATCCGGCGACCCACCGTCCACCGGCGGCCGAGCTCGCTCCGGATCAGCTGGCTGCTGTGGGCCACCGCTCCGGGGCGGCCCGGGTGATCGCCCCTGCCGGTTCCGGCAAGACCCGGGTACTGACCGAGCGATTGCGCCACCTGGTCGGGGACCGTGCCGCCCACCCGGGCACCGTGAGCGCCCTGGCCTACAACACCCGGGCGGCTGACGAGATGAGGCAGCGGTGCTCCGGGATACTCACGCGAGAAGGGCCGCACATCCGAACCCTCAACAGCACCGGTCTGTGGATCTGCACCGAGTTCGGCTCTTCCGGCCGGCCGCGGGTGCTCGAGGAGCTCGAGGTGCGGGACCTCCTGCAGGGACTGTTCGACATCCGCCGCCAGGCGAACTCCGACACGGTCGCCCCCTACATCGGCGCCCTGTCCGCCATCCGGCTCGGCCTCAATTCGCCGGAAACCGTCGAGGAGGCGACCCCCGATGCAGCGGGCATCGCCGAGGGATTCGATCGATACCGCACCGCCCTGGCGGGCCTCGGAGCGGTCGATTTCGACGAGCAGATCTACCGGGCCGTCGAGATCCTCCTGACCGATGCCGATGCCCGAGCGGCGGCGCAGGCCCGATGCCGCCGCCTGCTCGTCGACGAGTTCCAGGACCTCACCCCGGCCCATCTGCTGTTGATCCGGCTACTCGCTGCACCGGGATTCGACTGCTTCGGCGTCGGCGACGACGACCAGGTCATCTACGGCTACTCGGGGGCGACACCCGAGTTCCTCATCGACTTCCCGCGCTACTTCCCCGGAGCCGGCCACCATCCGCTCGAGGTCAACTACCGGTGCCCGCCGTCGGTGGTGGTTGCGGCCCGGAACCTCCTCTCCTACAACCACCGGCGCATCGAGAAGACCATACGTTCGCCGCAGGGCCGCAGCGACGTCGTCATGGACATCCCTGGACCGTTGGCGGGTGCGGGACCCGTGGCGGTCCGGACCGCTCCGGGCGATGCACTCGCCGCCCTTGCCGTGGAGATCATCGCGGCCTGGCAGGGCTCCGGGGTCGATCCATCCGACATCGCCGTCCTTGCCCGGGTCAACTCCGCGCTGTTGCCGGTGCAGGTGGCCTGCATGGAGTCCGGGGTTCCGTGCAGTACGCCCCTCGGAGCCAGCGCGCTGGGTCGTACGGGCATCCGGACCGCCTTCGCCTACCTGCGGGTCGGTGCCGACCCGGACCACATCACGAGGGAGGACGTGCGGGACACGATCCGGCGACCGTCCCGGGGCATCGCCCCGATGGTGGTCGACATGTTGACCAAGGGACCGGCCACGTCCACCACCGACATCCGCCGTCTCGCCGGCCGCCTGTCCGGTCGCGACGTCCCGAAGCTGCTCGCCTATGCGGACGACCTCGACACCGTGGTGCGGGCGACGGGTCGGTCCACCGCTGCCGCGCTGCGGGCGATCCGAGTTGGGATCGGGCTCGACGGCACCATGGACGTCCTCGACTCCTCCCGGCGGGAAGCCGATCGCTCGACCCACGCGGATGACCTGGTGGCCCTCGAGGCGGTCGCCGCCCTCCACCCGGTGGCGTCCACGTTCGAGCACTGGCTCCGGGGCGTCCTCGCCCGACCGGCAGCCCAAGGCCCTACCGTGCTCCTGTCGACCGTGCATCGCATCAAGGGCAAGGAGTGGGGCCACGTGATCGTGTTCGGCGCCACACGGGGGCTCTTCCCCCACCGGCTGGGAGACGACGAGGAGGGTGAGCGACGGGTGTTCCATGTGGCACTCACCCGGGCGCGGTGCCAGGTCGCTGTCCTCGCCGATGCCGAGGCGCCGTCCATGTTCCTCGGTGAGCTCGACGGCACCAGGCCTCATCCGACAGGCGGGGGCACTCCCGACGGGCGCAGTGGCGAGCGGACCGGTAAAGGGGCCTCGGGACCGGGGACCGGGGACAGGACCGGCAGTGGTCGAACGCGCGGAAGCCGGAAGGCGCCGAAGGACAGCCGGCCGGTCCTTCCGACCAGGGAAGCAGTGCGCGGACTGGTGGTCGAGCACCGAGGGCAGACAGGCAGCATTCTCGAGGTCGGCGCGGACCGAGTGGTGATCCGGATCGGCGATGCCCGGGTGGATCTGCAGTTCGGGACGGATGTACGTTTCGAGGGCCGGACGGTGACCCTGGTTCGACCGGGGGAATCGGTCGCGGATCCGTCTGCGGAGGCGATTGCCGCAGAACGAGCGCTGAGGGAATGGCGCTCGACCGTCGCCAAAAAGGAGGGCGTACCCGCCTACGTCGTCCTCACCGACAAGGACCTGGTCGGCATCGCCTCCGAGCTTCCGAGGACGCTGTCCGAGTTGGCCGGTTGCAGGGGAATCGGGCCGCTCCGACTCGAGCGGTGGGGCGATGAGATCCTCGCCGTCCTCGACGCGGGTGGCGCGACGTAGCCAGATGAGCGCTCACGGGATCTGTGCCCTCGGCTCGGTGAGCCGAGGACCCCGGACCTACTTGGTGGTCAGCCGTCAATCCTGGGAACGACTGCATTGTGCACGGGACACCTCGAGGACATGTCCGCCGTGGTGTCGTCCTCCCGGCTCGGCGCAACCCCGAGGGTCGCCGCGAGCCGCACCTTGGTCAACCATCGGCTCGTCGGGTGGTCAGAGGCGAACGATGCGAAGGCGAAGTGTCGCCGTCTAGCCCGTGATGCCAACCACCGGTGTGCTGAGCGGTTGTCCTCCTGTCGAGCCGTCGAACTCGGCATCACCGAACGTGAAGACTCCCCCATCGGAAGCAACCAGGCGATATCCGGCACTGTCCGTCGTTGATGCCATGCCGACGATCGGCTGGTTCAATCGTTGTCCTCCCATCGAGCCGAGGAACGGTGCATCGCCTTCTGCGAACAGGCCGCCGTCGGAGGCAACCTCCCAGTAGCCACCACCATCTCTGGTTGATGCCATGCCGACGACGGGTGCGTTCAGGTGCAGGCTTCCGGTGGAGCCGCGGAACGGAGCGTCGAAGGCGAAGATCCCCCCATCGCGCCCAACCTCCCAGTACCCCCCTGTTGCCGGATCTGCGGCCATCCCGACGATCGGTTGGTTGAGTGGCTTGGCCCCCATCGATCCGTAGAAGTGCGCGTCGCCGAACGCGAACAGCCCACCGTCCCGGGCAACCTCCCAGTAGCCTCCACCGTCGGGCGTCGAGGCAATACCCACGATCGGTGTGTTCAACGGCAACCCGTCCGCTGATCCAAAGGATCGGGCTGTACCGAGCGCCAAGACCCCACCATTGGAACCCACCACCCAGTAGCCCTGGTCGACGACGGTCAGGGGCTGGGCAGAGGAGACGGAACTCTGATAGTTCCCATCACCTGGGTAGTTGGCGGTCAGGCCGTAACTGCCGGGGGGCAGTTCGGTGCCGCTGAGCGGTGGGCAACTCCCGGTGGCCGCGTTCGGACCGGCCGCGTTCAGGTCGGTGATCGTGCAGACCGTGTTGCCACCGCTTTGCACGACGACCGGTCCGGATGGTGAGCCGGTCGTCCCGGACGTCACCGTGGCGGAGATGTTCACGGAGCCCTCGTTGCCGTAGGTCACAGGGGAGGGTGAGACCGTCAGTCTGGTCGAGCTTGTGGTGGGGAAGACGAGGAGGGGGACCGTCGCTGACGCGGCTGTGAAGTTGACGTCACCCGGGTAGGCCAAGGTGACCGAGTACGGCGTCGTGGACGCGGGGAGTGCGGTGGCCGAGTCGATGAAGCAGGGATTCCCCCCTCCGTTGGCGGCGGAGCACGAGTCGGGGGCGACCAGGCTGACCCCGTCCGTAGTGATGCTGTAGAAGCCGGTGGGATTGCCGTTGCCGCCCCCGCCCCCGCCAACGATGAAGAAGTTGCCGCTCTCCGCACCGTAGAAGGCGTATCCCGGTACGGGGAAGACGTTCAACTGCGTCGTGACTTGATCGACCGTGAAGTCCTGGGGTGCAGAGGTGGAGCCCAGGAAGGTGCCGTCGCCCCCGTACACGGCGGTGAGCGAGTAGAGACCGGCGCTCAATTGGGCACCGTTGATGTAGCAGTTTCCGTTTGATTGCCCATTTCCCGCTCCAACGAGACCCGTCGTGCACAGTTGGGTCCCCGGTCCTGGCGGGCCGTCGAATATGTCGACGTTGCCGAACGGGGACTGGTTGACACCCGCCGAGGCGGAGACCGTCACGTTGATGGACTGGCTTTCGTTGCCGTAGCTGACGGATGACCCGGGCGATGGAGCGGTGATGGTTGTGGTCGTCGGGCCCTGGTCTACCGTCTGGTTCAACGAGCCGGAGCCCGGTCCGTAGGTGGAGTCGCCGGCGAAAGAGGCCGTGATGGGGTGGGTTCCGACTGACATCTCGGAAGCGGGCTCGTGGCACGTGGCCGTGTACGTCCCGGGCGTACCGGTGGCGAAGAGCGGCTGGCCACCGCACGTGTAGCTGTTCGCGCTGTCCTGGAACTCGATGGTGTCGGGGAGGTCGATGCTGCCCGAATCCGAGGTCACCAGGGTGGCGGTGTAGGTGACGTCCTGGTCGTAAGGGGATGGATTGGCCGAAGAGGCCACAGTGACCGTGACCGGGAGAACCAGGGCCGACGCCGGGGGGCTCCACCCGAGCGTGGCCAACGGTACGGACACCGCGGCGGCCGTCACGGCCCAGATCCGTAGCTGTCGTCCTCGCCACCTACCTGACATCCCGTACCCCCTTGCTGGGCAGCGACCCTTCCGCTGGCGGCGACGGTCAACGTACCATCTCCGATTCCGGTTTCACGGGATCCACGAGCTCGACCCGACCTCGTGCCGACGCGCCGAGTCGGCCGGCTGCGCCTTGCTCATCACCCACCATCGCCGATTCACAGTGG
>DAIMIK010000109.1:0-7760 GCA_036722795.1 Acidimicrobiales bacterium | reverse complement strand
AGTCCGACTCGGACGCCATGTGGGCGCTGTCGGTGCCCCAGCCCTTCGCCGCCCCACTGCTGGCCGGGGCGGGCGGCTACTTCGCCCCCCACATCCGCGCCTACATGCGCCGCTCGGGCGCGCCCGAGTACATCGGCCGGATGGTGGCGGTGAAGGACCGGCAGAACGCCATGCGCAATCCGTATGCCCACCTGCACATCGCCGACATCGACATGAAGATGGTCGAGGAGTCGATGATGCTGTGGGACCCACTGCGCTACCTCGAGGCGTGCCCGTCCTCCGACGGAGCGGCCGCCATGGTGCTGTCGTCGGAGGATGCCCTCTCCGGGCAGTACCCACCGGCGTGGATCCACGGGATGGCCATGCGGTCGGAGCCCACCATGTTCGCCGGCCGCGACCAGGTCAACCCGCGGGCCGGCCGCGACTGCGCGGCCGACGTCTACGCCCGGGCGGGGATCACCGATCCGCGCCGGCAGATCGACGTGGCCGAGGTGTACGTGCCCTTCAGCTGGTACGAGCCGATGTGGTTGGAGAACCTCGGGTTCTGCGACCTGGGTGACGGGTGGAAACTGACCGAGTCGGGGGCCACCGCCTTCGACGGGGACATCCCGTGGAACACCTCGGGCGGCGTGCTGTCCTCCAACCCGATCGGCGCATCGGGCATGCTCCGGTTCCTCGAGGTGGCCATGCAGGTGCGCGGCCAGGCCGGCGAGCACCAGATCGACGGGGCCAGGGTAGCGCTCGGCCAGGCCTACGGCGGGGGGTCGCAGTTCTTCGCCATGTGGGTGGTCGGGAGCGACAAGCCCTAGGCGGCTGTCGGACGGTCCGCATCCCGGACCGACCCAGCGCAATCGCGGGTGCGTCGATCGCAAGGGCCCGCCGGTACGTATGATGCCCTCATCCAGCGAGTTCATGCCCGCCGGCTGGCCACGGTCGGGTCGGGCGAGGCCGGTGCCACGAACTCCCCTGCAACGTCTCGGCCTGCTCGGGCGTCTTAATTGGTGATGGGTGAATTGGGCACTGTCGACGCCGACACAGGGGACCACGCCGGTGCGGCCGGTGCACCTCCCACGGAGCGCGTCCCCTCGGGCGACCATCCTGCTGTCGCCCCGGGTGCCCCGGAGGTGTCGGAGGCGTCAGATGCGTCGGGTGCGTCGCTCGGCCCGGCCGGCGTGGCGAGCACGACCTTCGGTGCCTTCTACGGCGGCCACTATGCCGAGCTGGTGCGCCTGGCCGCACTGCTGAGCGGGTCCGCCGATGCCGCGCCCGACCTGGTGCAGGACTGCTTCGTCCGCTTGCACGGACGCTGGACGGCGGTGCACGACCCGCTTCCCTACGTCCGGCGGAGCGTCGTCCACGCGTGCGCGTCGCACCACCGGCGTGTCGCCCGCGCACGTCGTCTGCCCGCTGCGGTGGCCCACAACTCCGAGCTCGATGCCGACGAGCTGGAGGATGCACTGGCCAAGCTCCCGGCTCGCCAACGCGCCGCGGTGGTGCTGCGCTACTACGGCGACCTGCCCGACGCCGACATTGCCCGAGCCCTGCGTTGCCGCCCCGGCACCGTCCGTTCCCTCATCCACCGGGCGCTGGCAGATCTGAGAAAGGTGATCGAACCATGAGCGACTCGTTCGAGGACCGCCTTCGTGCCCACCTCGCCGGGAAGGCGGCAAACGTCCGGGTCGACCCCGACGCCGGTGCGTTCTTGGAGCGCTCGGTCGGGCCGTCCGGGCGGCGAGGCCCCCTGGCGATCGGAGCGGTGGCCCTTGCTCTCCTGATCGCTGGATCCGGCGTCCTGACCGGCGTCGCACTGGCCGGCAGCAGATCCACCACCACGCCGCTTTCGGCGTCACCGTCGACGACCGTCCCCGGACGGGCCGGTGCATCCCTGGCACCCGGCTCTGCGGGGGGACCGAACCTGCCGTCCATCGCCGTGCCGACGGCGTACACGTTCCTCTTCACCCGGACCACCTCGTCGGGCGTGACCGTCCGCGCCTACGGCTCCGGGGGCAGCACGACCGGGGGCTGTACGCAGGCAGCGCCCTGCCCGCCGGTGGGCATCCTCCCCGGGCCGACGCCGTGCCCGCAGGGTGCCACGTGTGCACAGCCGATGGTCACGCCGCAGACAGCGAATGGCGCGACCGGCGGTGGCAGTGCGGTCGGCGGTACCGGCACGACCGGGGGCGGCGGGTCATCCGGGCCCGGGTCCACCGGCACGGTGCCATCCCGGCCCACTGCAGTGTGCGGGCAGTTGGTGGTCGAGCTGTCGACCGACAGGGCGGTCGGCAGCGGTTCGGTGCCTCGACCGACGACGCCGGCACCCTCTCCTGACACGGTGGAGGTGGTCGGAGCGGGCTCCTTCGGCACAGAGGAGCGTGCGCCGGTGGGCTGGGTCGCGGTGTGGGTGGGCAGCGGTGTGGCATCGGTCCACCTGTCAGCAGGCGGCACCGCCGTCGACGCCATGGCACCGAGCTCTGGCATCGTCGTGCTGGCGGCGCCGGGCGACTCCGAGCTGACCGGGGCGACGGTCGTCGGGGTCGACCAGAGCGGGGCGACCGTCGCCACCGTGCCCGCCGACCAGGGGCCGGGACCCGACGCCTCGACCGGCTGCATTGCCGTGCCCACCAACCCCCCGCCGACGACCACGACCACGACCACGCCGACGACCATGACCACGCCGCCGCCCACGACAACCGGACCCAAGACCACGCTGCCCCCGGCGGCCGGCCTGCCCCCGGTGGCGAGCACGCCCATCGTCCCGCAGGGCGGAGCATGACCGGAGCGGTACTGTCGGACTGCCTCGACCGCCGTGCTCGCGGGCTCCAGGCGGCACCGCCCCCCGACCGGGCGGCGTGGGGGCGTGCTCACCCCATGAGCACATGCAGGGGACGGGTAGCCTCGACGCGATGAGCTCCTGAGGCCTGTCCGAGGCCCGGCTGGGCCGCATGCACCATATGATGGAGGGCTACGTCGAGCGCGGCGAGCTCCCCGGATTGGTCACGCTGGTGAGCCGTCGCGGCGAGGTCGTCGTCGACGCCATCGGCACCATGGCAGCGGACGGGGAGAGCCCATGGGTCGCGGGACGATCTTCCGCATCTCGTCGATGACCAAGCCGGTCACCGCAGTGGCGACGATGATCCTGCTGGAGGAGTGCCTGTTGCGGCTGGACGAGCCGGTCGACCGATTGCTCCCCGAACTCGCCGGCCGCCGGGTGCTCAAGGGCATCGATGGGCCGCTCGAGGACACCGTGCCCGCCGCACGGCCGATCACGGTCCGTGACCTCCTGACGTTCTGCATGGGATTCGGGATCATCATGGCCGAGCCCGGCTCGACCCCGCTGCTGCGGGCGATGAGCGGGTTGCGCCTGGGCCAGGGGCCGCCCGATCCGCAGGAGCCCCCTGGAGGCGACGAGTGGATCCGCAACCTCGGCACCCTGCCGTTGGTGCACCAGCCGGGCGAGGGGTGGATGTACAACACCGGATCCGACGTGCTCGGAGTCCTGATCGCCAGGGCGTCGGGCCGGCCGTGCGAGGCGTTCCTCCGCGAGCGGGTCTTCGAGCCCCTCGGCATGTCGGACACCGGGTTCAGCGTCCCCGGCGACGATAGCGGCCGCCTTGCCACTGTCTACCGGACCGACCCGGCGACGGGCGGGCTCAGCCTGTACGACGACCCGGCGACGGGCGGGCTCAGCCTGTACGACGACCCGGCGACCGGCCAGTGGAGCGTGGCCCCCCGGTTCGCCTCGGGTGGCGCGGGATTGGTGTCCACGGTCGACGACTACCTGGCGTTCGGCCAGATGCTGCTGCACGGGGGCCGGCACGGGAGTGGGCGCATCCTCTCGCGTCCGTCCGTCGCGACGATGACAACGGACCATCTGACGCCCGGCCAGAAAGCGGTGTCGGGCCTCGTCCCCGGATTCTTCGACAGCCACGGGTGGGGCTTCGGCGTGTCGGTGGTGACGCGTCGCGACGTGGTGCCCGGCTCGATCGGGACCTTCGGGTGGGATGGCGGCATGGGCACCTCGTGGTTCAGCGATCCGGCCGAGGAGCTGGTCGTCGTCCTCATGACCCAGTGCGCCTGGCCGTCGGCCAACACGCCGAAGGTGTGCCACGACTTCTGGAACTCGGCGTACGCGGCCATCGACGACTGAGCGCCCCCCTCCCGACGGCGGGGTCCCCGCGCGCCGCTACCATCGGGCCGTGCGCTGACATTTGGTTGCCCCGTGTTCGACCCGTGTTCGACCCGTGTCCCCCGGTCCGGAGGTTCCCGATGCCCGCACCACGCACTCCCTCGTCGCCTGCAGTACGCCCGGCCACGCTGATGGCTCGCTCGCTCACCCACGATCGTGGGGGGCGTACCGTGCTCGCCGACGTCTCGCTGACGGTCGGGCCCGAGAGCCGTATCGGCGTGATCGGTCCCAACGGCACCGGTAAGTCCACGCTGCTGCAGCTGCTGGCTGGGACCCTGGAGCCCGACGAAGGGTCGATCACCCTCGACCCCCCCGTTGCCACTGTCGGTTACCTCGTCCAGGAGCACGAGGCGATCCCCGGGGAGTCGGTCCGGGAGGCTCTTGCCCGCAGGACCGGCAGCCTCGATGCCGAGACCGAGCTGACCGAGGCCGCCGGTGGCCTGGTGGAGGGGACCCCGCGGGCCGAGCGGCGGTACGAGGCGGCACTCGAGCGGTTCACCACCCTCGGGGCCGGAGACCTCGATTCCCGGATCGACCAGGTCCTCGATGACCTCGGGGTCGGCGCCTCGCTGGCCGACCGCGACGCGTCAACACTTTCCGGCGGCCAGCGGGCCAAGGTGGCCCTGGCCGGGATCGAGCTGTCCCACTTCGACATCACCCTCCTCGACGAGCCGACCAACGACCTCGACTTCGAGGGGCTCCGACGACTCGAGCAGTGGGTGGGATCGCGATCGGGTGGCATGGTGATCGTCTCCCACGACCGGGACTTCCTCGACCGCACGGTAGTTAGCGTCCTCGAGCTCGATGCCCACCTCCACACCGCCCAGGAGTACGGCGGCGGGTGGGCCGGGTATCAGGCGGAGCGGGCCAACGCCCGGCGCCACGCCACGGAGGCCTACGATCGCTACGCCAGTCGGCGGGGAACACTCGAGGGACGGGCCGAGCGCCAGCGCCAATGGGCGACCACCGGGGTCCGGCGGGAGGCCCGCAGCCCCCGTGACAACGACAAGGCCCAGCGCGGCTTCCGCATCGATCGCACCGAGAAGCTTGCCTCCAAGGCGCGGCAGACCGAGCGCGCGCTCGAGGCGCTCGACGCGGTGGACAAACCCTGGGAGGGGTGGGACCTGCGGTTCACAATCGAAGAGGCAACCCGGTCCGGCGACGTGGTGGCCCGGTTGCGGGGAGCCGTCATCAACCGCGGCTCGTTCCGGCTGGGGCCCATCGACCTGGAGATCAATTGGGGTGACCGGCTGGCGTTGACCGGGGCCAATGGCACGGGGAAGTCCACGCTGGTCGCCGCCCTGCTGGGCACGCTGCCGCTGGCGGCGGGCGACCGGTGGGTCGGCCCGAGCGTCGTGGTGGGGGAGTTGGGACAGGACCGCCGAGCCATGGGCGCCACCCATGACCTGGTCCGGACGGTGATGGACCGATGCGGTCTGAAGCAGTCCGAAGCGAGGTCGCTGCTGGCCAAGTTCGGCCTCGACGCCGAGCATGTGACCAGGCCGGTGGCCTCGCTGTCCCCGGGCGAGCGGACCCGGGCCGAGCTGGCGATATTCCAGGCGCTCGGCGTCAACTTCCTGGTCCTCGACGAGCCGACCAACCATCTCGACCTGCCGGCCATCGAACAGCTGGAGTCGGCACTTACCGGGTTCCACGGCACCCTGCTGCTGGTCTCTCACGATCGCCGCCTGCTCGAGTCCGTGGAAGTCACCCGGTCGATCCGGCTCGGCGGGTGACCGGTCACCCGGTCACCCTGTGGCCGTGAAGACGTCGCTTCCGAAGGTGGCGCTGACCGTCTTGGCCTGGCCCAACTTGGTCAGGCCGAAGATGTCCTCGACGGTGGCCAGCGTGGAGTAGTGGTTGTAGGGCACGGTGCTGGTGGTCCCGGCCTTGATGAACGGCGAGACGAGCACCGTGCCGATGCGGCCTCCGCCCGGCCCGGTAACCCCCGGCAAGGCCGACGCCGGCCCCGGCATCTGGCCGCAGCACGACGTGGCATCGGCGGTGTCGGCCTCGTCGAAGGTGATCTCGAGCAGCCCGTCCTTCCGGAAGGCCGGCGAGCTGGTGATCAGCGGCACCCAGGCCTGGAGGAAGGTATCGATGTTGGCGGTGGCCGACGGCGAGCCCTGTTGGTTGACGCAGGGGGCATCATGGCCGTCGTTGCACAGGTTGGGGGTGACAAAGCTGAAGTTGGGTGTGGTGGCGATCGACTTGAGGTCGGTGGCCAGTCCGGTGGTGCCGGTCGGCGTGCCGACCGGGAGGCCGCCGGCGGTGGTCCCCAGCGGGACGACGTGGGAGTCGCAGAGCTTGGTGTTGTCGATGATGGTGTGGAAGTAGACGAACGGGTCGTGGCGGGTGGCATAGCCGTCGCCGGGGACCGCCTTTTCGGTGAGGTCGGGAGAGCCGACTGCGGGATGGCCGCAGACAGCGGACTCCCGAGCAAGAACGTTGCCCATGTCCTCCATGTAACCCTTCCAGGTGAAGTGGGCCCGGGTGAGCTGGTCGGCCACCGTGGACACCGTGGGGGGAAAGACGCAGCCCGAGTCCGAGATCTGGCCGTCGGTGGCCACGGTGGCGCCGGCGGGGAAGTTGGCGAAGACCTGGCAGTCGGCCTGGTTGAGAGGATTGGGTGCCTGCCCGGAGACCAGCGCGATGTAGTTGCCGTTGGAGAAGTGCCCGATCCCGTAGTAGTCGGTGAGCAGAGCACCTTGCTTCGGGAGGGTGGTGGCCAGGTACGGGTCGGCCGAAGGGATGCCGAACGTGGCGTCGTACCCCTCGTTCTCCAGCACGATGAGGAAGACGTGCCGGATGCCCGGCAGGCCCGATGCCGACGTGGTCGGGGTGGCGGCAGCGGTGGTCGGGGAGCTCACCGTGGACGTCGTGGAGCTCGTGCTCCCCGAAGAGCAGGCCGCGGCCAGCAGGGAGACGGCGCCGACCAGGACGGCGGCCAAGATCGTGCGGGCCGGGCGCCCGAGGAGTCGGTCGGCGAGAGGAGGCGGGGGGCAGGTGACCATGGTGTGTGTTCTATCCGAACCCGGGCACCCCGTGGTGCGCCCGGTCCCCGGCGGCCCGCCGACCGGCCTCCGAGTGCACTGGCACCGTGCCGGGGTACCGGTACACTCGGGCTGGTTCGCCAAGCTGCAGGAGGCATCGCATGAGGATTGTTGTCGACTACGACGAGTGTGCCAGCAACGCCGTCTGCATGGGGATCGCTCCGGAGGTCTTCGAGGTGCGTGACGACGGGTACCTCTACGTGTTGAACGAGCACCCTGGCGAGGAGCTGCGCGAGAAGGTCCGCCAGGCGGCCAACGGCTGCCCGACCGGCGCCATCACCATCGTCGAAGACGAGTAACCGAGGAGTGACCGGGGACGCCCCGAGGGTCCGCTTCGCCCCATCGCCGACCGGGTACTTCCACGTCGGGAGCGCGCGCACCGCGCTGTTCAATTGGTTGGTGGCCCGCCAATCGGGTGGCACGTTCGTGCTGCGCATCGAGGACACCGATGCCGAGCGCAATCGCCAGGAGTGGGTGGACGGGATCTTCTCGGCCATGCACTGGCTGTCGATGGACCCCGA
>DAIMIK010000108.1:0-7780 GCA_036722795.1 Acidimicrobiales bacterium | reverse complement strand
CCCGCCACGGCGGCGGCGCCTTCTCGGGCAAGGACCCCTCCAAGGTCGACCGCTCTGCGGCCTACGCCGCCCGCTGGGTGGCGAAGAACGTGGTCGCCGCCGGTGCCGCCACCAGGTGTGAGGTCCAGGTGGCCTACGCCATCGGTGTCGCCCGTCCGGTGTCGTTGCTGGTGGAGACGTTCGGCACCGAGCGGAGCGATCCGGCCCGGATCGCAGCAGTGGTGGACGAATTGTTCGACCTCCGCCCTGCGGCCATCGTGCGCGACCTCGACCTGAAGCGGCCCATCTACCGGAAGACGGCGGCATATGGCCACTTCGGACGGTCCGAGAAGGAGTTCACCTGGGAGGACACCTCGAAGGCCGACGATCTGAAGCAGGCGCTCGGGCTCTGAACCGCCCTCCCCGTCGAGCGCCGCCGGGCCCCTCCCCCTCGGCGGACGGGCGGCCACCGCTCCCCCCCGTGGTCCCGCCCTCGGACCCTCCGGTTCCGCACTTCGTCCGGGTGGTCCCCGACGTGCCGGCCATCCATCGCCGCTTCGACTACTCGGTCCCCCCGGGCATGGGCCCCGATGTCGGCGTGGGCAGTCGGGTCCGTATCGACCTCAACGGGCGACGGGTGGGCGCCTGGGTGGTCGAGGACCATGTGACGGCCACCGACGGTGTGTCCCCGAAGCCCCTGGCCGCGTCCAGCGGGCAGGGGCCTCCGCCCTCGGTGGTGGCGTTGGCTGAGTGGGCGGCCTGGCGATGGGCCGGTCCGCTGCCCTCCTTCCTCGGCACCGCTTCGCCGGTCCGGGTGGTCAGGGGTGGGCGGCCGTCGGCGGGCGGGCGGCACGGCCCCGACCAGGAGGGCGCCGGTGGCGGCGAGGACGGGTCGAGGCCCATCTCTCCCGGCGGCGGGTCGGTGGCCATCGTCGACGCCGCCCTGTCCGACCCGGGGATCCCTGCCGTCGTCCGACTGGCTCCGGCCCTGGACGCGGTGCTGGTCGTGGTCGAACTGATCCACCGCACCGGGCCGGCCGGCCTCCTGGTGCTGGCGCCGTCCCACGCACGGGCCGACCAGGTGGCAGCCCGCCTGAGGCGCGCCGGTGTGCCGGTCGCCCTGATGCCCGACGGTTGGGAGCAGGCGTCCTCGGCCCGGTCGGCCGTGGTCGGGACCCGCGCCGCGGCCTGGGCTCCGATCGCACGGCTTCGGGCGGCGGTCGTCCTCGACGCCCACGACGAGGCCTATCGGGAGGAGCGTGCACCGACCTGGTCGGCGGTCGACGTGATCGTGGAGCGGGGGCGACGCGACGGTGCGCCGGTGGTCCTGGTCACGCCATGCCCACCGGTGGCAATGTCCGAGGCGGCCAACGTGGTCACCACGGGGCGCGCCGTCGAGCGTCGGGGGTGGGCGGTCGTCGAGGTGGTCGACCGGACCGGCGACGACCCGCGCACCGGGCTGTTCTCCGAACGCCTCGTTCGGGTGGCCCACACGGTGCTGGATCGGCCCGACGGCCGGGTGGTGTGCATCCTCAACCGGACCGGGAGGACGAGGCTGCTGGCCTGCGCAAGCTGCGGGGCGCTGGCCCGCTGCACACGGTGCGGAGGCGCGGTGGCCCAGGGCGAGGCGGCCGGTGCCCTGCAGTGTCGGCGGTGCGGGGAGACGAGGCCGGCGGTGTGCGCCCTCTGCGACTCGACCAGGTTGAAGGCCCTCCGGATCGGGGTGACCCGGGCGACCGAGGAGCTCTCGGCGCTGCTCGGGACCGACGCCGTGGAGGTCACCGGCGGCTCGGACCCATCGGATCTGGGCCGGGCGCGGCTGGTGGTGGGCACCGAGGCGGCCCTCCATCGCGTCGCCCGGGCCGACGTGGTGGCGTTCCTGGACATCGACCAGCATCTGCTCGCACCACGGTTCGGCGCCGGCGAGGAGACGCTGGCCCTGTTGGCCCGGGCCGCCCGCCTGGTGGGTGCCCGCGACGGGGGTGGCAGGGTGCTGGTCCAGACCAGGGTCCCCGGGCACGAGGTGCTGGCCGCCGCCGTGCACGCCGATCCCGGCTTGCTGGCGGTGCCCGAACGGGAGGTGCGGAAGGCACTCGATCTCCCGCCGTTCGGCGCCCTGGCCGAGTTGCGCGGGCCCGGAGCCCCGGTCTTCGCCGAGGGCCTCCGTGCGATCGAGGGCCTCCGCGCGTCGGCCACCGCACCGGACCGGTGGCTGGTACGGGCCCCGGACCTGCGCGCCATGGCCGATGCGCTGGCCGCGGTGCCGCGCCCGCCCGAACGGCTCCGGGTGGAGGTCGATCCCACCGACGCGTAGTACGCGCCGGGCCGGCGGCGCAACCGGGCCGGGCCGGCTCGGTGGCGGAGTAACGGCGTGCGGGGTTGGTGCAGCCCGTAGAATGGGCGCATGCCCTCCTATGCGGTCCGCGTCTACGGCGACCCGGTGTTGAAGCAGGTCGCCCACGACGTCGAGCATGTCGACGGCTCGCTGGTCCGCCTGGTCAACGACATGGTGGAGACGATGTACGACTCCGAGGGAGCCGGCTTGGCCGCACCGCAGATCGGGGTGCAGAAGCGCCTGTTCGTCTACGACGTGGGCGAGGGCCCCGAGGTCATGATCAACCCGACCATCGTCGAGACGGAGGGGGAGTGGTACCACGACGAGGGCTGCCTCTCGATCCCCGGCCTGCGACTGGGCATCGTGCGGCCGAAGCAGGTCCACCTCCGCGGCTTCAACCTCGACGGCGAGGAGGTCTCGCTGGCGGCCGACGAGTTCCTGGCGCGGGTGTTCCAGCACGAGGTCGACCACCTTGACGGGGTCCTGATGGTCGAGCGCCTGGAGGAGGACATGCGCAGGCAGGCACTGCGGGTGCTCCGCGACCGCGCCCTCGGACTCGACACCACGGCCATGGAGGCCAAGCTGGTGTCGGCCGACAGCCCACGAGAGGTGTGACCCCCCACCGGCGTGGGCGGTACCGGTCCGGGATGCCGGCGGCCGCCGGAGCGGTGGGCCGGTAGCGTCCGGCCATGGCCCGTCTGGTGTACCTCGGAACCCCGGAGGCGGCGGTCGCCCCACTGCGTGCGTTGGTGGGTGCGGGCCACGAGGTGGCCCTGGTCGTCACCCGGCCCGACAAACGGCGCGGCCGGGGGAGCCAGCTCGTCCCGAGCCCGGTGAATGCTGCAGCCGTCGAGCTCGGCCTCCCGGTCTCCGCCACCCTCGAGGACGCGCTCGACGTCGGCGCCGAACTGGGGGTGGTGGTGGCCTACGGCCGGATCATCCCCGTTGCGGTCCTCCACCGCCTTCCCATGGTGAACGTGCACTTCTCCCTCCTGCCGCGTTGGCGGGGTGCCGCCCCGGTGGAGCGGGCCATCCTCGAAGGCGACGCCGAGACGGGCGTCTGCCTGATGGCCGTGGAGGCCGGACTCGACACCGGCGGAATCCACGCCGAGGCGACGACGACCGTCGGCGACGAGGAGACGGCGGACGCGCTGCGGTCCCGCCTGGTGGAGATCGGCTGCGGCCTTCTGGTGGAGTATCTCCGGGAGGGACGGGCCGGGCTCCCACCAGCCCGGGACCAGGCCGGGACTCCGTCGTACGCCGAGAAGATCCGGCCGGCCGAGCTCGAGCTCGACTGGAGGCAACCCGCCATCCAGCTCCGCAGGGTGATCCGGCTGGGCCGGGCCTGGTCCACGTTCCGCGGCCGTCGGCTGCGCATCCTGGAGGCCACCGGCCCTGTGAACGCGACCGCTCCCGGCGGACCGGCGGCGCCCGAGGGGACCGGCGCCGCCCCCGGGAGGCTCGACGGGGTCGAAGTGACGGCCGGCAACGGGACACGGCTCCGGCTGGTCACGGTGCAACCCGAGGGCAGGCGCCCGATGGCGGCACCGGACTGGTTGCACGGCGTGCGACCCGGGCCGGGTGACACCCTGGGGACCTGAGCGGATCGGTTCGCTCACCGGAAGGGGGACCGGGTGGAGGAGGTGAGGCCACCGACTCCGGTGGTCGCACCGATAGGCTCGTCCGTGATGGCGACCCCGACCCCGGACCAGGCGCTGCGCATCGCACCGTCGATACTCTCCGCCGACTTCGGCAGCCTGTCCGACGCGGTCGGCCTCATCGCCCCCGGGGCCGACTGGCTGCACCTCGACGTCATGGACGGCCACTTCGTTCCCAACCTGAGCATCGGACCACCGGTCGTGTCATCCTTGCGGGAGCACACCGACCTCTTCTTCGACACCCATCTGATGATCACCGACCCGGCCCGCTACCTCGAGCCGTTCCGCGACGCCGGTGCCGACGGGTGCACGGTCCATGTCGAGGTGGGGGAGACCGAGGCGCTGATGGACCAGATGCGGGAGCTCGGCCTCCGGGTCGGCCTCGCTGCCAATCCCGACACGCCGTTCGAGGCGCTGGAGCCCTACCTGGGCATGGTCGACCTGATCCTGTGCATGACGGTGTTCCCCGGGTTCGGCGGCCAGACGTTCATCGCCGAGGTGATGCCCAAGGTCCGTCAGGTCCGGGATGCCGCCACTGCGGCCGGTTACTCCCTCGACGTCGAGGTGGACGGAGGCATCGACGAGCACACGGTCGTCGAGGCCGCCCGTTCGGGGGCCAACGTGTTCGTGGCCGGCTCCGCCGTCTTCGGGCGCGCCGACCCGCTCGAGGCGGCCACCGGCATCCTGCGTGCCGCGGTCGGAGCAGTGGCAGGCAGTCCATCCTGAGCCGCAGATTGCACCCGGGAGGCCGGAACGACCGCGAGTGGATGCGACGCGCCCTCGAAGCCGGCGAGTCGGTCCGGGGTCGCACATCGCCGAACCCCTGGGTGGGCGCGGTCGTGGTACCGGATGAAGATGCAGGGGCCGACGGAGACGGACCGGCCTGGTTCACCGGGGCCACTGCGCCCCCCGGAGGATCCCACGCCGAGGTCGTCGCCCTCGGTGCGGCGGGCCCCCGAGCCGATGCGGGCACCCTGTACGTGACCCTGGAGCCCTGTGCCCATCTCGGCCGGACCCCGCCCTGTACGGACGCCATCATGGCGGCGGGTGTCCGAAGGGTGGTCATCGGCATCGAGGACCCGGACCCACTGGTCGCGGGCCGCGGCATCGCTGCACTCCGATCGGCGGGCATCGTGGTCGACGTGGGGGTGGCCGCCGCCGAGGTGGACGAACAGTTGGCCGGCTACCTGAAGCACCGCCGGACCGGTCGACCGTGGGTGGTCCTCAAGCTGGCGGCCACCCTCGACGGCAGGACCGCCGCTCCCGACGGGACCAGCATGTGGATCACCGGGGAGGCCGCCCGTCTCGACGCCCACCGGCTGCGGGCACGATCCGACGCCGTGGTGGTGGGGGCGGGAACGGTCCGGGCCGACGATCCCCACCTGACCGTGCGCCTTCCCCCCGACGACCCCTGCTTCCGCGGTCCCGATGCCCAGCCCGTCCGGGTGGTGCTGGGCCACGCACCACCCCGGGCCGCGGTCCGGCCTGCCGTGGAGCTGACCGGAGAGCTCGGAGCGGTGCTCGACGAGCTGGGAAACCGAGGCATGCTGCAGGTGCTGGTCGAGGGTGGTGCCGGCGTGGCCCACGCGTTCCACACCTCGGGTCTGGTGGACCGCTATGTCCTCTACCTGGCCCCGGCCCTGTTCGGCGGGGATGATGCCCGCCCGCTGTTCGCCGGACCGGGTGCGCCCACCCTCGGTGCACTGTGGCGGGGAAGGGTGCGGTCGGTGAGTAGCCTGGAGGGCGACTTGAGGGTGGAATTGTCCTCCTCCGAGATGTGATCGTGGTCGCTCGAGTCGAGAAATGCCTAAGGCAGGCCCGCTCCCGGCCGACATAGAGAAGAGTCGGTCCAGTGGGTCGAAGTCCCACCGGACCCCGGAGCCATCGAGCAGAGGGAGACGAAGGGTAGATGCCCTTTTCAGCAGTTGAGGATGCGATCGAGGCCATCGGGCGCGGCGAGATCGTCGTGGTCGTCGACGATGAGGATCGCGAGAACGAAGGCGACCTGATCATGGCCGCCGACGCGGTCACCCCCGAGAAGATCGCGTTCTTCCTCGCCCACACCTCCGGCCTGATCTGTGTCCCCCTGACCCCCGAGCGAGTGGAGCACCTCGATCTGCCCCTGATGGTCACTTCGAACACGGAGGTGCAGCGGACGGCGTTCACCGTCAGCGTCGACTACCGGCACGGGACCTCCACGGGGATCTCGGCGGCCGACCGCTCGGCCACCATCAAGGCCCTGGTCGATCCCCACACCCGGCCGGCCGACCTCAACCGTCCCGGCCACATCTTCCCGCTCCGGTACCGTGCGGGCGGAGTGCTCAAGCGTGCCGGGCACACCGAGGCCGCCGTCGACCTGGCCCGGGCGGCGGGAATGTCCCCGGCCGGAGTGCTGTGCGAGGTGGTCAGCGAGGACAAGACGGGCATGGCCCGGCTTCCCGAGCTGAAGGCGTTCGCGAAGAAGCACGGCCTCCTGCTCATCACCATCGCCGACCTGATCCGCTATCGCCGGCACAAGGACAAGCTGGTCCGCCGCATCGCCGACGCGCGCATCCCCACCGACTTCGGGGAGTTCACCGTCTACGCCTACGAGTCGGTCCTCGACGGGGAGCACCACGTGGCCCTGGTCATGGGTGACGTGCGGGGGCAGCCCAACATACTGGTCCGGGTCCACAGCGAGTGCCTGACCGGTGACGTCTTCGGTTCGCTCCGCTGCGACTGCGGCCCACAGCTCCACGGCGCCATGGCCACCATCGCCGACAACGGGAGCGGGGTCCTGGTCTATCTGCGGGGACACGAGGGACGGGGCATCGGACTGGCGCACAAGCTGCGCGCTTACAACCTCCAAGAGGAGGGGTTCGACACGGTGGACGCCAACCTCGAACTGGGCCTGCCGGCCGACTCACGCGAGTACGGGATCGGAGCGCAGATCCTGGTCGACCTGGGCGTCACCACTATGCGGCTGATGACCAACAACCCGACCAAGTACGGTGGTCTCGAAGGGTTCGGCCTCGACATCGTCGAACGGGTGAGCATCCAACCCACCGCCACAGCGGAGAACATCGAGTACCTTCGGACCAAGCGCGAGCGCATGGGCCACCTACTCGAAGGTCTCGATGACGTCCTCTGATCTGACACTGCTGCCGAGCGGCGCCAAGGAGAGGACTGCAGCCCGGGTCGGTACCTCCCTCGACGGCGCGTCCGGCGGGTCGACCTCCTCGGTGGGGGTCCGGATCGGAATTGCCTGCGCCGAGTTCAACGGCGGCATCACCGACCGCCTGTTGCGCGGCGCCCTCGACGCCCTGGAGGAGTCCGGGTGCGATCTGGCGCACGCCGTGGTGACCTGGGTGCCCGGTGCCTTCGAACTGCCGGTGGTCGCCCAGCGGCTGGCCGGCTCCGGCGCGGTGGATGCCGTGGTCTGCCTCGGCGCGGTGATCAGGGGGGACACTGGCCACTACGAGTTCGTGGCGGGGGAGTGCGCCTCCGGCCTGCAGCGGGTGCAGCTCGACACCGGTATCCCGGTCGTCTTCGGCGTCCTGACCACCGAAACCGTCGACCAGGCCCTGGTGCGCTCGGAGGACGACGAAGCCAACAAGGGCCGTGAGGCCGCCCTGACCGCTCTCCGTACGGCCGCCGTGTTGGGAGGGGTCACCGCCCTGTCGGCCGGGCCCCGCGTGGGCTCCACCACAGGGATACGCTGAGCGTGCTGCGCCTGGTGCTGCCCAAGGGCTCGCTCGAGCGGGCCACGCTCGATCTGTTCGCGGCGGCGGACCTCGGTGTGAACCGATCGTCGGACGTCGACTACCGG
>DAIMIK010000107.1:0-7948 GCA_036722795.1 Acidimicrobiales bacterium | reverse complement strand
GTGGAGCGATTGAGCAGCGGTCCAGCTTCGGTCAGCGAGCTCGCGGAACCCCTCGACATGTCGCTCGCCGCAGTTGTCCAACACGTCCAGGTGTTGGAGGCGTGCGGTCTTGTTCGATCCGAGAAGCGAGGTCGGATCCGGACTTGTCGAATCGACCCCTCAGCACTTCAGCCTGCCGAGCATTGGATCTCCGAGCGGCAGATCCTGCGCCCCTGAGCACCAACCCAATGCAGGCGGCTGTGCTCCACCCTACGATCTGGGGATGCCTCCGATCACGCCGTGTTTCTGGTTCGACGGCAACGCTGATGCCGCAGTCGATCACTACGTCTCGATCTTCCCAAATTCCAAGAGACTCGTGGGCAGCGAGTACGGGCCCGATACGCCCGGGGAAGAAGGATCGACGCTGGCGGTGAGCTTCGAGCTCGATGGTAAGCCGTTCATGGCGCTCAACGGTGGGCCGGCATTCCACTTCACTCCGGCCATTTCCTTTGTCGTCAACTGTGAGACCCAAGGCGAAGTCGATCATTACTGGGACCGCCTTGTCGATGGGGGTGAGCCCTCCCGGTGTGGTTGGCTCACGGACCGCTTTGGGGTGTCGTGGCAGGTCGTGCCCAGCCGACTGGGCGAGCTGATGAGCGACCCCGACTCTGGGCGCGCCAACCGTGTGATGCAGGCCATGCTGAAGATGATCAAGCTCGACATTGCTCAACTGGAGGCTGCCGCGGCCGGTGACTGAGCTTGCGGCCGGGCGCTCACCCTCACACTCAACACGGCCGGCAGTCCGACGTGCTGGGGTCCCCACACGCCGAACCAACAGGACCGGAGCGGGCACGCTGCTGTAGGTCGGGTCGGCGTTCCGCGGGAGGACCACCACGCGAGACCGACCGGACCGAAGCTCGACGGACCACTCGACCCGATGACCATCGGACGCCCGGAATGTCATGTGTGGGCTGACCGGGCCGCGCCCAAGGTTTTCGAGTACTTCGTCGGTCCTGGTCGGATGGAGGGCCGTGGGAAGGTTCTTCAGCTCCCGCCGGTGCTGTACCGTTGCGCCGGTGCGAAGCGAGGATGCGGCGGGTGACCGGCCCGACGAGGTCGTGCCGGTGCCGGCCCTCCTCACGCTGTGCACGGGGAATGCGGCGCGGTCGGTGATGGCCGGCGCCATGCTCGGACCGGCGCCCCTACGGATCGTGACCGCCGGCACCCACGTGGTCGAGGGGCAGCCGATGAGCCGGAGGACGCGGGATGCCCTGGCGTCGGTCGGGCTGCAGGCCGGCGGGCATCGGAGCCATCAGCTCACCGACCGGGACGTCGAGGACGCGGGGCTGATCCTGGCCATGGCCGGTGAGCACGTGCACTACATCCGGCGCCGGCATCCCGAGGCGGCGTCGCGGACCGTGTCGATCAAGAGGCTGTGCCGGGTACTGCCGGCCGGACCCGCTCCGCTGGGTGAGCGCTTGGGTGTGCTCGGCCTGGCCGATGTCGAGATCGAGCCGTGGGAGGACGTCGAAGACCCTGCCGGCGGTGAGGACGTGGTCTATCTGTCCTGTGCCAAGGAGCTCGCCGACCTCTGCGCCGGCCTCCTTCCCCGCCTGGGCTGACCGGCCCTGATCGAACTCAGCGGGGAGCCGAACGGGTGAGCTGGGGGTAACGCAGGGAGATGTCGGCGCATGTGGCGCACACCTCTTCGGGAACGACCCCGACCTTCATCAGCACGCCAAAGGCCTTGCAGCCGAGGCACAGCCCGAAGGCCGCCTCGAGGAACGCGGCGGCCGCCAGCATCCCGGTGACCACCCAGGTGGCGGTGCCCAACCCGTATCCGTACCAGAGCACCAGTGCGGTAGTGGAGAAGGCCACCCCGACGCCCTGGGCGAAGCGCTTGGGGGGCCCGGCCACCATACGGGGCTCACCCGGGACGCGGGGGGCGACCATCCTGGTTGCGAACTGGCCGAGCGGGCTCAGGGTCGGTCCGGTGAGCACCCGGGTCCAGAACCCGTAGGCCAGCGGGATGAGGATCCATGGCTGACGGAAGGCGATGGCCGCCACGCACATGAGGACCACTCCGGTGGCGACGGTGCGGGCTGCGTAGTCGTTGACGGGATTCGGGAACTTGAACACCCACATAGTTTACTGGTTCTGTCGGGTTTCGTGTCGAGCAGGCCCTCCGCAGTCCAGGCCCTCCGCCGCTCCCCACGCCCGTGGGCCCAGCCCGCCCATCCAGCTCGGGACCGGCTCCGAATACAGTGACGTGATGGTCGGCTTGGAACAGGCGAGCGACGCCAACCTGGTGGTGGGTGTCGGACGTTGGCACCAGCCGGCCCTGGCGGAGATCTACCGCCGCCACGGGGGGTCTGTCCACGCCCTGGCCCGCCGGATCGTCCGCAGCGACCCACCGGCCGAGGAGATCACCCAAGAGGTCTTCCTCGACCTCTGGAACCAGCCGGAGAAGTTCGACGCGCAGCGGGGGACCTTGCGATCGTTCCTGCTGGCCCGCACCCACGGAAAGTCCGTGGACTTCGTCCGCTCGGAGGTGGCCCGGCGCAAGCGCGAGGAGCGAACGTCCCGCGAGACGGCCACCGCCCCTTACGACATCGACCACGAGGTGTGGGACATTGCCGTGGCCGAGCAGGTCAAAGAGGCCCTCGGCGCACTGCCCGACGAGCTCCGCCGGCCCATCGAACTGGCCTACTTCGGTGGCCACACCTATCGCGAGGTCGCGGCCATGCTGAAAGAGCCGGAGGGCACGGTGAAGAGTCGCATCAGGTCGGGGCTGGGGCGTCTCCGGGTCAACCTCGCCGAACAGGGCGTCGAGCCGGCAGGGGTGGAACGGTGAGCGCGCCCACGACACCGCTCGTACCCGAACCGAGCCACGAGGAGATCCAGGAGTTCCTGGGTGCCTACGCACTGGACGCGGTGGATCCCGACACCGCGTCGATGGTCGAAGCGCACCTGGAGAATTGTGTCCGGTGTGCCGTCGAAGTGGCTCAGCACCACGAGGTCGCGGGGTTCCTGGCCAACTCCGGCGGCTCGTCCCCGACGCGGGTGTGGGACGGCATCGCCCGCCGACTCGAGAGCGCGGGACCCCCGTCGTGGACACTTCTGGCCGCCCGTCTCGAAACCGGCGAGGGCCAGGGCGAGGGCCGGGGTGACGCGACGGCCGAGGCGGGCGAGGGGCCCGACGGACTGCCGTCCGAGGCCCCGGTCCCGGCGTCCAGGAGGGTGCCGATCTCCTCCGGCCGCCGCCGGCAATGGCCAGTGCGGGTAGCCGGGGTGGCCGCCGCAGCCGCAGCCGTGGTGGCTCTCCTCTTCGGCGTGCAGGCCGACCACCTCGGGCATCAGGTGACCACAGCGCAGGCACCGCCGCTGCTGTCGGCAGCCGAGCAGGAAGCTCTGGCCTCGCCGACCTCCGAGCAGGTCCGGCTCACCGCCTCCCCGGGTGCACCGGGTGCCCCGGCTGCCGGAACGGTGACCGTGGTCCTGACCGAATCGGGGACGGGGTTCGTGATCGGCGAGAAATTGTCGCCGCTTCCGGCGGACAAGACCTACCAGCTGTGGGGGGTCATTGGCGGCAACGACATCTCGCTCGGCCTGCTGGGCCCGAGTCCGTCGGTCGTGCCCTTCAGCGTCGCCGGCGGCATGCCGGTCAGCGCTTTCGCCATCACCGCCGAGCATTCCGGCGGCGTGGTGCACTCCACCAATCCTCCGGTGGTGGCCGGAACGGTGAAAGCCTGAGGGTCGCCGCCCGGGGACCTTCGACCCGGCTCGCACGGCCCGTCCTGCCCGTGGTTCAGATCCGGTGGACCTGGCGGAGCCCGGCCCAGGCGAAGTCGGCCAACCGGGTGGCCAGGCGGGCAGCCTCGTCGGCCTGGTCGGTTTCGGCCAACGACGTGTCGGTCAGGGATCCGTCGTCGGGGGACGTCTTCGTCCGATGGGCGTCCAGCCAGTGGCGGCTGGCGCCCTCGGCGATGCCCACGACGGCGTGGGCCAGCAGCAGCCGGTGTTCCGGGTCGAGCCCGGCGTCGATGAGCGGGTCGATGGCCTCGGCGATGGTCTCCTCCACCCTGCGAAGCGCCGCACCGAGCTCGGGGTCGTCGGGGGCGTCCCGGCCGTAGAGGAGCCGGAATGCCTGTTCGTTGCCGACCATCAGCTCGAAGTAGGCGGCGAACCCGAGCTCCACCTGCTGGCGAGGGCCCTCGGCGTTGGCGGTGGCGGTCACGATCCGGCTGACCAGCTCGCCCGAGAAGACGTCCATCAGCTCGAGGTACAGGGCGCGCTTGGACTCGAAGTGCTGGTAGACCAGGGGCTTGGTCACCCCGGCTGCCTCGGCGATGTCGTCCATGGTGGTCGCCGCGTAGCCGTGCTCCGCGAACAGGCGCAGGGCCACGTCGAAGAGCTGGCGGCGCCGGGCGTCGGCGGTCAGACGGCGCCCGGGGGCGGCGCGGCGTCCCCGCCCCTCGGTGTGGGCGCGTTCCGGGGCGAGGGCGGCGTTCATGGGGGTCATCGTACCTCCGGCCCGGAATTCCGACCCGGATCGGCCGAGGTCGCCCTTGTCACAGGTCGGGCAACACGGCGGCGATCCTCCCGGGCAGGTCCGCCAGCGAAAAGTGGGCCGAGGCCACGGCCAGGTTGTGCTCGAGGAGTTCGGGGTGGGGAGCGTCCAGCCAGGCCCGCAGCCGGTCCATCTCGGTGAGGTGGAACCACCGGAACCCGAACGCCTCCAGCTCCCGGGCCACCGGGTAGGGCCCGATGGCCAACGGCCGCCGCTGGACCACCGATTCGATGGTCGGATTCCCGAAGCCCTCCCAGGTGGAGGGCAGGGCGACCACGTCGCACGCCTGGTAGGCGTCGTGGATGTCCACGCCGGCCTGCCCGCCGGGAGGACCGAGGACGACCGGGCAGGTCGCCGCTCCGACCAGTGCCTCGAGGTCCGGGCCGTACCCGTCCTCGGCCGGACCGAGCAGCCAGTAGGTGGCGCCCAGCGCGGTGGCCACGGCGATGCCCCCTCCCACGTTCTTCCGGGCAATGGCCCGGGTCGGCTGGAGCACCAGGCGTTCGCTGTCGCCGATGCCGAGGGCGTGGCGAACCCCCACGATGCGGTCGGATCGGGCATCCACTGCCGCCCGACCTCCGGCCCGCCCGGCGCCACCGACGTCGAAGGCGTTGTAGATGGTGGTGGCGGCGATGCCACGTTCCCGCAGCTGCCGCCCGCTCAGCTGGTTGATGGTGACGTGGCGCCACCGCGGGTCGTCGGGTGGGGCCGGATACCCGATGAACTGGGGTCGCTGCCACGGGAGGTCATGGTGGCGGAGGACGGCGGGCCGCCCGGCCAGGACCTCGGCCACCACGTGGGCAGCGCCCGGGTTGAGCGGGAGGGAGCAGAGGTTCTCCACGATCACCAGGTCGACATCGTCCAACGCCGACGCGACCTCCGACCGTGCCGGCGGTTCGGCGGCACCGATGGAGAGCCCGGTGACCATGCGGTCCACCGGCCCGCTCCCGGCCACGGTGACCGTCGCGAACCCGAGGGTGGCCAGGGCGTGCTGCCACTTGGCCGCCTCGATGGCGACGCCGTCGGAACCCCCGAGACGGAAGGAGAGCAGGGCAGCGGTCGGAATGGCGTCACCGTAGCTGGCAACGCTCCGCACCCCGGCGGCCCCACCTGCGGGGGCCCCACCCCGCCTGCGGGCAACGGGTCCGGGATGGGACTACCTTCGTACGGTGCCCGCAGACGCCACGTCCCCGGCCCCCGTTGCCGGCGAGCCCCCCGACGGCGATCGGATCGCGGTGAACTCCGACCTTCGGGCCGACCGGGCTGGCGCCGTCCTGACCCTGACCATCGATCGACCCGAACGTCGCAACGCCATGACCTGGGAGGTCATCGCAGGCCTCCGCGAGCACCTGGTCCGCGCCAAGGCCGATCCGAGCGTGCGGGTGGTGGTGCTGGCCGGCGCCGGCGACCGGGCATTCTGCGCCGGTGCCGACCTGACGGGCATGGCCCCGCGCGATCCCGCCGGGTCGACCGACGAGTACGCCGATCACCATCTCGCCCGGGGCTGGTTGGCCGAGCTGTTCGAGGAGATGTGGCACCTGGGCAAGCCGACCATCGCCCGGGTCCAGGGCTGGGCCATGGCGGGAGGGTTCGGGTTGGCATTGGCATGCGACATCGTCGTCGCATCGGAGCAGGCCCGATTCGGTGCTCCGGAGCTCAACGTCGGGCTCTGGCCCTACATGGTCACCGTGCCCATGCTTCGTTCGATGCCCCCCAAGAAGGCGCTCGAGCTGATGCTCACCAGTCGGGTGGTGGGGGCCGAGGAGGCGGAGCGGATCGGGTTCGTCACCCGGTTGGTGCCCCACGACCGGCTCGACGCCGAAGTGACCTCGCTGGCGGCGGTGCTGGCCTCGAAGCCACCCGGTGTCATGAGGTTGGGCCGCGAATCGTTCTACGCTGTGTTGGATTCGGCGGCCACCGAGGCGCTGCCCTATCTCCACGCCATGTTGACCGTGACCAGCCAGACGGCCGAAGCGGCGGAGGGGATCGCGGCCTTCATGGAGAAGCGGCCGCCGAGCTGGCGGTTGGCCTCCGACGACACCGAACCACACTGAACCACGAGGAGTACGAAGAGCATGGCGAAACGAGCACTGATCACGGGCGTCACCGGCCAGGACGGCTCCTACCTGGCCGAATTCCTGCTCGGTCAGGGCTATGAGGTGTGCGGAATGGTGCGGCGGTCGAGCACGCTCAACTTCGAACGGATCGCCCACATCCAGGAGCGGATGACCCTGGTGGCCGGGGACCTCCTCGACGAGGTGTCGATGATCAACATCTTGCGCGAGAACCGGCCGGCCGAGGTCTACAATCTGGCCGCCCAGTCGTTCGTGCAGACGTCGTGGAGCCAGCCGGTCCTCACCGGTGAGACTACGGCGCTCGGCGTGACCCGGGTGCTCGACGCCATCCGCACGGTCGACCCCGAGATCCGCTTCTACCAGGCGAGCTCCTCGGAGATGTTCGGCAAGGTCCTCGAGGTCCCCCAGGTCGAGACGACGCCCTTCTACCCCCGCAGCCCCTACGGGGTGGCGAAGGTCTACGGGCACTGGATCACCGTCAACTATCGCGAGAGCTACGACCTCCACGCCTCGTCGGGGATCCTCTTCAACCACGAGTCGCCTCGACGGGGCCTCGAGTTCGTCACCCGCAAGGTGACCCACGGGGTGGCGCGGATCAAGGCGGGAATCGACGACAGGCTGGCCCTGGGCAACCTCGATGCCCAGCGTGACTGGGGCTTTGCCGCCGACTACGTGCGGGCCATGTGGGCGATGCTCCAGCAGGACCAGCCGGACGACTACGTGGTGGCCACGGGGGAGACCCACTCGGTCAAGGAGCTTGTCGAGCATTCCTTTGCCGCCGCCGACCTCGACTGGGAGAAGTACGTGGTGATCGACGATCGCTTCCTGCGCCCGGCCGAGGTGGACCTGCTGGTCGGCGATCCCTCCAAGGCGGAGAAGACGCTCGGTTGGCATCGCGACGTCGAATTCCCCGCCCTGGTGCAGATGATGGTGGAGGCCGACCTGGCGCTGGTGAAGAGCCAGCTGGCGTAGCGGGTGATGGTGGTCGGCTTGGCGGCGATCCACGCCGACCCCCTGGGTCTCCTGGTGGCATTCGGCGCGGGGATGCTGTCCTTCCTCTCTCCCTGCGTGCTCCCCCTGGTGCCGGCCTACCTGTCGATGGTGTCGGGCCTCTCCGCCGCCGAGTTGGGCGCGCTGCGCCCGGCCGCGGTTCCGGTGCCGGCGGCGGCGGGGACGTCGGAGGCGCCGAAGACCGAACCGGATGGAGCGTCGTCCGAGCCGGACGGGCCGAGCGTCGAGGACCTGAAGCGGGAGCGGGGCAGGCTGCTGCGGGGGATCCTCGCCTTCATCGCCGGGTTCACCGTGGTGTTCACCATCCTCGGGG
>DAIMIK010000106.1:0-8099 GCA_036722795.1 Acidimicrobiales bacterium | reverse complement strand
CGACGACGACCCGCACGCAGCCAGGGCCACGCCGGCCACGCCGAGCGCCGACAGGGCGAGCAGGCGCCGCACCGTGACGGGGCGGCCCGTGGGGAGTGGGTGGGGGTCGGCGGCGGTGGCCGGACTTGCTGATCTCACTGGGTTGTACATGATTCGCTTCCTTTTGGTGTGTTGGGGGTCACGGGAGTCATTCGCTGCGAAGTGCATCGATCGGGGCAAGACGGGCGGCACGACTTGCGGGATAGACGCCGAAGGCGATGCCGATGCCGATGGCAATCACGATGGCGCCGGCGGTGGCCACCGGAGAGATGGTGATCTTGTCGGAGATGAAGTGGGGAAGTATCGCGGCACCGAGGAGGCCCAGCCCGGCACCGAGGACGCCGCCGACGGAACCGAGCACCGACGCCTCCACCAGGAACTGGCGGCGGATGACGCGGGGGGTGGCGCCGAGCGCCTTGCGCAGCCCGATCTCTCGGATCCGCTCGGTCACCGAGACCAGCATGATGTTCATGACACCGATGCCCCCCACCAGAAGCGAGATCCCAGCCACACCACCGAGGAGGATGGTCAGCGTCTTGTCGACCGAGGTGGCCGTGGAGAGGACCTGCTGCTCGCTGGTGATGGTGAAGTCGGCGCTCGCCGCTGTCGTGACGCCATGAAGGCTGAGGAGCTCGGCGTCTGCCTCCTGATAGGCGGCCGACAGGGTGCCGGCCGACGTCGACTGGATGAGGATTTGGCTCACCGAGTTCCGGCTCGATCCTCCGAACAGGAGCGCCGAGGCCGTCGTCAAGGGCACGATGGCCTGGTCGTCCGGGTTCGAGGCGGTCGACGAGGTCGACGAGGAGCCCACCGTGTTGAGCACGCCGATGACCGACATCGGCTGCCCGGCGATGTTGACCGTCTGGCCCACGGGGTCACGGAACCCGAACAGCTCCTGGGCGGTCGTCGCCCCCAGCACGGCCGCGTCGGCTCGCGTGGCCAGGTCGTGGGCGGCGATGAACCTCCCCTCGGTCATCGACCGCCCACGGACGGTCAGCCACGAGGGGTCGGTGCCCACCACCGTGGTCGTCCAATTGGTCGTGCCGGCCGCCAGGCTCTCCGACACCGTCGAGGCCGGGGCCACCGCGTTGACGTCCGGCGCCACGACGTTCGACGAAAGGGCTGCCGCATCGCCCACGGTCAGCGTCGACGCAGAGCCGAACCCGCCGCGGATCCCCGCGCTCGAGGTGGTGCTTCCCGGCGTGACCGTGAGGAGGTTCGAGCCCAGTGCCGAGATCTGGGAGCTGACCTGCTGCTGTGCCCCCTCCCCGAGCCCGACGGTCAGGATCACCGCGGTGATGCCGATCATGATGCCGAGCACGGTCAGCGCCGAGCGCAGGCGATGGGAGACCACCGCCTCCAGCCCGGTCCGAAAGGTCTCGAGGACGTTCATCGACCGACCGCCACGCTGCCGGCCGGCTCCTGGTCGAGGATCTCTCCATCCCGGATCCGCATGGTCCGGTCGGCCGCCTCGGCCAGGTCGGCCTCATGGGTGATGAGCACGATGGTTCGCCCACTGCGATGGAGCTCGTCGAGCAGCCCGAGGACGTCGGCCGCGGAGACCGAGTCGAGGTTGCCGGTGGGCTCGTCGGCGAGGATCAGGTCAGGGTCGGTGACCAGGGCGCGGGCCATGGCCACCCGCTGCTGTTGGCCGCCGGAGAGCTCCCCGGGCCGGTGGTCGACCCGGGTGTCGAGCCCGACCCGCTCCAGCGCCCCGAGGGCGCGCCGCTTGCGCTCCGACCGCTCGACGCCGGCATAGAGAAGGGGGAGCTCCACGTTCCGCCAGGCCGACATCGAGGCCAGCAAGTTGAACTGTTGGAACACGAAGCCGATCCGCCGGTTCCGGACATGGGCCAGCTCCTCCTCGGACATGGTACTCACGTCCTCGCCGGCCAGGTGAAACGTGCCCGACGTGGGCACGTCCAGACAACCGAGGATGTGCATCAGGGTCGACTTCCCCGATCCCGACGGCCCCGTGATGGCGACATACTCGCCCGACCGGATCTCGACCGACACGCCGCGGAGCGCGTCGACCTCCAGTGATCCGTTCCGGTACGTCTTCCACACGTCGTGGGCCTCGATGACCGGAGGCTGTACCAGGGGGTAGGTCCCGGTGTTCTCCACCCAGACCTCCGCGGTGTCCCCGGGGGAACCCGGCGATCCGCTACCAGGGTGCTCGGACGGGGTCATCCGCCGAAGCCCCCGCCGCCACCGAAGCCCCCACCGCCGCCGAAGCCCCCGCCGCCGAAGCCCCCCCCGCCGGTGCCGCCCGACGTGCCCCCGCCGAAGACGCCCGTTCCGGTCCGCCCGGGGCCCAGCGCCCCGCGGAAGGAGACCGTGGTCACGTAGATCTTTTCTCCCACGGACAACCCGCTGATCACCTGGGTCTGCCCGCCCGATGCCGTGCCGATGGTCACGTCCCGGGAGGTCTTGGTCCCGTTGGAGTCGAGGGTCACTCTCGTGGCACCACCGCTGTAGGTGATGGCGGTGGTCGGCACCACGATGACGTCCTGCAGCTCCTTCACGATGATCGAGACGTTGGCACTCGATCCGCCGAAGAGCCCCGCGGGGCTGCCGGTGACGTCGATGACCACCGGGAAGGACGACACCCCCGACGTGGTGGTGGCCAGCAGCCCGACCGAACCCACCGTTCCGTAGACCGGGGTGGTGGAGCCCGACACGGTGATCGTCGCCTGATCGCCGACCAGCACCTGGGAGACCGCCGTGCTGTTGACCGTCGCGTCCACGATGTACGAGCCGGTCGAGATGACGATGACCTGCGCGCTCGACGAGCCCGATGCCGCCGACGAGGCGGCGGAGCCGGTCGCAGCCGCCGTAGTGCCTGCGAACGAGCCGGTCCCCGTGGAGCCGGTCGATCCGGAGCCACTCGTGCCGGACGAGCCGGCACCCGATGCCGCCGAGGAGGTCGATGCGGTCACCTGCTGGCCGACGGTGAGGCTGACCGAGGCCACCTTCCCCGCGATGGTCGACACCAGCGCTGCATCGTCCAACGACGTCTGCGCCGTGGTGACCTGTGTCTGTGCCGAGGCGATGTTGGCGTTGTCCAGGGTGATCTGGCTGGCGGAGGCGCTGTTGGCCTGATCGGTGACCAACTGGGCCTGGTCGTTGGCCAAGGTGGCCTGGGCCTGCGCCAGTGAGGCAGCGAGGGTCGTGCCGTCCACCGTCGCCAGGGCCTGGCCGGCGGTGACCGTCTGGCCGGCGGTGACGTCCACCGCGTTGACCCGGCCCGACACCGCGAAGTTGAGGTTGGCCTGGCTGGCCGGTTCGATCGTGCCGGTGGAAGAGACGGTCTGGGTGATGGTGCCGGTGGAAACGGTCTGGACCGTCGTGGAGGTCGTGATGCCCGTCGTGGCGGCACTCGAACTCTTGGTGGCGAACCATGTTCCCAGACCGGCGGCGGCCAAGATCACCACGACGGCTCCGATGACCAGCCGCTTCCGACCGGACCCGGTCCTGTGATCAGATCGCACCTTTACCTTGCTCGCATTCCGGTGGCCGACGCCACCCAGTGTTGATCGTTCGGATGGGCCGGGGCGCATCCCCAGGGCCTGTTCCAGCAACCACATCTGAGCCGGTCAACATTGAGGCCAGTCGAGAGTCAGCTGTGAGCTTCCTGTGAACACGCGGTAGAAAGACCTGTGAACACGCGGGAGAAAGAACTGCTGGTCAGTACCTTGGGAGCCACGGGTCGTGGTCGCGTTCCCAGGCTCAGGCGGCGCAATCTGGGAGTTACGGGCGCTCGGCACCGGGGCCGGCGGCAGGGTACGTTGGACGTCGTCGGATGGCGGACCCGCTCGCGTGCCGTCGGGATCGACCCCCCGGCTCGGCCGATCCGTCCGACCTGTCGACCGGACGGGTCGCCGGCCCTTCTGCAACCGACCTGTCGGCCGGACAGGTCGCCGGCCCATCTGGAGGTACCCATGCAGTACGTCAATCTCGGCATGACCGGCCTTCGGGTGTCACGGGTCTGCCTCGGCATGATGAGCTTCGGCAACGACAGCGACCGGGCGTGGGTCCTGGACGAGGAGCATGCCGAGCCGATCGTCCGTGCCGCCGTGGAGGGGGGCATCACCTTCTTCGACACCGCCGACACCTACTCGCAGGGGGCCAGCGAGGTCGCGACCGGCCGGCTGCTCCCGAAGATCCTCAGCCGCGACGAGCTGGTCGTCGCCACCAAGGTTTTCATGCCGATGACCCCGGGCGAGAACGGCGGTGGCCTCTCCCGCAAGCACATCCTGTCCGCCATCGATGCTTCGTTGGCCAGGCTGGGCATGGAGTACGTGGACCTCTACCAGATCCACCGGTGGGACCCACGCACCCCGATCGAGGAGACCATGGAGGCGCTCCACGACGTGGTCCGCTCGGGCAAGGCCCGCTACATCGGCGCCAGCAGCATGTTCGCCTGGCAGTTCGCCAAGGCCCAACATGTCGCCGACCGCAACCACTGGACCCGGTTCGTCTCCATGCAACCGCACTACAACCTCATCTACCGCGAAGAGGAACGGGAGATGATCCCCCAGTGCATCGATCAGGGGATCGGCGTCATCCCCTGGAGCCCGCTGGCCCGAGGCATCCTCGCCGGAACCCGCAACCGGGCCGGCGAGCATCTCACCACCCGGTCGGACACCGACGCCTTCACCGACTACCTCTACAGCCAGCCCACCGACTTCGACGTGGTCGAGCGGGTCGCCGAGGTGGCGGCCGAACGGGGGTTGCCCCGGGCCCAGATCGCCCTGGCGTGGTTGCTCCAGCGCCCTGGCGTCACCGCCCCCATCGTCGGGGCCACCCGACCCGCCCACCTGGCCGATGCGCTGGCTGCCGAGGAGCTGCACCTCGACGGCGCCGAGGTGACCCGGCTCGAGGAGCCCTACGTCGCCCACCCGGTGCTCGGGCACTTCTGACCGGCGCCACCTACCTGGTTCCTCGGCTCGGTGCGACCGGTCGAGCGACCGGGCCGATCACTCGGAGGTCTCGGGCCCGGCGTCGCCGGGGGTCTGGCGGAAGATGTAGTACGTGGTGATCAAGCCGGCGATCGCCAGCACCAGCGTGGCACTGATGAACGCCGCGCCGAAGGCCACCAGGTAGACCAGTGCACCGACGCCGAACCGGAGGGTGGCCGCCCTCGACTCCTCGGGAGTCATCGGTACCGTCATCAGCCCGTGGCCCGCTATGTGGATGAAGATCAAGCTGAAGCTCAGGCCCATGCCCTCCATCACCGCGGCGTACAGCGCCCCGGCCACGTGGGCGTCCTGGCCGCCGACCAGGAGATAGTCGGACACAGTCGAGGTGGCGAAGGGTATGGCCACCACGAACAGCAACAAGAGCAGGTTGAGGAATAGCAGGGGGCGATCGACCCGGGCGACCTGGGCGAACAGGGCGTGATGGTTGACCCAGATCACCCCGATGGTGAAGAAGCTGACGAGGTAGGCGACATAGGCCGGCCACTGGTGGCCCAGTTGGTACAACAACGTGTGATGGTCGCGACCGGGCCCGGCCACCGCCAGGTTCAGGGCAAGCAAGGTGATGGCCACGGCGAACACCCCGTCGCTGAAGGCCTCGAGCCTTCCGCGGTCCATCATGGTGTGAGTGTACGGTGCTCAGGTCGGGGGCGGACGGAGCTCCGCCGTCGACGGGGAGGAGCGCCGTGACCATCCAACAGCCGACCGGTGTCGACTTCCACTTCGACATCATGTGCCCGTACGCCTACCAGGCCTCGCTGTGGATCCGCGAGGTGCGCGACACCGCCGGCGTCGATGTGCGGTGGCGCTTCTTCAGCCTCGAGGAGATCAACCGCGAAGAGGGGAAGAAGCACCCCTGGGAGCGAGACTGGTCCTACGGCTGGTCGATGATGCGGATCGGTGCGCTGCTCCGCCGTGACGACATGGGCCAGCTCGACCGGTGGTACGAGGCGGCCGGCAGGGCCCTCCATGTGGACGGGCGCAAGCCGCACCGCCCCGAGGTGGCCGAGGAGCTCCTGGCCGAACTGGGGCTCGACCCGGCCATCGTGCGGGCCGCCATCGAGGATCCCACCACCGGGGACGAGGTTCGGGCCGAGCACGACACGGTGGTGGGGAAGGGCGGGTTCGGCGTGCCGACCCTGGTGTTCGACGACGGGCAGGCCCTCTTCGGGCCCGTCCTGGTGGACCCGCCGACCGGTGGCGCCGCGGTGCGCCTCTGGGACCATGTCACCGGATGGCTCGAGTTCCCCCACGTCTACGAATTGCAGCGTCCGAAGAGCGCGGCCGACATCGACACCATCGTCGGGGCGTTCGCCCCCTACCTCGAGGCCAGGGACTGGTTCTCCGTCCAACACGAGACCCCCTGAGCACCCCGCCGGTCCACTGAGGCAGAATCTGCCTTGCACAGAGTTGCTCATCAAGGGGGAACCGATTGTCTTCGACTGGGAGAACAGCTCTCGACGGATCGCCGTGCTGACCGTGGTCGGGCCAGTGGCCGCCGAGGAACACATGGAACGCGGCCATCCCGAGCGGCCGGCTCGAATCCGTGCGGTCATGGATGGTGTGGCGGACCTCCACCTCGGCAGTGACCTCCTGGAGCTCCCGGCTCGGGCCGCGACCATCGAGCAGCTCGGGCGCATCCACTCCCCCGCCTACCTCGATCAACTGCGCCGATTCTGTTCCCTCGGCGGTGGCTCCCTCGATCCCGACACCTATGCCCACTCATCGTCATGGGATGCAGCGTGCCTGGCCGCCGGAGCCGGCCTGGTGGCCATCGACGCCGTCCGCGGCCACGGGGGCGTCGCCTTCGTGCCGGCCCGCCCGCCCGGGCACCATGCGCTCGCCGATCGGTCGATGGGATTCTGCCTGCTGAACAACGTGGCACTGGCAGCCGCCTCACTGGCCGATGCCGGCGAGAAGGTGCTGATCGTCGACTGGGACGTGCACCACGGCAACGGGACCCAGGCCATCTTCTGGGAGGACCCCGCCGTCCTCTACGTCTCCACCCACCAATGGCCCTGCTACCCGGGCTCCGGCAGGTCCACCGAGGTCGGTGGCGCAGCCGCCCGGGGGTCGAACGTCAACGTGCCGCTTCCGGCGGGGACGACCGGTGACGTGGTGCGCCGGGCATTCGACCAGATGGTGGCCCCGGTCGTCGACCGATTCGAGCCGACCTGGGTGTTGGTGTCCGCGGGCTTCGACGCCCATCGGGCCGACCCGCTCGCCGAGTTGTGCCTCTCCGCCGGAGACTTCGCCGGCCTGGCCACTGTCGTGTCGGAATACGCCTCGGACCCGGGCCGTCTGGTCCTGTTCCTCGAGGGTGGCTACGACCTCGACGCGCTGCGCTCGTCGGTGTCTGCCACCCTCGGAGCGTTGCTCGGGGCCTCCGCGGCGTCGGAGCCACCCACGTCCGGCGGGCCGGGGCGGGAACAGCTCGACGCCGCGCAGGATCATCGCCGGGCAGCCCTGCACGATCAGCCGTAAGTGTGCCCGTCTGCCCCGCCCGTGACAGTCTGGGCGGCGACGACACGGCGGAGACGTGGTTCGGTTGGACTATCGGTTGGCGCGTCGACCGCGGAGAGGAGTTCATCGATGGACGAGAATGGCAACGAGGGGACCGACACCATCGTCGTAGGGGTCGACGGCTCGGACGCGTCCGTCGCCGCTGCCCGGTGGGCGTGCGGGCAGGCGACGCTGACCGGATCCCGTGTCGAAGTGGTCAGCGCCTGGCGGTGGCCGGCCAGCTGGGGCGCGGCGATCCCGATTCCTTCCGGGTTCGACCCCGCCGCCGATACCCGGTCCATGGTCGACGGGATCACCGGGCCCCTGGCGGATGAGTTCCCGGCGGCGACCATCCACACCCGGATCGTCGAGGGCCACCCGGCGGAGGTGTTGGTCGAGGCGTCGCGGCACGCCGATCTCCTGGTCGTCAGCAGTCGTGGCCACGGAGAGTTCTCGGGCATGCTCATCGGATCGGTGAGCCTGTACTGCGCAACCCATGCCTCCTGCCCCGTCCTGGTCTACCGGGAACCCGAGCAGGAGGAATGAACCGGCCCGCCTGAGCCGCCCCCCCGGAGCGGC
>DAIMIK010000105.1:0-8116 GCA_036722795.1 Acidimicrobiales bacterium | reverse complement strand
GAGACGATGATCGGCGGGCCCTACGTGTGGGGCGGGTCAAGCCCGTCCGGCTTCGACTGCTCGGGCCTGGTCGAGTGGTCCTACGCCCAGGTCGGCATCAGCCTCCCCCACTACTCGGGGGGCCAGTACAACGACACCACCCACATCCCGCTGGCCGACATCCAACCCGGTGACCTGCTCTTCTACGGGCCGGGCGGCTCAGACCACGTGGCCATGTACGTCGGGGGCGGCTCGATGATCGAGGCGCCGTACACGGGCGCCACGGTGCACATCACCGGGGTCCGTACCGACGGCGGTTTCGCCGGGGTCGGCCGGGTCGGCTAGATCGGCCGGGTCGCTCGACACGCCGGTCATCGCCTGCCGCCGGTCACAGGAGGCACCGCTGGGGGAACCGGGGCCTCGGCCACCAATGCTGCGACGGGCGTCCGTCAGCCCCCGCGTCGCCCGCAGGCCGGGCGGTGGTCAGCCCTGATCGTGGGCGGCGAACTCTGCCGGCGGCATCTGGCCCACCGTGCCGCCGGCCCGAGGACCGGGCGGGCGGGCGAAGCGGAACGGCAGGGCCTCCCGGCCGGCTTGGATCACCATCGCCTCACCGGTCTCCTCGCCGACGAGGCGGTCGAAGACCGCCTCTGACACCGCGGACACCTCGATGAGGGGGAACCCGCTCCCCTCCAGCACGTCCCGCATGTCGTCGATCAACGGCGTGTCCACGATGCTCGGGCACACCGCGTTGATGGTGATGTGGTGCTCGGCCAACTGGGGTCCGAGCGACCGCACGAGACCGACGACGGCATGCTTGGTGAGGCAGTAGATCGGATCGGGCGAGAAGCCGATCAGGCCGGCCAGTGATGCGGTGGCGACGATGGCGCCACCCCCGCGCGCCGACAGTGCGGGGACCAACGCCCGGATGCCGAACACGACCCCGTCGACATTGACTCCCACCGCACGCCGGTAGATTTCGTCGGTGACCTTGGTGATATCCGCCTCTCCCGTCGTCACCCCCGCATTGAGGTGCGCGAGGTCGATGCCGCCGTAGCGGGTGATGACTGCATCCACGATGCCCGGCCACACGTCGGATCGACCGACGTCGGCCTGCAGGGCCAGGCCCCCGAGCCCACCGGCCGCCCGATCGGCCGACGAGCCGTCGAGGTCGACGACGGCGACCGACACCCCGGCCTCGGCCAAGCGGGTGGCCGTGGCCAGCCCGATCCCTGATCCGCCACCGGTGACGACGGCGACCTTGCCCGAAAGCGATCCCATTGTTTCCCCCCTGTCCTGGCTCGTAGGCTGCCGTGCGACCGACCTGCAGCTTGTTCTGGTCGGGTCCCCCGGCGGGCCGGGGCCGGTCGGTGTGCCCGCTGTCACCCTACTGGGGACCTGGGGCATACTGGGAGGGCGTCGATTGCGTCTCTGATCGGGCGCCCGTTGACCATGAGACCCACTTCCCCATGAGACCGATCCCCGTCGCGTTCCACATCTGGTTCCTCGAGGTGCACACCTACGGGATCGGGTTGGCCCTGACCTTCTGGTTCGGCCTGCGGTACACGGAGCGCCGGATTCGCAAAGCCGGCTATCCGTGGCAGTGGGTGACCGGGATGTTCCTCTGGGTGATCGTGGCGGCGATCGTCGGGGCCCGGGCCCTCCACGTGGTCTCCAATCTCTCCTTCTACTCGCACCATCCGGACCAGGTCTTCGCCATCTGGCAGGGAGGGCTCTCCTCGTTCGGTGGTCTCCTCTTCGCCGTGCCCGTCGCCATCGTCAGCTCGCGACGACGGTGCCCTCAACTCCCGACCATGCGCTTCGCCGACCTGATGGCCCCGGTGCTCATGGCCTGCTGGGGCATCGGCCGCCTGCTCGGCCCCCAGTTGATGGTGGCCGGGGGCGGGCACCCGACCAACCAGTGGTTCGGCATGTACTACGCCGGACAGGTGGGCAAACGGCTCCCGGTGCCGATCTTCCAGTCCATCGAGGACTTCGCCATCTTCGGGATCCTGCTTCTGGTCGAACGATGGCTGCGCTCCATCGCCCCGGTGCCCGCTGCGGTCGCCGCCGCACCGGTCGAGGCGGTCGGGCGCGCGGCACCGACCACCACGCCTACGGGCCAGGTCCTGCCGCCTGCGGGCATCGTCCTCGGCGTGGGTATGTTGCTGTGGGGCGTCGAACGCTTCCTCGACGAGCACCTCTGGCTCGGCGAGGACGGGCACCTCGGATCACTGCTGGTCCAGGGCGCAGGGATCCTCCTGGCAGCCGCAGGGACGCTTCTGCTGATCTCCCGGATCGGACCGCTCCGACGCTGGAGGCGAGGGGAGGGGGGCAACGACCGACCCGACCTGACCACCGGTCCGGCCCACGCGGACGAAGACGCTGACGCTGGCCAGGACGCGGGGGCTGCCCCGGCCTCGTCCGGCAACAAGGTCACCCCGGCCCCCATCGGTTCGGGCGTTACCATCCAGGGGCCCCCTGACGAGGGCTGAGCTGCCTTGCGGGAGCCGGATCCTCCTGAGTCCCCCCGCGGGGGGACTCAGGAGGATCCGAGGGGCTTGGCGAGGCGCAGGCGTGCAGCGGCAGCGTCCACGCCCAGCGCCGAAAAGAGGTCGGCGGCGGGGTCTGGCGACTCGCACCCGAGGACGACGACGAGCACCTCCTGGGGAACGATGTGCTTCCCACGGCGCATCGACTTGCCTGCTTCCTGCAGCGCGCTCTTCGCTGCGGGCGTCAACGCAAGTCGATCCTTCAGGACCGCCTTCACGTTGGGCTTTGACGGCAACTCTCGCTCCGGAAGGAGCGGGGCGTCGAGAGTCGGGGCGATGCCGATGGCCTGGAGGGCCTGCCTGTCAAGCGAGTCGAGCACCTCACGGGCCGATTCGAGGGTGATGCCCAGTGCGGACGCGATCTCCGGATCGTGGAGCAGGCCCAGTGCGAGGTGGTCGGTGCCCACCCTGCGATCGCCTCGCCGTCGCGCCTCTTCCCGGGCAGCGACGTAGGTGGTCCAGGGGTGATACGTCTCGGCCGCTCCTGATCCGGCCGTCATCGCAAGTCCCTCCCGTACTTGAGGTGTGCCGACTGTCGGGTGACGCCGAGCGCATCGCCGATCTGCTGCCAGGTCCACCCCTGTTCGCGGGCGGCAGCGACCTTGCTGGCCTCGACCCGCTCGGCCAGCCGATGCAACGCCAATGCCGCGCGGAGCCCAAGAGCGGGGTCGTCGGAGCTGATCGCGGTGCTGCTGTCCTCGACGTCCATGCCGTCATGTTAGCTTGACAGAAGTGAATGTCAAGTGGGATTGACACCGACCGCCTCGACCGAGCGGTCCGTGTCCGTACCGTCGCCGGCCGGCCCGGCCGGGACTCGCCCCTTGGCCATGATGGTGGCGGCCACGGTCACGCCGGCGGCACATCCCACGAGGGCGAGGGCGGCCGGTGACCGCAGGGAGGCGGCCAATACCACCGCACCTCCCGCCTCGACGCCGATGACCACCTTGTCCGCCATCGGGCCGGCGTCGGCGACGCGGCGGTGGAAGGCCAGCAGCTCCGTGGTCGAGGCGATGGGCCGGGTGAGGAACACCGCGAGGCCCCGGAGGAGGCCGAAACCGGTGCCGAGGGCCAGGGCCACCATCGGACGGGTGGTGAGAGCACCGAGGACGATCATCAGGTAGACGGCCGCGGTGGTGATGTACGTGGCGAGGCCGGTGCCGATCTGCCAACCGAATCCGGCTCCGTAGACCCAGGGCCGGTAGTGGTCGAGCCACCGTTCGTTGACCTGGCGCCGGTGGATGGGGAGCTTCCGGCCGCCCACACCCAGGTCGGAGCCCGCAGCGATCAACGCCGCTCCCAGGGCCAGCAGCCCGAGGGCGGCTGACCCGAGATGAAGGGAGCGGGCCCCGTCGGCCGCGAGCGCCATGGCGACACCGACGGTCATGCCTCCCGCCGTAGCGCCGAGGACGAACCAGGTGGCCGTCGTGGTGTAGGAGTGACCCTTCGCCCGCTCGCTGATCGGCGTGATCGTCGACATCATGGATAGTCCGCAGGGCGACCAGGTCGAGCGCACGGCTGCGGCAACGGTCACCATCAGGGCCACGGCAGTGATGCAGAGGGTCATCGGGCTCCTTCATCAGGGGGATCGTCCGGGACGGGATGCCCCGGACGGGGGACCACGCGGGCAGCGACCGTCACCACGGGCGGCATCGCTACGCAGGCGATCCGAGGAACGGGACGTTGAAGGCGAAGATGCCGCCGTCCTGGGCGACGAACCAGTACCCCTGGCCCGACGGGGAGGCGGCCATGCCCACGATCGGCTGGTTGAGCGCCTGCCCGCCCATCGAGCCGAAGAACGGGGCGTCCCCGAAGGAGAAGATGCCGCCGTCGGAGGCCACCATCCAGTAGCCCTGGCCCGACGGGGTGGCGGCCATGCCCACGATCGGCCGGTTGAGCGGCCGGCCGCCCATCGAGCCGAAGAACGGGGTCTGGTAGGCGAAGATGCCGCCGTCGGAGGCCACAAGGTAGTAACCCCCGGCGGAGCGCTCGGCGATGCCCACGATGGGCTTGTCGAGCGTGGCGGCAGACTCGTCCCCGTCGTTGGGGAAGTCGCCGTAGGCGAGGAGCCTCCCGAACGAGGTCACCATGCCGTAGCCGTCGCCATCGCTGCTCGGGGCCATCCCGGTCACCTGGCACGCGGTCAGCGCCGAACTGCACGGAGGCGGACGTGGGGACGGCGTGGCCGGTGTCCAGCACGCTTCGTTCTGCTCTGCCGTGCTGTTGTCCTGGGCCAGTGTGGTCGTGCACGTCGGGTCGATCTCCCACGGCGGGATGCAGGCCACGACCCGGCAGACGATGCGACCGATACAGTCGATCTGTTGGTTGCACTGCCCGTACCGGAACTGGAAGCACCCGGTGACGTAGGAGTCGCAGCCGTTCGGACCGCAGCCGCACTCGGTGCCGTCGCATCCGGTGTCGCAGAACCCCCATCCGTTCCCGCACCCGGTGTCGCACTGGCACGAGGCGTGGCAGTCCATGTAGTAGCGGGGGCCGCCGCAGTACGACGAGTTGTCCGCCTTCCACCATCCACCCATCACCGCCCCCGTGGGGCAGTAGTTGTATCCGCCGTTGATCGAGCAGCAGAACTCGGTGAACCCCGCGCAGCACCGTGACCCGCAGCCGCAGCTCCCGTTCCCACAAGTGCACACGAGCGCGTAGGCCGTGGTGGGCTTCAGTGCGAGATCGAGGCCGGCGCCGATGGCCACGGCACTTCCCGCGTAGGCGGAACGATTGATGAAACTGCGACGCGAGAGCCGCGACTCGAGGAAGCCCGAGGCCCGTTCGACCAGGGTTGTCGTCATGGTGTCCGGGCCCTCGAGTAGGTACAACCCGGACGGCCCCGTCCGTCTCGGTCGCTTCGGGACAGGCTCACTGCTGCGTCCGCCGGGAGATCCCGACGAGGCGACGTGCCGCCTCGAGCTCCGCGAGTACCGAGATGGCCAGGTAGGTGAGCCAGGCACAGAGCCCGCTCACCATGACCAACGGCACTCCGTGCAGCGGCTGCGAGGAGAGGACGGATGCGATCGACCCGGTCGGACCGGCCGATGCCACCAGAGCGGCGGCGATCCCCAACGCCACATCGACCACCACGTGGAGCGTCGTGGCCGGGGTGTCCGGCGTCCCGAAGCAGCCACAGCTGGAGATGGCACCGCCTTTGGATCGGGCGTAGGCCACCACCGACGCGAAGCACAAGTAGGACAAGGCCACCAACCCGGCCGACACGGTGCGCGGAAGCGCCAGTGCCATGGCCCCGAGCGCCGCCTCGGCGATCGAGCCGCACCGGATGACGCCTCGGAGCAGCGGCATCGGGAGGGGGGTGGCGGCAGCCAGGGCACGCGCGGTGTCGTCGGGGCGGATCGCCTTGGCGATGCCGGCCACAACCAGCAGGACGCAGGCGACGACGTAGAGGCCGATCAGTTCCATCGGGCACCGATCGGGACCGACGGCTGGGGCGGAGGGCTGATCGCCAGGTTGGCGAGCAGGCTGTTGACCCTGGGTACCAGCGAACTGCGACGGGCATGGCTCCCCAGGACGACATAGAGCGTGAACGGCCGGCCTGCTTCGGTGAAGAACCACTGGGTGCCCGACTGCCCCCCGAGGCCGCGGCGAAGCACGTACGGCTGGAAGCTGTCCGTCGACAGCATCCGTGGCATGCCCAGCCGGGCGAACAAGCGGGTCCCGAGGCTCTCGGGTCCGTACTCGAACAAGGTGGTGAAGATGTCGGCAGCCCCCATCAGGGTGACCGCTCCGCCGCCGAAGTCACCCACCTCATCGGGAAGGGAGAACGTTGCGAAGTGCGCCACGGGAAACGGTGTCTCGAAGCCATTCGACGATCGCATGAAGATGCGCCCCTCGAATCCGCCGGGCAGCGGGGCCTCGATGCCGTGTGCGCGCAACGTGGCCAACCTCAGCTCGCCTTTCCGATCGGACGTCGGGCGGCCCGGGCGCCCGATCCCTCCGGTGGGTACACGTCGGTGAGAGATGACGGATACAGGCTCGGGTCCCCGGGCAGGATGCCGGCTGCCGCCAACTCGCGGTCGTTGGCCAACTCCCGCTCCGGCCCATCGATGCCCTCCCCATGGGGGTGGCTGCGACTGCCTCCGGCGAACCCGCCGGCGTCGACCTGGGCCCGTCGCACCAGTTCAGCGACCTGACCGAACCGGTTGGCCACCCCTTCGCCGATCCGTCGGCCGGAGCTCCCGTCGACGAGTACGAAGAAGGGGGAGCCCGGCACCTCGTAGTCGCCCCAGGCCTCGGTGGACATCACCACGGGAATGCCCGGGGGCGCCTGCGCCCCGACCTCTCCCGGGATCTCCATCTCCGGGCCCTTGGTGATCACGACCAGTCGCGTGTGCGGCGGGAGCCCCAGCTCGTCCGGCCGGTGGAGATCCTTCCAGAAGCCGACACACGACGCACAGCCCGAGGACAGGAACGCGAGCAGCGTGAGCCGGTCCGAGCCAGTGGGCGAAACCGCCAGGGCATCGCCCGACGGCGTGACCCCGGCGATAGTCGGAGCCGACGTCGAACTGCGCTCGCCCGGCAGCGGAGGGCCCATGGTGAGCGGGACACCGACCGCTCCCGGACTGCCGGACACAGGTGACGAGCCGTGGTCGTGATCGTGGGACCCGGCCGGCTCGCCGACACCCGCACCGAGATCGTGCAGGGCCTTCAAGATGTCGGCGTGGCTGCGCAGCAGACCGGCCACGAGCACCGCCAACAACAGCACCACCACGCTGAGGACAATCGCCAACGCGACCACAAACCACCTCCATGTCGATTCGGGGTCTGCACCCCCAGCGCTCGAACCTCGCCCGCTCGCCGCCCATGGTACGGACCACGGTGGGCAAAGCGGTGTATTCCCCACGGGAACCGCCATCCGCAGTTCCGCGGACTGTCGCCTGGCGACGTCGGGGGCGGGGCTGCCGGCACCGGCAGGTGGCACGTCGGAGAGGCACGCTGACCCCCGGCCATCACCCCGACGCGCAGGCCATGGTCACCGCCACGACCGCGGGGAACACGAAGATGCCGATGGTGAGCACGCCGAGGACGGCCAGGCCGTCGAGGAGCACGGCCAGCACCCGGACCACGACCCCGGCCCATCTCATCGAGTGACGGCGCCTCAGCCACAGGGCCAGGGCGACCAGGGCCACCGCCACCAGGGGGAAGCCGAGCGGGATGAGCACCTTCGCCCCATTGACCAGCACCGGGCTGGGCCGCACCAGCAGTCCGGCGATGATCAACCCGGCGGACCAGGCCCCGCCGCCGGCAGCAGCCAGACCGGCGATCGGCCCTCCGCGGTCGGTGCCGGGCCGCCCGTCCGGCCACCGTGGCCGCCCGCGCCTCCATCCCCTGTGACGGCCGGCGCGTCGGCACCCGCCCCCCCGGGCCCACCGACGCGGTCATGGCGCCTCCCCTGGCCCGGTCCCCTCGGATCCGGCCACCGCAGTCGGTCCGGCCATCGCCGCGAACAGCGCAGCCAGTCGTTCGGCGTGCTCGAAGAGGGCGAGCACCGGAGAACGATCGCCGTCGAGGTGGGTCGGCATCTCGAGCCCCAGGTAGAGGGCGACGACGGCAACGGAGACATC
>DAIMIK010000104.1:0-8294 GCA_036722795.1 Acidimicrobiales bacterium | reverse complement strand
TGGCCTCGCCCTTGCCGCAGAAGCCCAGCTCCTCGAGCTGGTAGAGGACGTACGGCGTGAAGTGGTCGTAGAGGACAGCGGTCTGGATGTCCGCCGGCGACAGGCCCGAGGTCTGCCACAGCTGGCGGGCGACCGATGCCATCTCCCCGAGGCCGCAGAGATCGTCGTAGTAGTAGGAGGTCATCATCTCCTGGCCGGGGCCGGCACCCTGGGCCGCCGCCTCGATCACCACCGGGGTGCCGGGGAGGTCCCGGGCCCGTTCCAGCGAGGTGACCACCAGGGCCTGGCCGCCGTCGGTCTCCTGGCAGCAGTCGAGCAGATGGAGGGGCTCGACGATCCACCGGGACGCCTGGTGCTCCTCGAGGGTGATCGGCTTCTTGTAGAACCACGCCTTGGGATTGGTGGCCGCGTGCCTGCGGTCGGCCACTGCCACCCGGCCCAGGTCCTCGGAGGTCGCACCGGTGACGTGGAGATAGCGCTGCGCGGCCATGGCCACCCACTGCGCCGGGGTCAGCAGCCCGACCGGTGCGTACCAGGCGAAGTTGGCCGTCTCCGCGTTGGGGACCGGTGGCCGGTTCTGCACCCCGGCCCCGAACCTGTTGCCCGACCGCTCGTTGAATGCCCGGTAGCAGACCACCACGTCGGCCACGCCCGACTGCACCGCCATCGCCGCCTGCTGGATCGTCGCGCAGCCGGCACCGCCGCCGTAGTGGATACGGCTGAAGAAGGTGAGCTCCCCCATGCCCAGGCTCCGGGCGATCTCGATCTCGGGGTTGGTGTCCGAGCTGAAGGTGACCATGCCATCGACCTCTGCCGGCGGGATGCCGGCATCACGGAGGGCGAGATCGACGGCTTCCACGGCGAGCCGGAGCTCACTGCGTCCGGACTCCTTGGAGAACTCGGTCGCCCCGATGCCGACGATGGCGGTGTTGTCGGTGAAAGTGTGCCGGATGCCGCTCATCGGCTCGATCCTTCGCTGCCGGTGCCACTGTTGTCGGCGGCTCGCGCCGGCAGCCGGAGACGCACGGTGCCGGTCACGTGGTCACCCAGGCCGTTGGCCCCCCGTAGCGTCACCTCGACACCACCGGTACCGTCCGCTGCCGGTGCTTCGTCCCTGCCCGTCACCGAGCCGGTCAGCGTCATGGTGTCGTCGGGGTAGTTGGGAGCACCCAGTCGGATGTCCACATCGGTGAGGACGGCACCGGGCCCGGACCAGTCGGTCACGTAGCGTCCCACGATCCCGTTGGTCGACAGGATGTTCATGAAGATGTCCTTGGAACCGCGTTCCACGGCCAGCTTGGCGTCGTGGTGGACGTCCTGGTAGTCGCGCGACGCGATCGCCGTGGAGACGATCAACGTGCGGGTCAGGGGGATCACCAACTCGGGGAGGGCATCGCCGACGGTAACCTCGCCGAACAACAGCGTGGTGGGTCGGGGCAGGGAGGCGCTTGCCGCCTCGGCACTCATGCCGGCACCGCCCCGGTCGACGGGGTCCCGCTCGACCGGAGCCCGTCGGCCACCTGGCGCCCCAGCCGGGCCAGCTGTGCACTCGGCGATCCGAGCAGCAGCTCGATCTGCTTACCCCACAGGAAATAGCGGTGGATGGGATACCCGATGTCCGCTCCCATGCCACCGTGCAGGTGCTGGGTGGCGAAGACCGCACGCTGGCCCGCCTCCGCTGCGAACCACGAGGCGACGGTGACCGCCCGATCGGCATCCAACCCGTTGTCGAGCCGCCATGCCGCCTGCCACAGGGTCACTCTGATCGACTCGGTGTCGATCGCCGCGTCGGCCGCACGGAGCATCGTCCCCTGGAAGGTCGACAGGGGCCGGCCGAACTGCTCGCGGGTATTGAGATACGCAGCGGTCTGGGTCACCGCTGCCTCCACGACGCCCAACTGGAGGGCGCAGAGCCCGGTCCAGGCCCGGTTCAACATCCACCCCAGGACCCGGTGCCCCTGGGTCGGATCGCCACCGGCCAACAGGTCATCGGGCCCGACGACGACCCCGTCCAGATGGAGGTGGGGGTGGACTTCACGGTTGGTGGTCACGGCCCGTTCGATCGCGACGCCCGGGGCACGGGGGTCGACGGCGGCAATGACGATGCCCGCCCCTACGACAGCGGGAACGAGCACCCGGTCGGCCACGTGGGCGAACGGAACGGCGAACGCACTGCCCGACAGCACCATCCCGTCGCCGGCCCCGGCGGTGGCGGTGACGGCCGGCTCACCGCGACCCCCGACGGCGATGTCGCCGGCCACATCGGCCAGCGCCGCACTGAGCACCACACCGCCGGCGGCGACGCCGGGCAGCACCGAGCCGGCAAGTGCCACGGATCCGAACTCGGCGATGGGCATCGCTCCCAGCACCAGCGTGGCCCACAGCGGCAACGGGGCGACCGACCGACCGTGGGCCTCGAGCATCAGTGCCACCTCGACCATCCCGAACCCCCCGCCCCCGAGGGCTCCGGGGAGGGGCAGGCCGAGCAGGTCGGCCCGTGCCAGCTCGGCCCACAGCTCCCGATCGAAGCGCTCTTCGGTGGCCTCCACCTGCTGGACCCGGTCCGGGGTCACGATGCCGGCGAAGATGCCGTCGACGGCCTCCTGCACGGCCTTCTGCTCTTCGTCGAAGATGAAATCCATCAGCTCTTCCTCGTCTCGCTACCCGATCCACCGCTGGTGGCGGTGGCCACCACCGGTCGGAACACCGGCAATGTCAACTCATCGTCGAACGCCTCGAACTCCGCCTGCACAACCATCCCGATGGCCACGGTCTCGGGAGTGATGCCGGAGACGTTCGCCACCAGCCGCGTGCCCTCCTCGAGCTCGACCAGTGCCACCACCAACGGGTAGTCGAACGCCGGCACCTGCGGATGGTGGTTGACCACGTAGCTGTAGATCGTGCCCCGTCCGGACGCCGTCACGGTGTCCCAGTCGAACGATCGGCAGTTGGCACAGGATGGCCGAGGGGGGTGCCGCAGGGTGCCGCACTCGGCACATCTCTGAATGAGCAGCTTGTGCTGCTTGGCCCCCTCGAAGAAGAAGCTGTTGTCCTGGGTGAGGGCGGGGCGGGGTCGCTCCGGTCGACCGACCGGCTGGGCCTCCCGGGCCTGCCCGGTCGATGCCGGCCCCGTCGGCCCGGCGGGCGGGCGGGGCCTGAACTTGAGGATTCGGAACAACATGGTGGCCACCACCTGGTCGTCCTGGTCGGTGAACTCGAGGCGGGTGGTGATGAAGTGGCCCACGCCGAGCCCCGTCTGCTTCTCTTCCGAGACCGCGTCGATGGTGGAGGTCACCTTGAGCAGGTCACCGGGCACCAACGGGCGCTCGTAGTGCTGGTCACAGTTGGTCGCCACCACGGAGGTGAACCCGGCGTCGTCGAGCAGTGCCATCAACTGGTCGTTGGGCGACTGGTCGTTGGGCGAACCCGGCGTTTCGACGCCCCGGGCACGGGCCTCGTCGGCCTCCTGGCTGGCCCGGAGGCCACGCATGATCCACGCCTGCAGCATGGTGGGAGGGGCGACGATCCCCGGGAATCCGGCGGCGCGGGCGGCCTCTTCGTCGACGTAGACCGGGTTCCGGTCACCCATGGCCTCGATCCAGTGGCGGATCATGGGCAGGTTGACCGGGTCCGGGGCCCGATGCCTCGGGCCCGTCGAGAGCCCGACGAACGACTGGAGCCGCTCGGCGAGGGACGGCCCGTCCGCGGTCGAGACGGAGGCAGCCGCGGTGGGTGCCGGAGCGTTCACCGGGACGACCGCTTCATGCCCAGTCCGGCCATGGCCAGGATCTCCCGCTGGATCTCGTTGACGCCTCCACCGAAGGTGTTGATCTGGGCCTGGCGTCCTGCACGCTCGAGCTCACCGTGGAGGACCGCCCCCGGAGAGCCCGGGCCGAGGTACCCGGCGGCACCGACGATGCCCAACAGCCGGCGGTAGATCTCGACGGTCGACTCGGTCCCGAACACCTTGACGGCCGACGAGTCGGCCGGTCCCAGTGTTCCGTCGGCCACTGCCGCCGTCATGCGCCAGTTGAGCAGTTTTTGGGCTTCGAGCAGGGCGTAGGTGCGGGCCAGGTCCTCCTGGATCCACCCGACGTCGCACAGCTTCTGGGCGACCACCCACTGCGCGACCTCGTCCCACAGCCGGAAGGCGAGGGCGCTGACCGCGGCCAGCCCCACCCGCTCGTGATTGAGCTGGCCGGTGATCAGGCGCCAGCCCTCATTGACCTCACCCACCACGGAGGAGCGGGGCACGCGTACACCGTCGTAGTACGAGGCCGTCGTGGCCACGCCGCCCACGGTCACGATCGGGGTGCACGAGAACCCGGGCGACGACGTCGGCACCATCAGGATGGAGATCCCCTTGTGCTTGGGTGCATCGGCGTTGGTGCGCGCCGCCAGCCAGATGTAGTCGGCCTGGTCTGCGCCGCTGGTGAAGACCTTGTTGCCGTCGATGACCCACTCGTCGCCGTCCAGCACGGCCCGCGTGCGCAAGGAGGCCAGATCGGTGCCGGCCTCCGGTTCCGTGTAGCCGATGGCGCAGTTGATCTCGCCGGCGAGGATGCCGGAGAGGAAGAACTTCTTCTGCTCGTCGGTCCCGTACTTGATCAGCATGGGTCCCACGGTGTTGAGGGTCACGAAGGGGAACGGCGCCCGTGCTCTCTGGACCTCGTTGAAGAAGATGAACTGATCGGCGGCCGGACGTCCCTGTCCGCCGTACTCCTTCGGCCATCCGATCCCGAGCCATCCGTCCGTGCCCATCTGGCGGACGATCCTGCGGAACGTCTTGCCGCCCTCGCTCTCGGTGTCGAGCGACCTGCGGACGTCCTCGGTCAGCAGCTGGGCGAAATAGCCCCTCAGCTCGGCCCGGAGTGCAAGTTGCTCAGGAGTCTCCTCGAGATGCATGACGTGTGATCCCTCCACTCTGTGACGTCTGGTCCCCAACCACCGGCCGCGGCGACCGGCACCGACACGACGACCGGGCGAACGACCGGGCACCGGGGTCGGTGGGCAGCCATCGCCCTGGTGAACCCCCGCCCCCGACACGACCAAGCCTTCTTTCGGAACGCCTCCGAGTCCAATTCCGTTGGAGACCCCGGTGCGGCTGCCCTATGATAACTGATACACGTTCTAGAAACGTCATTGCCGCCGAGGCGTGGCCGCGGTGGCCGCCAGGCGGCGTCGACCCGTTTCTACCTGGGGGAGATCATGGAACTCGACGACATCAACCTGTGCGATCCGGGCAACTTCGTCTCATCGGTGCCGCACGACTGGTTCGCCTTCCTGCGCCGCCAAGCTCCGGTGCAGTGGCACCCGGACCCCGAGGGCTACGCCGAGGGATTCTGGTCGGTGACCCGCTACGACGACTGCGTGAGCGTCAACCGCGACCACGAGCACTTCTCGTCCTATCGCGCCGCCACCCTCTTCCACGACTTCGACGACGACATCCTCGGCCAGCAGCGCATGATGATGCTCAACATGGACCCGCCCATGCACACCCGCTACCGGCGCCTGGTGAACAAGGGGTTCACCCCGCGGATGATCAGGGACCTCGAGGCCAAGGTGATCGCCTCCACCGATTCGATCCTGGACAGCGTGTGCGAGCAGGGGTCCGCCGACTTCGTCGAGCAGATCTCGGCCGAGCTGCCCCTGCAGGTCATCGCCGAGCTGATGGGCGTCCCCCAGGAGGATCGGCACCTGGTCTTCGACTGGTCGAACCGGATGGTCGGCTCCGACGACCCCGAGTACCAGATCTCGCCCGAGTCCAGCACCCAGGCCTCGATGGAGCTGTTCGCCTATGCCGACGAGCTGTGTGCCAAGAAGCGGATCGACCCCCACGAGGACCTGTTCAGTGTCCTCACCCAGGCGGAGCTCGAGGGGGACCAACTCTCCCAGCTGGAGCTCGACCTCTTCTTCCTCCTGTTGGCGGTGGCCGGCAACGAGACCACCCGGAACCTGATCTCCGGCGCCATGGTCGCGTTCTTCGACAATCCCGACCAGTGGGAGCGGCTCCGTGCCGACCGGTCGCTCCTGCCGTCGGCCATCGAGGAGATGCTGCGCTACGTGTCCCCGGTGATGCACTTCCGTCGTCAGGCCACGGCCGACGTGGTCATCGGCGACCAGAAGGTCGCCCAGGGCGACAAGGTCGTCTTCTGGCACATCTCGGCCAATCGCGACGAATCGGTCTTCGCCGACCCCGACACCTTCGACATCGGGCGCATGCCCAACAACCACATGGCCTTCGGTGGTGGGGGGCCGCACTTCTGCCTCGGGGCGAACCTGGCCCGGATGGAGATCCGGGTGATGTTCGACCGTCTGCTCGACCGCATGCCCGACATCCGACTGGACGGAGAGGTGCAGCGGCTCCGCTCCAACTTCATCAACGGAGTGAAGCACATCCCTGTGGCCTTCGGCCCATCGGCTCCGGTCGCCCGGTAGCAGGCACGACCACCCCAGAAGGCGGACGCCCACCATGCGTTTCCATCAAGCAGTCACATTCCTGCCGGTCGACGAGATACTGAGCCTTTCGGCTGCGTGCGACCACATGGGGTACTCGGGCGTCTACTTGTCGGACCACCTGTTCAACCCCCGCGACCTGGCATCGCGGTACACCTACTCCAAGACACCGGACGGGGCGCCATTCTGGGAGAAGGAGACCGCGTGGCCCGACCCGATGTGCCTGATCTCCGCACTTTCCGGGGTCACCACCAACCTGACCTTCACCACCGGCATCTACATCGCGCCCGTGCGGGACCTGATCACGGTGGCCAAGTCGGTGGGCACGACGGCTGTCCTCTCCCACAACCGGGTCAGGCTGGGCGTAGGCGTGGGCTGGTGCGAGGAGGAGTTCGAGCAGACCGGCCAGGACTTCCACACCCGGGGCAAGCGGCTGAACGACATGATCCCGGCACTCCGGGCCCTCTGGACGGGCGGCTGGGTCGAGTACCACGGCACCCACTACGACGTGCCTCCGTGCCAGATGAACCCCGCGCCGGCCCAACCGGTGCCGATCCTGGGCGGAGGGGATTCGGAGCCCGCGCTGACGCGGGCCTCCACCTTGTGCGACGGGTGGATCAACACCGGGGCGGCCCCTCCCGACGAGGCCTTCGCCCAGGCGGGCCGGATCAAGGACGCCCTCAAGCGGGAGGGCAGGGAGAACGATCCCTTCTCCATCTACGTCGCCGTCCGGGCCATGCCCGACCTCGATCTCTACCACCGACTCGAGGACGCCGGGGTCACGGACCTCCTGTGCGCACCCTGGATGGCGGTGCAAGCCAAGGAGGGCGACACGCCAGAGTCGATCCACGCGGCGCGGCTGGCGGCGTGCGAGGGGTTCGCCGAGCGCATCATCGAGGCGTTCGGCTGACAAGCCGGCCGCCGGGCCCGAAGTCGGGCCGGTCGTCGAGCCGGTCGTCGGGCCCGGAAACGGCCGGCGCTAGGGTCGGGAGACCAAGCACCAGGGAGGGAAGCCATGAAGGACATGAAGGTCGGAATGCAGCTGGGCTACTGGGGTTCGGGCCCGCCGGCCAACGCCCCGGAGCTGGTGGCGGAAGCCGAACGGCTCGGCTTCGACTCCATCTGGACGGCGGAGGCCTACGGATCCGACGCCCTGACCCCCCTGGCCTGGTGGGGCTCCCGGACGGAGCGCGCCCGCCTGGGCACGGCGCTCTGCCAGCTGTCGGCACGCACCCCGACGGCCATGGGCATGGCCGCCATCACCATGGACCACCTGTCCGGCGGGCGCTTCGTCCTCGGGCTCGGCGTGTCCGGACCCCAGGTGGTGGAGGGTTGGTACGGGCAGTCCTTCGAGAAGCCGCTGGCCCGCACCAGGGAGTACCTGGACATCGTGCGCAAGGTCATCGCCCGCGAGGCGCCGGTCACCAACGACGGTCCCCACTACCCGCTGCCCTACCCGGGCGGGACCGGACTGGGCAAGCCGTTGAAGCCGATCGTGCACCCCCTGCGCAAGGAGATTCCGATCATCTTGGGAGCCGAGGGGCCGAAGAACGTGGCTCTGGCCGCAGAGATCGCCGACGGCTGGTTCCCCATCTTCTTCTCGCCCAACGCGGTCAAGGCCTTCGAGCCGGCACTGGCCGAGGGGTTCGCCCGTCCGGGTGCCCGGCACACGGCCGACGATTTCGAGGTCATCGCCTTCGCCCCGACCCTCATCGACGACGACGTCGAGAAGGCAGCCGACAGCTTCCGCCCCTACCTCGCCCTCTACATCGGGGGGATGGGAGCCAAGTCGATGAACTTCCACTTCGACGTGTTCTCCCGTATGGGGTACGAGGCCG
>DAIMIK010000103.1:0-8399 GCA_036722795.1 Acidimicrobiales bacterium | reverse complement strand
GTCTGGGGGTACTCGTCCTTGTCGATCATGTTCTTGTTGATCGACAGGTCCATCAGCTTGTGGACCTCGTCCTCCTCCCACGTCTGGCAGAACGTCGCCAGGTTCTGGCGGGCGTTGCCGTCGAGGAGCAACTCGTCGGAGATGGCCTGGAAGGCGTCCTCGGGCCGCATCTCCTGGGCCGGGAACCGGTTGGCCGGCAGGGTGGTGAGCAGGTCCTGGCCGGCGTAGACCGAGTCGAGCAGCTGGTCGCGGACGGATTCGTGCTTGTGCAGCGGCATGGTCCCGCCTTTCTTGTCTCTCGGGGGTTCGTTGTCCCTCGGTGGTCGGTCGTCGGGGTCAGACCCCGCTGATGGCGTGGACCTTGTTGGTGGCGATGGCCCTCTTGAGGGCCTCGTGGTCCTTCTGGTTCTGGTCGGCGTAGGCCGCGGCGAACCTGCACATGGCCTGGTCGAATCGATCGCCGGCCCCGAGGTAGGAGCCGATGGCGATGGCGTCTCCCGAGCGGGCGTGGGCCCGGGCCAGGGTCCACCCGCACATCTGGGCGTAGACGGCCATGCCCTCGGGCAGCATGGTCTCGATCTCGGCCGACAGCTTCCAGTCCCAGAGTTGGCGCATGTAGAAGTCGCGGACGACGCCGTCCTCCGCGGCGATCTGGTCCCACCCGAGGAAGATGTCACTGGCGCTCTGCATGAGCCGCTGGCCCTCGACCACCCGCTGGCCCTGGTTGGCGTACCGGCTCTGGGCCAGGAAGGGCTCGCCCACCGCCTCCTCGGCCTGCTTGACCTGGAGGACGAGGGGGTCGCCGTGGTCGCGCCCCACGAACAGCGCGACCCAGCACCGGGTGCCGACGCTACCCACCCCGACCACCTTGCGGGCCAGGTCGGCGAACTGGTAGCGCTCGAACAGCCGCTGGCGGTCCCCGGACATGGTCCGGCGGTAGTCGGACAGGCCGCGGAACAGGGCGGTCACCACCTCCATGGAGTGCGGCTCGGCGAAGACCTCGTCGGCCCGGACCATCAGTGGAGGATCATCGAGGAACTGCAGCTTGCCGTCGACCTCAGTGGTCAGCTTGGCCACGGCCGACAGATGGTCCTTGCTCCGGGCCTTGGCCACCCGGTGCTGGAAGTTGTCCATCACCTTCCGGCCGGCCTGGTCCCCCCACCTGTCGACCAACATGGCTGCGTCCAGCTTCGAATACCAAATGTCGAGGTTCCGCATGGTGGCGAACTCCCGGATCGCCTCCCGGTAGCCCCGGGCCGTGGCCGACACCAGCGCGGTGCGCAGGGTGGCGTCGAACCCGCGGCCGCGGGCGGCCACCTCGAAGCTGGCCGCCAGGCGCTTCAGGTCCCACTCGAACGGCCCGGGGATCGTCTCGTCGAAGTCGTTGACGTCGAAGACCATGTCCCGCTCGGGAGAGGCGAACCCACCGAAGTTGGAGAGGTGGGCGTCCCCGCACAGCTGCACGTCGAGGTGGGAGTGCTCCTCGTGGGCCAGGTCGGCGGCCATCACCGCCGCCGCCCCCCGGAAGAAGGCGAACGGCGAGGCGGCCATCCTTCCGTAGCGGATGGGGACCAGGTCGGGAACCCGGGTGGCGGCCTGCAGGGCCAGGATCTCCAGGGGATCGGTCCGATCCGACGGCACCTGCCACTCGCCGTGACGGGTACGGGGCACCAGGGCCCGTGCCTCGCGCCCGTGGGCGGCCCGTACTTCCGGCGCGAACTGACTCATGGGGCCATCTTTCCACCTCGTCGGGAACGCCGCACCTGGGCCCGTGCTCCGCGATCGGCACCCCGGGGCGACCGGGGTCACCGGGGCTGCCGCTCCGGGGGACTACGCCTTGCGCGCCTTCTTGCGCCGGGAGCGGAGGAGGATCACCAGGCGGTCGACCAGTGCGCCGAGCACGGCGGCGATCAGCAGCACCCAGATCAGGCTGAGCTCGGCGTTGAAGAAGACGAAGCCGACCTTGACGTTCTGGCTGTTGTCGAGCACGAAGGCGACCAGAAGGATGAGGCCGGCCACGGCGACGACGATGCGGGCGATCTCGCGCGTCTCACGCTTCTTGACCGGGGGCGATCCGGGCGACCTCCGAACCGGCGATCCCGAACTGTTGGCCATCGCTCACTCCTCGTCCTCGCCCGACTCGATCCTCCGCCCACCCGACAGTACCCGGGCAGGCGGCCACGTTCGGGGATCGGCCCCACCGCAGCTGCCGCCGGCGGCGGGCCGGAGACCCTACGAGAAGAGGAGGGTGGCCTGGTGGGCGAAGTCCAGGATGGGCCCGGGGAAGATCCCGAACACGAGGGTGAATGCCACCGACACGCCGATCGCCAGTGCGGTCAGCCCCGGAATCGGGACGAGCCCGCGTTCGGTGACCGCCTCGGTCGGGGGCGCATCGGTCAGCACCTGCAGGCTCGACACCGCACCGTCGCCGCCGGCCGCCGATGCGTCCCCGGACGGGCCGTCCGCCGGTGCCTCGCCCTCGCCCCCGCCATCGGCTGCGTCCCCGACCAGGCCCACGGGGGAGTACATGGTGACGGCCAACCGCAGGTAGAAGAAGGCGGCGATGGCCGCCGACACCATGGCCACCACGGCCAGGACGTAGCCGTGGGTGTCGACCGCGGCGCTCACCACCCCGAACTTGGCCAGGAACCCCGTGGTGAACGGCGCCCCGGCCTGGCCCAGCAGGAGCACGGCGAAGGCCAGGGCCACCAGCGGCTGCCGTCGGGCCAGGCCCCGGTAGTCGGAGATCTGGTTCCCGATGTCACCGTCCCGGGCCATCACGGTGATCACCGCGAACGACCCGATGACCAGGAACATGTAGGTGAACACGTAGTACAGCGACGCCGACACCCCGCGTGCGGTGGCGGCCTCGACGCCGAGCAGGATGAAGCCCACGTGGTTGATGGACGAGTAGGCCATCATCCGCTTCACGTCCCGCTGCATGAGGGCCACCACCGCCCCGACCAGCAGGCTGAGCACGGCCAGTGCCCAGATGATCGGCTGCCAGTCGGCCCGAACGGTGCCGAAGGACGAGACGAACACGCGGAGCAGGGCGGCGAAGGCGCCAGCCTTGGCCACGGCGGCCATGAACCCGGCAACCGGCGACGGGGAGCCCTCGTACACGTCGGGCGACCACATGTGGAACGGCACCGCGGCGATCTTGAACCCGAAGCCGACCAGCAGCAGGGCCAGACCGGCCAGCAGCACCCCGTTCGAGGCGATCACGTTCCTGGACAGGTAGTCGGCGATCTGGGGCAGGTTGCTCGACCCGGTGGCCCCGTAGACCAGGGCGATCCCGTAGACGAACACCGCCGAGGAGAAGGCCCCGAGCACGAAGTACTTGAGGGCCGCCTCCCCGGACTCTGCCCTCTTGTGGTTGAAGGCGGCCAGAACGTAGAGGGCGATGGACATGATCTCCAGGCCCAGGAAGATCACGATGAGATCGTTGGCCGCCCCCATCATCATGGCCCCGGAGGCCGACGCCATGGCCAGGACGTGGAACTCGGGGCCCTCCACCCCTTCGCGCCGGAGGTACCCGTCGCCGATCAGCGCCGTCAGCAGCAAGGCGATGGCCACGACGATCTGGATGAACACGTCGAAGCCGTCGAAGGCGACGGCGCCGGCGATGGTCACCTGGGCGCCGTGGGTGCTGACCTGGTGCCACTGGAACAGGGCAGCCACCAGGGCGGCGATCGACACCGCCGAGGCGACCAGCGTTCCGGTGCCCACGCCGAGGACCTTGCGGAACAGGGAGGACACCACCATCAGGAGCAGTGCTCCTCCCATCATGATCAACATGGGGAGGATGCTGAGATAGTCGACGTGGGGGGTGTGGATGGTCGGGGTCGCCACTCTGGTGGCCAGCAGGTGGAGGGTGGGCATCAGGGGGCCCCTCCCGTCGAGGCCGGCGTGGCCGACCGCGGGCCGACAGGTGGTTTCGGAGTGGCGATGGCCAGCGACGAGACGCGCCGGGGCGTTGCCGCGGCCACCGGGCGGGGCTCCAGGCCAGCCGGGATCTTGGTGTTGGTCACCCGGTCGACGTGGACGACCAGTTGGTTGACCGAGGGGGTGATCCGGTCCAACACCGGCTTGGGGAAGACGCCCAGCACGACGATGAGGATGATCAGCGGGGCGACGATGAGGCGCTCGTTCCAGCTCAGGTCCCGGGTCTTGGCGTCCTCTGCGGTCGGCTCACCATGGAACACCTGCTGGTAGCCCCACAACAGGTAGACCGCGGCCACGATGATGCCCGCGGTGGCCGCCACCGCCCACCACCGGTGGGCCACGAAGGTGCCGATGAGGATGAGGAACTCGCCGACGAACCCGTTCAGGCCGGGCACGCCGATGGAGGCCATCATGGCGACGGTGAAGATCCCGGCCAGCACCGGGGCCGGTGACTGCAGCCCCTTCAGCGAGGTGACCTGCCAGGTCCGGCGCCGCTCGTAGATCCACCCCACCAGGATGAACAGGGTGGCGATGACCAGGCCGTGGTTGACCATCTGGAGCACGCCCCCGCTCAGACCCTGGCTGTTCAGCGCGAAGGTCCCGAGGGCGATGAACCCGATCTGGGCCAGGGACGAGTAGGCCAGCAGGCGCTTGAGATCACGCTGGGCACAGGCCACCAGCGCCCCGTAGACGATGCCGATGACCGCCAGGGTCAGGAGCAGCGGGGCCAGGGTCCGGCTGGCCTGGGGGAACAGGTTGAGGTCGAACCGGATGATCCCGTAGGTGCCGAGCTTGGCCATCACCGCCACCAGCAGGATCGACCCGGCGGTGGGCGCCTCTGCGTAGGCGTCTGGCGACCAGGTGTGGAAGGGAAAGATCGGCGCCTTCACCGCGAACGCCGCGGTGAAGGCGAGGAAGAGCAGCACGCCCTCGGTGCCGGAGAAGTGGGTGTGCATCAGCGCCGGCAGCTCGAAGGTCAGCACACCGGTCTGGGACTGGTGGATGAAGGCCACCGCCAGGATGCCCACCAGCAGGAAGGCCGAGCCGGTGAAGGTGTAGACGAAGAACTTGATGGCGGCGTAGCCCCTCCGGGCATACCCCCACCCTCCGATCAGGAAGTAGGCGGGCACCAGGGTCAGTTCGAAGAACAAGAAGAACAGCACCAGGTCGAGGGAGACGAAGCTGCCCATGCAGGCAGCCTCCAGCAGGAGCAGCCACGCCACGAACGACCGCGGGTCCCGCCGGGCCCGGGCCCCGAGCATGGTGAGGGGGAAGAGCACAGCGGTCAACAGCACCAGGAACAGCGAGATGCCGTCGACGCCCAGCGACCAGTGGATGCCCAGGTCTTTGGCCCAGACGTGGTTGGACACCAGCTGGAAGCCGCCGTATCCCGCCGTGAACTTGAAGGCGACGGCGACGGCGACGCCCAGGGTGACCACGGTGACCGCCACCCCCAGTGCCTCGTGGAACCACGCCGCCACCGCCTGGCGCGGGATCACCGCCACCAGCAGCGCACCCACGGCCGGAACCAGCACCAGGACGGTGAGGAAGGGGAAGGTGGTCGCCATCAGGACCACCACAACCTGGTCAGCATGAACCCGAGTACGAAGACCGTGCCCACCACGATCCCGAGCACGTAGTTGCGCACGTAGCCGGTCTGCGTGCGGCGGACCAGCGAGCCCGACCCCCGGACCACCGAAGCCACCCCGGTGACCGCCCCGTCGATAACCTTCGGATCGACCACGTCCGCGCAGAAGGCGGCCAGGCGCTCGGACGGGCGCCCGAAGACGGCGTCGTACAGCTCGTTGATGTACCAGGCCCCTCTGAGGAACGCGGCCTCGAGCGCCGGGCGCTGGGCCCGGGTCATCCAGAGCCGGAGGCCGATGGACACGAAGACGACGGCGATCACCCCGTCGATCGTGGCCAGCGTCCACACCGCCGAGCTGGAGAGATGGTCGTCGTAGAGGTTGGCCCCGAACACCGGATCGATCCAGCTGGCCAGGGAGAAGCGGCTGGAGGAGATGGCCATCACCCCGGCCACGGCGGCGAAGAAGGCCAGGATCCACAGGGGGACCGTCATGATCCACCCCGACTCGTGGGGCTCGGGGATGGCGCCCTCGGAGTGGTGGGCGCCGGGCATGTCGGCGTCGGCGTCGATGGCCACCTCGGCCGACCACCGGTCCTTGCCGAAGAAGGCCAGGCCGGTCAGGCGGCTCATGTAGTAAGCGGTCAGCGCCGCGGTCACGATGCCGACCGCCCAGAGGGCCGGGTGGGCCGCCCAGGTGTTCTCGAGCACGTCGCCCTTGGCCCAGAAGCCGGACAGCGGCGGGACGGCGGCGATGGCCAGCCAGCCGACGGCGAAGGTGATGAAGGTGATCGGCATGTACGCGCGGAGATTGCCCATCCGCTTGAGGTCCTGCTCGTCGTGGAGGCCGTGGATGACCGAGCCGGAACCGAGGAACAGCAGGCCCTTGAAGAAGGCGTGGGCCACCATCAAGAAGATGGCCGCCTCGTAGGCGCCGCACCCGATGGCCAGGAACATGTACCCGAGCTGGGACACCGTCGAGTAGGCCAGCACCTTCTTGATGTCGCTCTGGGCACAGGCGATGGTGGCGGCCACGAAGGCGGTGGCGGCGCCGATGATGGCGACCACCAGGGCGGCGTCGGGCGATGCATGCAGAAGTGGGTTGACTCGGCAGAGCAGGTACACCCCGGCGGTCACCATGGTGGCGGCGTGGATGAGGGCCGACACCGGGGTGGGGCCCTCCATGGCATCGGCCAGCCACGGGAAGAGCGGGATCTGGGCCGACTTGCCCACCACCCCGACCAGCAGCAGCAGGCAGATGGCGGTGACGTTGGCCGGGCCGATCTTGTCGATGTCGGCGAAGACGGTGGAGTACTCGAGCGAGTGGACTTTGTCGTAGGTGAGGAAGATGGCCAACAGGAACCCGGCGTCGCCGATCCGGTTGTAGACGAAGGCCTTCTTGCCGGCACTGGCAGCCGAGTCGCGGGTGAACCAGAACGAGACCAGCCAGTACGAGCAGGCCCCGACCCCTTCCCAGCCCAGGTAGGTGACGACCATGTTGCTGCCCAGGACCAGGATGAGCATGGAGGCGACGAACAGGTTCATGTACAAGAAGAACTTGGAGAAGTCCCTGTCTCCCTTCATGTACCCGATGGAGTAGAGGTGGATCAGCATGCTGACGCCGGTCACGAACAGCACCATGGTCATCGACAGGGGGTCGACGAACAGGCTGGCATGGACCTGCAGGCGGTCGACGGGGATCCATGTCCACAGGTTCTGGGTGTAGGTGCGCACCGGGGCCTGCACCGTGAGCAGGTCGAAGTAGACCCCGATCGACACGAGGAACGACGCTGCGATGAAGAAGGTGGCTACCCCGCCGGCCACCGGGTCCCCGAGCCGCCGCCCCAAGAGGAGCTGGACGGCGAAGCCGACCAGTGGCAGGAGGATGATCAGGTAGGTCACGTGCAGCATCGTCCCGTCAACCCTTCATCAGGTGGAGGTCGTCGGCGGTGGCGTTGGCCCGGCGGCGGAAGATGGCGACCACGATCCCCAGCCCGACCACCACTTCGGCGGCCGCCACCACCAGCACGAAGAAGACCAGCACCTGGCCCCCGATGTCGTGCAGCACGCGGGCAAAGGTCACGAAGGTCAGGTTGGCGGCGTTCAGCATCAGCTCCACGCACATGAACATCACCAGCACGTTGCGCCGGATCAGGACACCGAGGGCGCCGATGGAGAAGAGGACCACGCCGAGGGCGAGGTACCAGTCGGGGTTGACGGTCACGACCCCACCTCCTCGGGGGAACCGGCGACACCGGAGGCATGTGGGGCACCCAACGGGCTCCCTCCCTCCCCCGGGCGGGAAGCGGCGTCCGCGTCGGCCACCACGATGTCGCCGGTGGCATCGACCGGCCCGGCACCGCCCTGGTCATCGACCGGGTTGGGGGAGGGCGGGGGCCTGCGGGCCAGCACCACCGCCCCGACCACGGCGATGATCAACAGGGCGGCGGTCGCCTCGAACGGGAAGAGGTACGTGGTGTAGAGCGACTTGCCCAGCAGGTTCACGTTGGGCTGTCCGGTGTCCGGCCCGGCCACGTGCGGGGCCCCGGTGGTCCACCCCGACACCTGGCCCAGCAACAGGAGGCCGGTGGTACCGAGGGCGACCAATCCGATGGCCAGGGGACGCTGCCCCCGCAGGGGCTCGGCGGCGATGTTGTCCTCGCGGTCGACCCCCAGGAACATGATGACGAACAGGAAGAGGACGACGATGGCGCCGGCATAGACGATGACCTGTACCGCGGCCAGGAAGCTGTCCCGCTGGAGCACGAAGAGCACGGCCACGCCGAACAGGGTCATCACCAGCATCAGGGCCGAGTGGACCGGGTTGCGGGCCACCACCACGCCGATGGCGCCGGCCAGCACGATGGCG
>DAIMIK010000102.1:0-8436 GCA_036722795.1 Acidimicrobiales bacterium | reverse complement strand
GCGATGTACACGTCGGGCACGACGCCGTCGAGCGGGGTCCAGGGGGCGCCGGCGGCCGGCGTCCGATCGACGGTGCGGGCCTCGGAGACGGCAAACAGTTCGTTGTGGGACCCGGTGTCGGCCGCTCCGAAGCGGTAGCGGCTCACCGCCTCGACCCCGGCGGCGACGAAGACGTCGCCCTCGCCGGCCCGGATTGCGTGGGCGGCCATGCGGATGGTCTGGAGGGACGACGAGCAGTACCGGTTGACGGTCACGCCGGGCACGTTGGGGAGGCCGGCCAGCAACGCGACCACGCGGCCCAGGTTGTAGCCGGCCTCGCCACCGGGCTGGCCGTTGCCCATGATGACGTCCTCGACCGTCTGGGGGTCGAGTTGGGGCACCTTGGCCAGCACCTCGCGCACGACCAGTGCGGCCAGGTCGTCGGGCCTGCAGTCGACCAGCGAGCCCTTGTTGGCCCGTCCGATCGGGGTCCGGCCGGTGGCGACGATTACGGCTTCGGGCATGTGGTGCTCCTCGGTGAAGGCGGCGGCGCCGCGGCGTTGGTGTGGTCGTGGACCGGCGGGCGGTCAGGATCCGACGGGTCGTCCCGTCCGCAACCTACCGGATGGTAGCCCGAGCGGTGCCGGGCGGTGGAAGGTTCACCACGCCGACGCACCGGTCACCCGGTGGAGTGATCCCGGCGCCTGGTCGGCTCCGCCCTCCGGTGGTGGCGCCGCATGCAGGCTGAATGTAACGTGTTCTAGTGGCGGTCGGACCGCCGCACCTGGTCACCATGTCCGGGGAGTGGACCACGCACGGGGAAGAGTTGCGGAGACGGGTCGAGCCGAGCCGTCGTACCGCCGCTCGAGGGCCGGCGCCGGGGGCAGCCCGGCCCGGCACCCGCCAGCAGGCACTATCGGGAGGGATGCAATGGAGATCGGCTACACCGAGGAACACGAGGCCCTCCGCACCCGCCTCCGTGGCTACTACGCCAACCTGCTCACCCCCGAGGTCGAGGCCCAGCTGGCCTCGAGCCACGGGATCGGACCCGACATGCGCCGGGTGGTCAAGCAGATGGCGGTCGATGGCTGGCTGGGCATCGGTTGGCCCACCGAGTACGGCGGCCAGGGCCGTTCCGCCATCGAGCAGTTCATCTTCTTCGACGAGTCGATGCGGGCCGGCGCCCCGGTGCCCATGCTGACCATCAACACGGTGGGGCCGACCATCATGGAATTCGGCACACCCGAACAGAAGGAGCAGTTCCTGCCGCGCATCCTGGCCGGCGACATCCACTTCTGCATCGGCTACACCGAGCCCGAGTCCGGCACGGACCTCGCCTCCCTGCAGACCCGGGCCGAGCGGGACGGCGAGGAGTACCTCATCAACGGACAGAAGATCTACACCTCGCTGGCCGGCGACGCCGACTACATCTGGCTGGCCACCCGAACCGACCCCACCGTCTCCAAGCACAAGGGCATCTCGATGTTCATCGTGCCCATGGACGCCCCGGGGATCAAGGTGGTGCCCATGCACCTGCTCGGTGACCACAACATCAACTACACCTTCTACGAGGACGTGCGGGTGCCGGCGGCGAATCTGGTCGGTGGCGAGAACAACGGCTGGTCGCTGATCACCAGCCAACTCAACCACGAGCGGGTCACCCTGTGCTCGTCGGGCATCATCGAACGGGCGCTCACCGACGTCCGCTCATGGGCCCGGTCCACCAAACTGGCCGATGGTCGCCGGGTGATCGACCAGGAGTGGGTTCAGGTCCACCTGGCCCGCATCCATGCCCGTCTCGAGTTCCTCAAGCTCATCAACTGGAAGGTGGCGTGGACGGCCACCCAGGGGCACCTCGACGTGGCCGACGCCTCCACCATCAAGGTGTTCGGCACCGAGTTCTACCTCGAGGCCTTCAAGCTGATGATGGAGGTGGTCGGCCAGGCCGGCTATCTTCCCAAGGGCAGCCCTCGAGCAGTGCTGGCCGGCCGCCTCGAGATGTACGCCCGCAGCCTGGTCATCCTGACCTTCGGTGGCGGGACCAACGAGATCCAACGGGACCTGATCGCCATCTTCGGCCTCGGGATGCCCCGGTCCCTGCGATAGATAGAAGAGGAAACGCAACCATGGACTTCTCCTTCAGCGAGGAACAAGAGGCGGTGCGCGACCTCGCCACCCGGATCTTCACCGACCTCGCCACCCACGAGCGCCTGCGTGAGTTGGAATCCGAGCCGGACGGCGAGCGCTTCGACCGGAAGCTCTGGTCCGAGTTGGCGGCCGCCGGCCTGCTCGGGATCGCCCTTCCCGAAGAGGTCGGCGGCGCCGGACTCGGGTTCCTGGAGACCGCGCTGCTGGTGGAGCAGGCGGGCCGCAGCGCCGCGTACGTGCCGGCCGTCGAGACCCTGGCCGCGGCGGCCCCGGCCGTCGCCCGGTTCGGGACCGATGGGCAGCGCCAGGAGTGGCTGCCCGGGGTGGTGTCGGGCGACACCGTCCTGACCACGGCCCTGGTGGAGCTGGGCGGTGACCCGCTGTCCCCCGGGGTGGTGGCCGAGCCCGCCGGTGACGGCTGGACGCTGTCGGGTACCAAGGCCTGCGTCCCCTCGGGGATGGTCGCCGATGCCGTACTGGTGCCCGCACGTCGGGAGCCCGACGGGCTCGCCGTGTTCATCGTCCCCACCTCTGCCCCCGGGGTGAGCCGGCAGCGCCAACCGGTCAACACGGGGCAGTCCGAGGCGGTCCTCACGCTGGACGGCACGCCCGTCGGCCGGGAAGCCCTGCTCGGAAGGGCCGAGGACGCCCCTTCCATCATCGAGTGGCTGGTGCAGCGGTCGACGGCAGCCCTCGCGCTGGCCCAGGCCGGTGCGGCGGCGGCGGCACTTGCCCTGGTGGCGGAGTACACCAAGACCAGGGAGCAGTTCGGCAAGCCGATCGCCACCTTTCAGGCGGTCGGCCAACGGGCGGCCGACGCCTACGTCGACACCGAGGCGATCCGGCTCACCGCGTGGCAGGCGGCATGGCGCATCGCCGAGGGGCTTCCCGCCGACAAGGAGGTGGCGGTGGCCAAGTTCTGGGCCGCCGACGGCGGACAGCGGGTGGTCCACGCTGCGGTCCACCTCCACGGAGGGGTGGGCGTCGACCGCGACTACCCCCTGCACCGGTACTTCCTCATGACCAAGCATCTCGAGCTGACCCTGGGCGGGGCCACCGACCAACTGCTCCGGCTCGGAGCCACCCTGGCCGCCGAACCGGCCTGAACCGCCGGGCGGCCGGTCCTGCCCGGACCCGGTGCTGCCGTAGGGTGGCTGCGATGCTCCGATGACCGGGTTGGAAGAAGCGGCACCATGGTGATGGCCCGGCGCCCCGGGGTGGCCCGATCGTCGTGGCCGATCGCCACGGCCGACCTGGTCGGCCTGGCCGGTCAGCTCTCGGTGGCCATGGCACGGGTGCCGTTCCGGAAGCCGTGGTCGGGCGAGGGGAACCTTCCGCACAACCTGGCGGTGGCGGTCACCCGTGAGACGATCCGTTCGTTCATGGGGTACTCCTCATCGCTTCGCATCGAGGAGTTTCGATCAGTCGAGCTCGTCCTCGACGACCTGTGTGGCGCGGTGCTGCCCCCGTTCGTTCGCTCGCTCGATGTCGACCAGGAGGCGGCCACCGTGGCCGGCGTGCCCGGCCAGTGGTTCCGCCCGAGGACCGATAGCTCCGGAGGCACCATGGTGTACCTGCATGGCGGAGGGTATGTCGGCACGTCACCGAAGATGTACAGCGTGTTCGTCGCCTGGCTGTGCCGACGGACCGGGTGCGAGATCTTCGTGGCCGACCTCCGGTTGGCGCCCGAGTTTCCGTTCCCTGCCTGCCTCGAGGATGCGGTCCTGGTCCTCGAGGCGCTGATTGCCGGTGGCACGGATCCGTCGAGGATCTTCATCGGCGGTGACTCGAGCGGTGGGGGTCTGGCGTCGACCCTGGTGTACGCGATGGTGCGCACCGACCACCGGCCCATTGCCGGGGTGGTCCTGTTCTCGCCCGAGTTGGACCTTCGCCTCGATGAGCCGTCGATCGCGGAGAACGCCGGTCGTGACATCCTGCCCTGGAACATCCCGACTTCCGCCTATCTGCACGGTGTGAGCCCCGCCGCGGAGGCGGTCTCCGCGGTATCCCAGGACCCCTCCGGGTGGCCTCCGACCTTCATCTCCTTCGGCGGCGACGAGATGTTCCGGGATCCGATCCGTGAGTTCGTGGACCACCTGCAACAAGCGGGCGTGGACACCGTGGCCATCGAGGAGCCGGGCATGTTCCACGTGTTCCCCATCCTCATGCCCTGGGCCGACGGGAGCCGCCGCGCCTACCGGGCAGTGGGCGAGTTCGTCCGGGCCCATCTGCCGCCTCCCGTCGAGGAGCCATCGTGACGCTGTCGTTCTCGCATCTGGGGATCTGCGTCTCGGACCTCGAGCGGTCCCTGCGCTTCTACTGCGAGGGGCTCGGATTCGAGCAGGTCGGGTCGCACCAGGTCGGTCCGGAGTTCGGGGCGCTCATGGAGGTGGAGCAGGTGCGCCTTCAGTCGCGGATGCTCCGGCGGGACGGCTTCACCCTCGAACTGCTCGGATTCGAGTCGCCGGGCACGACCGGCGATCCGGTCCGCCGCCCGATGAACCAGCTGGGCCTCACCCACCTCTCCCTTCGGGTCGACGACGTCGACGGTGTGGCGTCGGCCATCGAGGCCCTGGGTGGCGCCATGGTCCGCGGCACCCGCACCACCTTCGATCTCCCGGGCGCCCGCCTCGACTTCGTGTACTGCACCGATCCCGACGGCGTGCGGATCGAACTGATGGACCTCCCGGCGTGACCGGGGAGCGACCCGGTCGGGTCTCGTCCTCCAGTACGGTGATGGCGTGAATCCCTGCCACGCGACAGCGGCTGACATCGACCCGGGGGAGGCCGCACGGCTGATCGCCGCCGGGGCGTTCCTCCTCGACGTCCGTGAGGACGCCGAGTGGGAGGCGGGCCACGCCCCAGAAGCGGTCCAGGTGGCCATGGGGCTGATCTCCGAGCGGATCGGGGAGATCCCGAGGGACCGGACAGTGGTCTGCATCTGCCGGGTCGGTGGGCGGTCGGGGACTGTGGCCACCACCCTGGCCGGCGCCGGGTACGACGTCCGCAACATCGCAGGGGGCATGCTGGCCTGGGAGCAGGCCGGTCTGTCGGTGGTGACCGACGGCGGCGACACCGGTCGGATCATCTGACCCGGTGCGGCCCCACCAGGCGAACCGGTGACCGTCTACCTGGACGACTGGCGCCAGCCTGCCCGGCTCGGAGTGGTGGTCGACCGATGGTCGCACCTGGTGGCCGACAGCGACGACGAACTCCATGCCTTCGCTGCCCGGATGGGCATGCGCAGGGAGTGGTTCCAGTGCAAGGCGGCCCGGCCGCACCATGCCCACTACGACCTGCCCGAGCGTTCGCGCATGGACGCATTGGCGCTGGGGGCCGTGGCCGTGACCTGGCGCCAGGTCGGTCGGATGATGAGGGAACGCCGGTCCGACACCATGGAGGGCAGCGCGGCCTCGGCAGGGCGGCGGGCCCTTTGAACCGTGTCACGGGCTGATCCGGTGACCGGGGCAGTCCGGTCGGCGGGCGCGCGTTCGCTCGATCCACGGACACCGATCCTGGTGGGGATCGGAACGGCCTCGGCGGACGCCGAACCGAGCGAGCTGATGACCCGGGCGCTGCTCGCCGCCGGGGCCGATACGGGCCGGAGCGGCCTACTGGCGAGGATCGACCGGATCGCCGTCCCTCAGGGCAGTTGGTCGTACCCCGACCCCGGCCGCCTGGTGGCCGGCGGCGTGGGTGCCTCGGAGATACGGACCCACCTGTTCGAACTGGGCATTCCCCAGCAGAGCCTGGTCAACGACGCCCTCGCCGCCATCGTGGCCGGCACCGCCGAGGTGGCGGCGGTGGTGGGAGGGGAGGCCAGGCGCTGGGCCCGGGACCTTGCCCGGGCCGGCAGCGAGCGCGCGGAGACCGGACAGCCGGGCGCCGGGCCCGATGTGGTGCACCGGCGCGCCGGCCCCCTGATCGAGCCGTTGGAGATCGCGCACCGGCTGTGGGACCCCGTCCAGCAGTACGCCATGATCGACAACGCCCTGCGGGCGGCGGAGGGTCGGACGCTGGCGGAGCACCGCACCGAGATCGCCGATCTGTGGGCCCGCTGCAATCGGGTTGCCGGAGCCAATCCGTTGGCCGCGTTCGCCGATCCGATGGACGCCCGGGAGATCGACACCCCTTCGCCGTCGAACCGCCCGTTGGCGTTCCCCTACAACAAGTGGCATGCGGCCCAGTGGACGGTCAACCAGGCGGCGGCGCTGGTGTTCTGTTCGGTGGGTGCGGCACGGGACCTGGGGGTGTCCACCGATCGTTGGGTGTTCCCCCTGGTGGGTGTCGAGTCTGGTCACGCCGTCTCCCTGCTGCGTCGGCGGAGGCTGCACTCGTGGCCGGCCATGGGCGTCCTGGGGGAGGCCGCTGCCGGACGGCTCGGTCGGCCGTTGGCCGAGGTGGAGACCACCGAGGTCTACAGCTGCTTTCCGGCGGCGGTCCGGGTGCAGCAGCGCTCCCTCGAGCTCGATCTCGAGGCGACCCCCACGGTCACCGGGGGGATGGCCTTCGCCGGTGGGCCGTTCAACAACTTCGTCCTCCAATCCATGGCTGCGGTACTCCCGACCGTGCGGGCCGACCCCGGCTCGCTCGGGCTCGTGACCACCGTCAGCGGGCTCCTGACCAAGCCCGGCATCGGCGTGTGGTCCGCCGTGCCCGACGGCCGACCGCCGTTGCTGGCCGACCTGGCCTACGAGGCGGAGTCGGTCACCGAGGTGGTCGACGTGGTCGAGGCACTCGACGGGTACGACGGTGCCGCCACGGTAGCCACCTACACGGTCACGTACCAGGGGATGGATCCGCACCGGACGGTGGCCCTGTGCGACACGGCCGACGGCCGACGGTGCGTCGCCATCAGCGAGGACGCCGACCTGGCCCGGCACGCGGTCTCCCACGAGCTGATCGGCGCCAAGGCCAGGGTGGGCAACACTTCCTTCGAACTGGTGTGAGCGGCCACCGGGCACCCCGGTCCGGCGCATCACCCGCCCCGCCCCGCCCAACGCCGATGATTGACAGGATACGGTCACTCACCCACACTTGGGAAGCAGGGGGGTCGATCGGGGGAACTCAGCATGACCACGAAGGTGTATCAGTTGCCGGTGGAGAAGACCGGATGGCAGACGGGCGACCACTCGGGGACGGCCCGGTTCACCTGGGAGTACGACAACGGCCGCGACAAGCTGATCAATCTCTACGACAAGGGCAAGAAGAAGCAGTGGGATGCCAGCGAGCGGATCGACTGGTCCCACGACCCCGATCCCGAGAACCCGTTGCAGGTGCCCGACGAACTCGTGCCCATCTTCGGCACGCCGATGTGGGACAAGCTGAACGACGACGAGCGCGGCAACCTGCGGCGCAACATGGTCGCCTGGCAGTTCAGCCAGTTCCTCCACGGCGAGCAGGGTGCGCTCATCTGCACGGCGAAGATCGTGCAGACCGTGCCCGACATCGACTCCAAGTACTACGCCGCCACCCAGGTGATGGACGAGGCACGACACGTCGAGACCTACTCCCGCTACCTCGACAAGATCGAGATGGCCTACCCGATCAACGACAATCTCAAGTCGCTGCTCGACGACGTCCTTCGGGATTCGCGCTGGGACATGACCTACCTGGGCATGCAGGTCCTGATCGAGGGACTGGCCCTCGCTGCCTTCGGATTGATCCGCAACACCGCGGGTGACCCGTTGGGGAAGGCCGTCAACGCCTATGTCATGCAGGACGAAGCGCGGCACGTGATGTTCGGTCGCCTGGCATTGCGTGACTACTACCCACAGCTGACGCAGGCCGAACGTGACGAGCGCGAGGAGTTCTGCGCCGATGCGTGCTACCGGATGCGCGATCGCTTCCTTGCCAATGAGCTGTGGGAGCGCCTCGACTACGACACCGAGGCCTGCATCGAGCATGTCGATACCAGTGAGAGCCAGAGGATGTTTCGCAGCCTGTTGTTCACCAGGATCGTCCCGACGCTCAAGGACATCGGCCTGTGGGGCCCGAAGATGCGCCAGACCTTTGCCGATATGGGAGTGATCGGCTACGAGTCCACGGATCTCGATGCCGTGATGGCCGAAGACGAGTCGGTCGCCGAGGAGATGGACGCAAATCGCCGCAACATCAACGAGGCGATTGCGGTCGGGATGGCTGCCGACGACTGATTCGGGTTACGACGATCACCGGTCGCCGACCGGGTGGGCCCGACCCGGTCTCGGAGATCGCGGCGTGGCTCGAGTTCGACATCGTGCCGGTGATCGACAGCGGGGACGGAGCGGCCCCGCTCACTGTCGGCGCTGGGTTCCGCCGGTCGAGGCC
>DAIMIK010000101.1:0-8449 GCA_036722795.1 Acidimicrobiales bacterium | reverse complement strand
TCAAGGCCGACATGGAGCGGCCCCAGCCCATGGACCGGCTGGTCTGCGGCGACGTCGGGTTCGGCAAGACCGAGGTGGCCATCCGGGCGGTGTTCAAGGCGGTCCAGGACGGGTACCAGGCTGCCGTCCTCGTGCCCACCACGCTGCTGGCGAGCCAGCACGTCCAGACCTTCGCCGACCGGTACGCGCCGTTTCCCCTCAAGGTGGAGCTGCTCAGCCGCTTCCTGACCACGGCCCAGGCGAAGGCGGTGCTGAACGGCCTGGCCGACGGTTCGGTGGACGTGGTGGTGGGGACCCACCGGCTGCTCGGGGAGGACGTCGCCTTCAAGAAGCTCGGGCTGCTGGTGGTGGACGAGGAGCAGCGTTTCGGGGTCAGCCACAAGGAGTCGATCAAGGCCATGGCCGACGGCGTCGACGTCCTCACCCTCACCGCCAGCCCCATCCCGCGCACCCTCGAGATGGCCCTCACCGGCATCCGCGACCTGTCGATGGTCAACACCCCGCCGGCCGCCCGGCGGCCGATCCTGACCCACGTGGGCGAGTTCGAGGAGGCGGCCGCCTCGGAGGCCATCCGCCGCGAGATGCTGCGCGAGGGCCAGGTCTTCTACGTGCACAACCGGGTCCAGGACATCGATGCGGTCGCTACACGCGTCCGGGGAATGGCCCCTGAGGCGCGGGTCGCAGTGGCCCACGGCCAGATGGACGAGGGGACGCTGGAGAAGGTGGTGTTCGACTTCTGGGAGGGCGCCTACGACGTGCTGGTGTGCACGACCATCATCGAGTCGGGGATCGACATGCCGACGGTCAACACCCTGGTGGTGGACCGGGCCGACCTGTTGGGGCTGGGGCAGCTCCACCAGCTGCGCGGCCGGGTCGGCCGGGCCGGCCAGCGGGCCTATGCCTACCTCTTCCACCCGGTCGACCGGGTGCTCACCGAGCAGGCCTACGAGCGGCTCCGCACCATCGGTGACCACACCGAGCTGGGATCGGGCTTCAAGATCGCGTTGCGTGACCTCCAGATCCGGGGGGCGGGCAATCTGCTCGGGCGCGACCAGACCGGCCACATCGCCGCCATCGGCTACGACCTCTACGTGCAGATGGTGTCCGAGGCGGTCTCGGAGTTGAAGGGCGAGCCCCGGCCGCAGGTTGTGGACCTCTCGCTCGACCTCCCGGACGCCGCCCACCTCCCGGCGACCTACGTGGCGGCCGAGGACGTCCGCCTCGAGGCCTACCGGCGGTTGACCGGGGTGCGAACCGTCGAGGAGATCGAGGACGTGCGCACGGAGTGGGAGGACCGGTTCGGGCCGTTGCCGGCGCCGGCCGCGGCCCTGCTCGACGTGGCCCGCCTGCGGGTCGAGTGCCTGCGCTTGGGGATCACCGACCTGGCCGTCGCCGTCCCCCGCCGGGGCGGCGCCGGGGGGGTCGCCGGGGGCCCGGGCGCCCGGTCCACTGTCAAGATGTCGCCGATCACGCTGCCGGCCTCGGCGGAGGTCCGGCTGCGGCGGGTGGCCTCCGGTGCCACCTACCAGCCCGACCTCCATCGGCTGCTGATCCCGATGGCCCCCCCGACGACGGGAGGGGGGTACGCCCCCGGCCTGGTGGCGCTCCTCGGCGAGCTGTTGCCCGCCGACGGATAGCCGGGCGATCGGCTCGTCGGCCTCGGGCACGCCAGGGCCGCAGGGACATCCGAGCAGCCGGACCGGCCGAAGCAGCCGAAGCCGGCACCGTGCCTGCACCCGGTAGCATCGCCGCCGTGAAGCGTCTCCTTCCCGGCACGGTCACCGCTCTCGTCGTGCTCGCCGCGGGCGCCCTGGCCTCCGCCTGCGACGTGACCCCCTCGGCGGCGTCGGCCAACGGTGCGGCGATCTCGGTGACCACCCTCAACTCCCAGCTCAAGGTCCTCGAGAGCACGGTGGCCGGCGCCTGCCTCCTCCAGCTGGAGAACCCCCAGCTCACCAGCTACTCCGGCGAGGGAGCCGGGGGCCCGGGCACCTACACGGTGGCCTTCGCCGACGCCGTGCTCGACAACCAGGTGGGCGACCTCCTGGCCGGGCAGTACGCCGCCGCCAGGGGAATCACCGTCTCATCCTCGGACCTGGCGACGGCCAAGTCCGACTTCGAGGCGACGCTCGACGGGGAGATCAGCGCCGCGGTGCAGCAGTCGGGGACGTCGGGGACGACGTCGTACTGCCAGCTGGCCGGCGGGGCGAACATCACCGGTGCCCAGTTGCTGGCCGGCCTCCCCGCCGACGTGGCGGCACGCCAGGTCCGCAACCAGGCGGTGGACGAAAAGCTGCTGGCGCAGGGCGCCGATCTCTCGAACAGCGCGGTGTTCGGCTACTACCTCCGCAACGCGCCCCAGTTCACGGCCGCCTGTGTGAGCGTCATCGCCACCGACACCCAGGCCCACGCCAACCAGATCGTGGCCCAGCTGAAGGGAGGGGCCTCGTTCGCCACGGTGGCCAAGGCCAGCTCGCTCGATTCCCAGACCGCGGCCAACGGCGGCGTCCTCGGGTGCAACTACACCCAGGCACAGGTGAAGCAGGCCCTGCAGCTCCAGACGGTCACCGTGGGAGCGCCCCTGGCACCGGTGCAGGACACCAACAGCGGCCAGTGGATCATCTACGAGGTGACCAGCCAGTCGGTCGAGCCACTGTCGGCCGCCACCTCCGTGATCCGTCGCGAGCTGCTGCAGGCCACCTCGAACGTGAACCGGGTGAGCAAGGCGGTGGTGTCCTTCGCCCGTCACTCGGACGTGTCGATCAACCCGCAGTACGGGACGTGGAAGGCGCTGACCGTCGTGGCCCCGGTGGCCCCGCCGCCCCAGTACCTGCTGGCCTCGGTCTCGGGGGGGTCGTCCGGCTCCGCCACCTCGTCGCTCGGCGTGAGCGGTGCGGGCAGCGGAGGCACGTCGGGCACCTCGGGCACCGCCGGCACCACCGGCGGCGGCTGAACCGCCCGGTGCGCCTCCCGGCATGACGGCCCGACAGCCGGTTCACCCCCCTCGGATCGACGTGGTCGGGCTCGGACCGGCCGGGCCCGAGTTGATCACCGCCGAAGCCCTGGTGCTCATGGCGGGGGCCTCCGCACTCTTCCTCCGGACCGCCCGGCACCCGGCGGTGGCCGGCGTTCCCCCTGCCCGCTCGTTCGACTGCCACTACGAGCGGTGTGACACCTTCGAGGAGGTCTACCGGGCCATCGTCGACGACCTGCTGGCCGCGGCGACCCGAGAGCGTGCCGTGGTCTACGCGGTGCCCGGCTCGCCGATGGTGGCCGAGCGCACCGTGGCCCTGCTCCGGGAGGCGCCGGCGGTGACCGGTGGCGAGGTCGCCCTCGTCGTGCACCCGTCGGTCTCGTTCCTCGACGTGGCCTTTGCCCGGATAGGGGTGGACCCGGTGGCCACCGGGGTCCGGGTGGTCGACGGCGAGTCCTTCGGCGTCGATGCGGCCGGGGAGCGGGGCCCCCTGCTGGTGGCCCAGTGCTGGAGCCCCTCGGTCCTGTCCGACATCAAGCTGTCGGTGGAGTCGACGCCCGAGGCACCGGTGACCGTCCTCCACCATCTGGGACTGGCCGACGAGCGGGTATGGGAGGTGCCGTGGGACGAGCTGGACCGCTCGTTCGTTCCGGACCACCTGACCTCGTTGTGGATCCCGCACCTGGCCGCCCCGGTGGCGCGCGAGCTCATGGACCTCGACGAGCTGGTGCACACGCTGCGCCAGCAGTGCCCATGGGACCGGGAGCAGACCCACGGCTCGCTCGCCCGCCACCTGCTCGAGGAGAGCTACGAGGTGCTCGAGGCCATCGACGCGCTGGCCGCGCTGGATGCCGCCGGCGACCCCGCCGATCGGGTGGGATCGTCCTCGGGGGCCCCGGTCGCCGTCGAGCCCGGAGCCGAGGAGCGGGCGGTGGCCCACCTGGAGGAGGAACTGGGCGACCTCCTCTTCCAGGTCTACTTCCACGCCACCCTGGCCGCAGAGGCGGGACGCTTCACGCTGGCGGACGTGGCCCGGGGCATCCACGACAAGCTGGTCTCCCGTCATCCCCACGTGTTCGGCGACGTGACGGCGGACACGCCCGAGGCGGTGGCCGCCAACTGGGAGGCACTGAAGAAGGCCGAGAAGGGCCGGGCGAGCGTCACCGAGGGCATCCCGGCCGCCCTGCCGGCGCTCGCCCTGGCCGCCAAACTGCAGCGCAAGGCACTCGCCATCGGGATGGTGGTCCCCACGGTGGCCGAGGAGGCGATCCGGGTGGCCGAAGGCGTGTCCGCGCTCGCCGGTGCCGGTGCCGGTGCCGGCGACACCGGCCCGGATGCATCCGGAGCACGTTCGGGGGGGATCACCGACGGCGAGGGTGGGCAGGCCGATCACGCGGCCGAGGTCGGGGAAGTGCTGTTCTCGCTGGTGAACGTGGCGCGCAGCCTCGGGGTGGACCCGGAGACCGCGCTGCGGGCCCGCGCCGCGAGCTTCCGGGCCTCGATAGAGGACCGGGGCTGAGCCCCGGGGGACCACCGCTCCGATCGACGAGAATGCCCAGGTCCGGGTGGTTGCGAGTGGTACCTTTTGTCACACCGCGAGAAGGAGCGACAGCACACAGTGAGCTTCATCGAACAGGTATTCGGCCGGGAGGTCCTCGACTCCCGTGGCAACCCCACCATCGAGGTCGAGGTCGTCCTCGACTCCGGATCGATCGGCAGGGCCATCGTCCCCTCCGGCGCCTCCACCGGGTCGTTCGAGGCGGTGGAGCTCCGTGACGGCGGCGAACGCTACGGGGGCAAGGGCGTGCTGGACGCGGTGGCCAACGTGAACGGCGAGATCGCCGACATCCTCGAGGGATTCGACGCACTCGACCAGAGGGGTCTCGACCTGGCGATGATCGATGCCGACGGGACGCCCAACAAGGGCCGCCTCGGCGCCAACGCCATCCTGGGCGTGTCGCTGGCCACCGCCAAGGCGGCCGCCGACGAGCTGGGTCTGCCCCTGTTCCGCTACGTCGGCGGCCCCGACGCCCACGTGCTGCCGGTCCCCATGATGAACGTGGTCAACGGCGGGGTGCACGCCGACAACTCCATCGACCTGCAGGAGTTCATGATCATGCCGGTCGGGGCGGCCTCCTTCTCCGAGGCCCTCCGGTGGGGCGTGGAGACCTATCACGCCCTGGCCCGGGTGCTCAAGGGGCGCGGCCTGTCCACCGCAGTGGGGGACGAGGGCGGCTTCGCCCCGAACCTCTCCTCCAACGAGGACGCGGTACGGATCCTGGTCGAGGCGATCGAGTCGGCGGGCCGGGTCCCCGGCCAGGACATCGCCATCGCCATGGACCCTGCCGCCAGCGAGCTTTTCACCGACGGGCGGTACGTGCTGGCCGGCGAGGGCCGCACCCTGTCTTCTGCGGAGATGGTCGAGTACTACGAGGACCTGGTCGGGCGCTATCCCATCGTGTCCCTCGAGGACGGGATGGCCGAGGACGACTGGGACGGCTGGGCGGCGCTGACCGAGCGGTTGGGCACGAAGGTTCAGCTGGTGGGGGACGACCTGTTTGTCACCAACGAGGAGCGTCTGCGGCGGGGCATCGACGCCGGCACGGCCAACGCCATCCTGATCAAGCTCAACCAGATCGGCACGCTCACCGAGACCCTGGGGACCATGTCGCTGGCCACCCGCTCCGCCTATGCGTGCGTGATCTCGCACCGGTCCGGCGAGACCGAGGACACCACCATCGCCGACCTGGCGGTGGCCACCAACTGCGGCCAGATCAAGACGGGTGCACCGGCACGTTCGGACCGGGTGTCCAAGTACAACCAGCTCCTGCGCATCGAGGAGACGCTCGGCGAGTCGGCCGCCTTCCGGGGGGGCGACGTCCTGGCGGCGAGGAGTGCCGCCCCATGAGCGGTCGTCTGCACGCCCGCTCCAAGGCGTCGAAGGGGCCGAAGGGGCCGGCCAAGACGACACGGCCGGCCAAGACCCCCAAGACGACACGGCCGGCCAAGACGGCGAACAAGCTGAAACCGAGGGCCAAGACGGCGGACCGCGGTCGTGGGCCTGCCGCCCCGAGGCGCACGGGCCCGGTGCGGTCGATCGGGATCCGCAAGGGGCCGGCCCGGGCGGCTGGGCCCGGCGGTGCGGCCAAGCGCAAGCCGACGTCGCACATGGTCCGCCGGAACCGGGTCCCCGTGGCGGTGGGCGCACTCTTCGCCCTGGTCGTGCTCGGCACCAGCTTTCCGGCCTCCGCCCTCCTGTCGCAGCACGGGCAGCTGTCCGCGGCCGGGACCCAGCTCTCCCAGCTCCAGCACGAGAACCGGTTGCTGACAGAACAGGAGCACCAGTTGAGCTCCACCGCGGAGATCAAGCGGCTGGCCCGCCTGGACTACCAGCTGGTGTCCCCCGGGCAGTCCCTCTACGACATCCTGCCGGCGGCGGGACACGCCGCCGGCACCGTGCCGGGCCGCACGGTGACCGGCGACCCCGGCCTGCAGCCCTTGGTGGCACCGTCGAATGCCCCCGACATGTCGCCCGACCCCGGCCTCCCCCGGGCGCCGGCGAGCTCCGGATCGACACCTTCCTCCGCGCCGGCCGGGGTTGCCGGGACGACGGGATCGGGGAGGGCCGGCACCCCGTCGTCGGGAGGGTCGATCGCGACACCGCGCCCGTCGAGCTTCTGGTCGCGGGTGACCGACACACTCGAATTCTGGAAGTGACCCCACCGCCGCCGGCCGACCCCGGCGGGCACGGCGCGAGCGAAGCGGACCTGCAGGCAGTGGCCGCGCTGCTGGGGCGCCTGCCCTCGGGGGAGTTCGAGGTGGTGGTCCGAGCCGAGGACGGTGCTCCTGCGGTGATCGCCAACGCACCGTTTTTGTCCGACGGCACGCCCATGCCCACCCGCTACTGGCTGGTCGACGCGCATCTGCGCGAGGAGGTGAGCAGGCTCGAGTCGCGGGGCGGTGTGCGCCAGGCCGAGGCTGCGGTGGATGCCGACCGGGTCGCCGCCGCCCATGTGGAGTACGCCGCCGAACGGGATGCTCTGATCGACCCCGGCCACCGCGGCCCGCGTCCGTCGGGAGGGGTCGGCGGTACCAGGCGCGGCGTCAAGTGCCTCCATGCACACCTCGCCTGGTGGCTGACCGGGGCCGATGACCCGATCGGGCGGTGGACGGCGGAGCAGATCGGCCTCCACCCGACGTGATCGAGCCACCGTTGCTCCGCCCACCGAAGGGTGGTCATCCGATGGCCGCCGTGGTAGCAAGGACAGATGGATCCTGACGGTCGGGTGGCTGCCATCGACTGTGGCACCAACTCCACCCGCCTGCTGGTCGCCGACGCCGACGGCAGGCCCATCGAGCGTCTGATGCGGATCACCAGGCTCGGGGAGGGCGTGGATTCGACGGGAGCGCTCGCTCCCGAGGCCGTCGAACGCTGCCTGATGGTGTTGCGGGAGTTCCGAGGGGTGATGGACCGGTACCGAGTGGCGCGGGGGAGGTTGGCGGCCACGTCAGCGGCACGGGACGCCTCGAACGGCCACGAGTTCCTCGAGGCGGCCGGTGAGGCGACCGGGTTCCGCGCAGAGCTGCTGGCGGGGTCGGCCGAAGGACGGCTGTCGCTGGCCGGAGCGATTGCCGACCTCGAGCCCGACGGGGGCCCGTTTCTGGTGCTGGACATCGGCGGCGGCTCGACGGAGTTGGTCACCGGCACGGACCCCGACGATCCAGAGTTGGTGGCGGTCTCCCTGCAACTCGGCTGCGTGCGGGTCACCGAGCGGTTCCTGCTGAACGATCCGCCGACACCGACCGAGCTGGCCGACGCCGAGGCGATGGTCGCCGAGGCCCTGGAGTCCGCCATCGCCGAGCACCCGAGGTTCCTGGGCGCCCACCGGTTGGTCGGGCTGGCCGGCACCGTGACCACGCTTGCCGCGCTCAACCTCGGACTGGCGGAGTACGACCGCGAGCGGGTCCACCACTCGGTGCTTTCCGCCACCGAGGTCTACGACTGGTACCGGACGCTGGCCCAGGAGGTCCGGGCGGCACGCCTCGACCGTGCCGGCATGGTCCCGGGCCGTGAGGACGTGATCGTGGGCGGGGCGATGATCCTCTCCGCGGTGATGACCCGGTTCGGGTTCGACGAGTGCCTGGTGTCCGAGGCGGACATCCTCGACGGGATGGTGGCCAGCCTGTTGAGCAGGCGGTAGGGGGCCGTATCGGTCGGTGCCGCCCGGCTACACCGCGGCAGCGTGTGGTGGCGAGGCTTCTTCGGGGAGGACGGCCAGCGCGATTGGCCTGTCAAGTCGGGCGTCGTCCGGGGTCAGCTCCAGCAGGAACTGATAGCCGAACAGCGTCGGCCAGATGGCCAGCAGCACGTGGTCGATCGAGCGGAGTACGCCGCCGCCCGCTCCGCGCAGGTCGAGGGCGTCCAACGGCAGGCCGATCGGCTCCACCCGGCGCACCGAGAAGCCCGCCTGGTTG
>DAIMIK010000100.1:0-8453 GCA_036722795.1 Acidimicrobiales bacterium | reverse complement strand
CGTGGAACACATCCACCAGCCGAAGATTGAGCAGGTGGCACGCATCCTCTGCCCGGACCAGGTCCAGAGCACTGGTCGACGCCGCTCCGTCGATGATCATCGCCAGTACCGGATCGACCCGCTCCCATGCCGGGGTGCCCCGAAGGTGGGCGTGGGTCCGGAGGTTGTATACGCCGGACAGGGTCAACCACTCGTCGAGCGGGTCGGCGTCGAACACGGCGTCCACCTCGACCACCTCGGTGCCCAGGGTCGCCATCACGTCCACCGCGCGCCGGCAGATGTCCAACACCTCTGCGTCCACTTCTGCGTAGCCGAGCGTCGGCGACCAGGCCACCCGCCGGGGCGGCCTCGGGCCATCGAGGGCGGCCGTCCACGACGCCTCCGGGCGGGGCAGGGACCGGAGGTCGGTGGGATCCGGCCCGACCGCGACATCGAGGGCGGCCACGACGTCGGACAGCCTGCGGGCCATCGGGCCCCTGGTCGACAGATGCTGCCAGTCGGGCGGCTCCGGGCCCCCGCTCGGAACCCGGCCGAGCGAGGCCTTCATCCCCGACAGGCCGCAGCACGACGACGGGATCCGGATCGAGCCTCCGCCGTCGGAACCGGTGGCCAGGGGGACCATGCCGGCGGCGATGGCCGCCGCGCTCCCCCCGGAGGAGCCCCCCGGCGTGTGGTCGAGGTTCCACGGATTGAGCGTCGGTCCGAACACTGGGTTATCGGTGTCGGGCTTCCATCCCAGCTCGGGGGTGTTCGTCTTCCCCACCACCACGCACCCGGCGGACACCAGGCGGGCCACCAGGCGCGAGTCGGCAGTTGCCGGCGGACCGTCGGCGAAGGCCAGGGAGCCGTGCGTGGTGACGTAGCCGGCTGCATCCTCGAGGTCCTTGACCCCGATGGGGATGCCGGCCAACGGACCGGGGTCCTTCCCGGCGGCCACCGCGGCATCGACCGCCGCTGCCTCCGCCCGCGCCCGCTCCTCGTCGACGGCCACGAAGGCATTGACCCGCGGGTTGTCCTCCGCGATGCGTGACAGGGCGTGCTCGACCAACTCGCCGGCGGACAACCGGCCGCAGCGCACCTGTTCGGCCAGGCCCACGACCGACTGGCGGCGGAAGTCCATGATCTCGACCGTATCGGGCCGGCGGTCCGGCCACAACCGCTTCCCGCCGACGGCCGGCATCCCCGTTTCGACAACCCGAGCCGGCGGGAAGCAGTCTGTGTTCATGAGTCAGTCTGTCTCCACCAGTGGAGTAACCATCGCCGGAACCGTGCTCGACCATGTCGCCCACGCCGTGCCCCGGTGGCAGGACGTGTGGACCCGTTACGCGGTCGACCTCGGGGCGGAGTGGAACTCGGGCGGCCCCGGACCCGGGTTCGCCCCTGCCCAGCTCCGCTTCGGCAACGGCGCACGGGTCGAGGTCCTGATGCCCCACCGCGTCGAGGTCAACGACTTCCTCGACCGGTTCGTCACCCGCCACGGTCCGGGGGCCCATCACCTCACCTTCAAGGTCCCCGACCTCGAGGCAGCGCTCGAACGCGTGGTGCAGGCCGGAATCGAGCCGATCGGCGTCGACGTCAGCGATCCGGAATGGATGGAGGCGTTCGTCCACCCGAAGCGGGCCACCGGGGTGGTGATCCAACTGGCCGAGCAGCAGGTTCCCTGGGTCAGTCCCCCACCCGAGGACTACCCGACCGAGCGCCGCCAACGGCCCGATGGCTCCGGACCGGTTCCGCCGGCATCCCTCCGGTGGGTGGCCCATGTCGTCGCCGACCTCGAGGCGGCCGCCGCGCTCTTCGTCGGCCTGCTCGGCGGCGCAGTCGTCGACGAGGAGGTGCTCCCCGACCAGCGCTGGGTGGACGTGCAGTGGGGAGGCCCGCTCGGGCTGCGGCTGATCACACCCGCCGACGGCGCCACGGGCCCCCTCCACGCCTGGCTGGGCGGGCGAAGCGGTCGCATCCACCATCTCGAGCTCACCGTCGAGGACCCCGCAGGGCTGCCCGGCGTCCGGCCTGCCGGTTCGCCACTCGCCCGCATGGGTAGACGCCGCACCGCCGTCGACCTCTGGGAGTTCGCACCCGACGAGAACTCGGGCCTCGGCCTGGTGCTCGCGCCGGCGTGACCCGCCGCCGGGGCGGGGCGGAGACGGAACGGCACCACACCGGGCCCGGCTCCGGAGCCCACCGTCAGGACCGGTAGCCTTGCCGGGATGGCCAATCGACCTGTGGATCCAGACCGGGGCAGCCAGCCCGACAAGGCGGCCATCCCCACCAAGTGGGCCATCGACCGACTCGACGAGCGCGAGAAGCGCTTCTCCTTCGCCGCCGCCGGAGGGTCCGCGCTGTTCGGAACGATCCTCTACCTCACCGAGACCAACAACGCCCACTTCCATCCGGTCAAAGGCCAGTTCGCGCCGGTCACCACCCTGGTGGTGAGCCTGGTGGCGGCAGCGATGCTGTTGGCCACCACCTTGATCGGCCGACGGGCACTGGTCGGCTTCGTCTCGCTGTTCACCTTCCTGGCCTTCGGCAACTCCGCTCTCGTCCTCGGGCTCCCGTTCGTCGCCCTCGCGGTCTGGCTCCTCTTCCGCTCCTACAAAGTCCAGAAGGAGGCGGCCGCCAACGCTCGGGCCGCCAATGCCAGCGGATCCGCACGCACCGCCTCGGCCACCCGGTCAACGGCGGCGAGGGCCACCGGCAAGGCCGAGACGAAGGGGCGCACCAAGAAGGGACCGGCCACGCCGGAGGCCAACAAGCGCTACACGCCCAAGCGGCCCGCGCCCCCTGCGCCGCCCCCGCCCAAGCCGTCGTGGCGTGAGCGCCGGGCGGCCAAGGCCGGCGACTGACCGATTGTCAGCCCGCGTCGGTGACCAGGGCCGAGCGCAACAACTCGAGTATCTCGTTGCGACGCCGCACCAGTGAGCGGGCGGTCGGTTCCTCCCCGAAGGCACGGAGCACCTCCACCTCGGTCAACATTCCGATCACCGTGGAGTAGATGGCCAGCAGCAGCAGTCGGGGCTCGTGCCGGCGCATGTGCCCAGCGTCCATCTCCGCCTCGAGGAACTCCGAGGCGCGTCTGACCAACGGGTCGAGCGCAGTGACGAAGCGGGTGGCCGCCGGGGTACCCAACCGGCCCATCTCACGCACCAGCCCGACGAGCTCGGGTCGCCTGGCCGCCAGCCGGAACACGGAACGGACCACCGCTTCCACCCGCGCCCAGCCGCTTCCGGCCGTGGCCAGCGACTCCTCCAACGCAGCCGACAGTTCGATGGCGCTGCGATCGATGACCGCCTCGAGGAGGACCTCCTTGGACGGAAACCAGTAGAGGATGGTCTGCTTGCGAACCTCGAGGCCCTGGGCCAGTGCGTCGAGCGACGATGCCTCGTAGCCGCGGGTGGCGAACGAGACGAGGGCTGCATCGAGGATGCGTTCGGAGGTGCTGGCGCCGTGGGGCCCCGGCCGACCGCCCGCACGCACCGGACGTGGCCGACTGCGATCACGCCCTCCCGATGCTGGCCCTGTCATCCTCGACTCGGTCACTTACCATATGGTAGACAGATCCCGTGACCCGCGTCCGCGATGCCCTGGCCGGCAAGCGCTTCTTCATCACCGGTGCCACCGGCTTCTTGGGGACCGCCCTGGTCGAACGCCTCCTGCGGTCCATCCCCGACAGCGAGGTCGTCCTCCTCATCCGACCCGGCCGCCGAGCCACCCCCATGCAACGGGCCACCAAGGAGATCGTGAAGAACGACTGCTTCGACCGGCTCCGCCAGGAGTACGCGGATCGGTTCGAGGCCGACGTGGTCTCGCGGGTCTCGGCGGTCGCCGGCGACGTGGGTACCGACGGCCTCGGCCTTGACGACGACGGGATCCGCAAGCTGTCGGAGTGCGACATCGTGGTCCACGCGGCGGCCTCGGTCAGCTTCGACTCGCCCCTCGACGCCGCCGTCGAGGTCAACCTCCTCGGGCCCTCGCGGGTGGCGGCGGCCACCGTGGCCGCCAGGCATCTCGCCGAGCAGGAAGGCCGCCGGGGACCGGTCCACTTGATCCCGGTCTCCACCGCCTACGTGGCCGGCACCCACCAGGGCGAGGCCAAAGAGGAGCTGCTGGACGCCAACCCCTTCAGCGTCGAGGTGGACTGGCGCATCGAGGTCGAGGCCGCCCGCCGCCAGCGCGGCGACTCCGAGGCCGAGTCCCGCCGCCCGGCGCGCCTGGCCCGGTTCAACAAGGAAGCCCGCGGGGAGCTGGGAGGCGCCGGCCTGCACCTGCTGGCCGAGCGGGCGGAACGACTCCGCGAGGACTGGGTGAAGAAGCAGATGGTCGAGGTGGGCAAGGCCCGCGCCCAGTCGCTCGGGTGGCCCGACGCCTATCCCTATACGAAGGCACTGGGCGAGCGGGCACTCGTCTCGCAGTTCGGGGACGCCCTCCCCATTACCATCGTCAGGCCGTCGATCATCGAGTCGGCGCTCGCCGAGCCCCGCCCGGGCTGGATCCGCGGCTTCCGCATGGCGGAGCCGATCATCATCTCCTACGCCCGAGGCCTGCTGCGGGAGTTCCCCGGTGTGCCCGAAGGGATCACCGACGTCATCCCGGTCGACCTGGTGGTGGCCGCCATCATCGCCATCGCCGGCGAGAGCCTCATCGACGCACCCGAGAACCACCAGGGCCCGACGGTGTACCACGTCGCCTCCGGGGTCCGGAACCCGTTCCGTTACGGGCGCCTGGTCGAGCTGGTCACGGAGTGGTTCACCGAGCACCCGCTCTATGACAGCGACGGCCAACCCATCGTGGTGCCGGCATGGTCGCTCCCCGGACGGGGCCGGGTACAGCGCCAGCTCACTCGGGCCAGCCGGGCCATGGACCTGGCGGAGAAGGTGGTGGGCTCCCTGCCCATCCGCGGGCGCCAGGCCCAGTGGATGGCCGCCCTCGAGGAGCAGCACCTCCTGGCCGACCGGGCCCTCGGTTATGTCGAGCTCTACGGCGCATACACCGAGACCGAGGCCCTCTACCGCGTGGACCGACTGCTGGCCCTGTGGGACCGGATGGACGCCGACGACCGCCAGGCCTTCTGCCTCGATCCCGCCGCGGTGGACTGGGACTCCTATGTCCGCGACATCCACCTGCCGTCGATCATCGAGCACGCCCGGGTGCGCACCACGCCCGGGAAGTCCATCAAGCCCAACCGCGCCGACCGGGCCCGCAAGGCCATCCTCTCCCCGGACCGGCACCTGGCGGCGTTCGACCTCGAGAACACCCTCGTTGCCTCCAACGTGGTCGACTCGTACGCCTGGTTGGCGTCTCGTCACCTCCCTGCCGGCGAGCGGGCCGCGTTCGTGGCCGATCTGATGCGGGAGGCGCCCTCACTGCTCGCCCTCGACCGTCGCGACCGCGGGGACTTCCTGCGTTCCTTCTACCGGCGCTACGAGGGAGCCCCGGTCGACCGGCTGCGCGACGACGGGTGGGAGCTCTTCCACCACCTGCTGCTGGCCAAGTCGTTCCCTGCCGGCATCGCCCGGGTCCGAGAGCACCGGGCACTCGGGCACCGCACCATCCTCATCACCGGGGCCCTCGATCTGGTGGTCGAACCCCTCCGCCCGCTCTTCGACGACATCGTCTGTGCCCGTCTGGGCGAGGCCGACGGCAAGTTCACCGGACGACTCGACGTACTGCCGCCCATCGGCGAGGCCCGGGCCCTCGTGCTGGCCGACTACGCGGATGCCGAGGGGCTCAAGCTCGAGGAGTCGATGGCCTACGCCGACTCGGCCAGCGACCTGCCCATGCTCGAGGCGGTGGGCTTCCCGGTGGCGGTGAACCCCGAGGCCAAGCTGGCCGCCATCGCCCGACGGCGCGGATGGCACGTGGAGAACTGGCACAAGGCCGATGGCGGGGCGCAGCCGCTGCTGCCCCTCGGACCTGTCGACCGGCGGGGCTCGCTCCAGCGGGGACGCACCAGCGCGGCGGCCCTGTCCGGTGCGGCCCGGCGGACCACCGGTGGGGGCCAACGGTGAAGGCGCTGGTCTTCGAGCGGAATCTCCCCCGCTATGCCGCCTCGCGGGTGGCGTCGATGTTCGGTTCGGGGAGGGGCGCGGGCGTCGGCCCGCTGCAGCTGCTCGACTGCGAGCCACCCGAGCCGCCGGGCGAGGGCTGGTTCCACCTGCGGCCCCTGCTGTCGGGTATCTGCGGCTCCGACCTGGCCACCCTGGACGGGCGGAGCTCCCGCTACTTCGAGGACCTGGTGAGCTTCCCGTTCGTGCCCGGCCACGAGGTGGCGGGCATCCTCGACGATGGCGGCACCGACCACGCGGGGCGGGTGCTCGCACCTGGCACCCGCGCCGTGATCGAACCGGTACTGGGCTGTGCCCCGCGTCACATCCAGCCCCCCTGCCCCCAGTGCGCGCTGGGCCACACCGGCCTGTGCGGCAACATCGCCTTCGGCGACCTGGCCCCCGGGCTGCAGACCGGCTTCTGTGCCGACACCGGTGGTGGATGGTCCACCGCCGGCCTGGTGGCCCACTCCTCACAGGTGCACGCCGTCCCCGACGCCTTCTCCGACGAGGACGCGGTCATCGTCGAGCCCACCGCCTGTGCGGTGCATGCGGCGCTCTCCGCCGGCATCGAGGAGGGCGACGTCGTGGCCGTCATCGGGGCGGGCACGCTCGGGCTGGCTACCGTGGCCGCGCTGCACCGGGTGGTTCGGCCGAGCACCGACTGCGCGGTCCTGGTCGGTGCCAAGCACGCCCACCAACAGGCCCTGGCCGAAGGCCTCGGTGCCGACGCGGTGGTCGCGCCCGAGCAGTTGGCACGGGCCGTGCGCCGGCGCGTGGGCTCGCTGGTACTGGCCGGTCGGCTGACCAACGGGGCCGATGTCGTGTTCGACTGCGTGGGCACCGCGGAATCGCTGACCCAGGCACTGGCCATGGTCCGGCCCCGTGGCCGGGTGGTGCTGGTCGGGATGCCGGGCAAGATCTCGGTCGACCTGGCCCCGCTCTGGCACCGCGAGCTGACCCTGGTCGGCGCATACGCCTACGGCACCGAACTTCCCCCGGTCGCGGGGCCCCCGGCCGCACCGGAGCGTCGCAGCTTCGAGCTGGCCATCGACGTCGTGTCCGCTGCCGGGCTCGGCTCGCTGGTGTCGGCCGCCTACCCCCTCGAACGCTACGAGGAGGCCGTCGCCCACGCCGGGGCCGCCGGACGACGGGGCGCGGTGAAGGTGGCCTTCGATCTTCGCAACCGGAAAGGAAGCACCCGATGAGCCCCAGGCCCGGATTCGTGCTCGACGTCGACCGCTCGACCCCGCCCACTCTCTTCTGGCACGGCGAGCGCTTCAGCCTCGAGCGACTGCCCGAGGGGAGCCGGGTGATCTACGCGCCCGAACCGATCGACCCGGTGGCGGACCCCTCCGCCGCCATCCGGTCGGCGCTCCGCCATCCGGTCGGCGACAGCGACCCGCTCCCAGCCGTGCTCCGTCCGGGCATGAAGCTGACCATCGCCTTCGACGACATCTCCCTGCCGCTCCCCCCCATGGAGCGGCCCGACATCCGCCAGCTGGTCATCGAGCAGGTCCTCGACATGGCCGCCGATGCCGGCGTCGACGACGTCGCCCTCATCGTGGCCCTCGCCCTCCACCGGAGGATGACCGAGCCGGAGCTGCGCCACGCCCTCGGCGACAGGATCTACGATGCCTTCGCCCCGAACGGGCTGCTCACCCAGCACGACGCCGAGGACCCCGACGCCCTGGTCCACCTGGGCCTGACCGATCGGGGCGAAGACGTCGAGATCAACAAGCGCGCCGCGGAGAGCGACCTGCTGGTCTACGTGAACATCAACCTGGTAGCCATGGACGGTGGCCACAAGAGCGTCGCCACCGGGCTGGCCAGCTACAAGAGCCTGCGCCACCACCACAATCCGCAGACCATGCAGAAGAGCCGGTCGTTCATGGACCAGCACCGGTCCGAGCTGCACTCGGCCAACTGGCGGATGGGCCGCCTCATCGCCGCCGCCGGGGTCAAGGTCTTCCAGATCGAGACCACCCTCAACAACGACACCTTCCCCCCGGCCGTCAACTTCCTCCAGAAGCGCGAGTGGGAGTGGGGGGCGAAGGACCGGCTGGGCTACCTGGCGGTGTCCAAGGCTCTGGACCGGACCCCGGCGCGGTTCGCCCGCCAGATCTTCCACTCGGTCAAGGCCCCCCACCGGATGTCCTCGGTCCAGGCCGGGGAGGTGGAGGCCGTGCACGCCATCACCACCGACCACGTGTGGGAACAGCAAGGGGTGGTCGTCGAGGGCCAGACCGACATCTTGACCATGGGCCTGCCCTACATCAGCCCCTACAACGTCAACTCCATCCTCAACCCCATCCTGGTGGCGTGCCTGGGTCTCGGGTACTTCTTCAACCTCTACCGGGGCAGACCCCTGGTCCGCGCGGGCGGCGGCCTGATCATGACCCATCCACCCCC